>NZ_JBFRDZ010000013.1:0-289505 GCF_052114025.1 Allobosea sp. RAF48
AGGTCGAGCCGCGCCGTCAAAGCGCCGAGTTCGGACAGGACGGCAGGCGGTTGCGGCCCGGCTTCACCCATCGGGATGCCCTGAAAGGCGCGCTGGACCCAGACCATGCGCTGCTGGCCCTCAGCATCCGCCACGTTCTGCCAGAAGCGGTTGCCTTCGGTGGGAAGCAGGCGGGGCAGCGGCAGGGTCGGATCGGCGGCGAGCGCATGGCTGATCGCAGCGCATTGCTGCTCGACCAGGGCGGGCTCGCCCTGCGGGCGCATCGCCTTGACGATGACGTCGCCATCGCCCGTCCGGCCACGGAAGTTGAGGTCGTATTCGCCGCCGAGCTGCCGCAGCCCGCCATCGATGCCGAACTGTTCGGCGACCCCACGCAACCAGACGTGTTCCATCTTGTCTCCCCCGCCGCGGAGCCTGCGCCGTGCTCCGCGCTCATTCTTTCAGGCACGGTCGAATCGGCCGGCACCATCATCCATAGCCACAAAGCCGGCCGCTTTGGTCCTGCAAAGTTTGCGCGGCTGAGCCCGCCGGGATGCGTGGCGCGCCGATCTCATGGGGAATCACGCCGTCATCCCGGGCTTGACCCGGAATCCATGCCGGAGCCCATCTGATCAAGGCTCAGGCATGGATCCCGGATCTTCGCTTCGCTTCGTCCGGGATGACGCGCGTTTTCGTGTAGAGCACTCCGATTGGCGCGAAGATGCGCGTCAGACCTCCGCCGCCATGGTGCCGGCCAGCCAGCGCTGCTTCGCCCGCTCGATCGCCTCGCGCACCGTATCGGGCGCGGTACCGCCATAGCTGCGGCGGCTGCGGACGGAATGCTCCGGCGCCAGAACTTCGAAGACCGCGGCGTTGATGCGGGGATCGACCGAGCGCATGGCGTCGAGATCGAGCGCCTGCAAGGTGCAGCCCTTGGCCTCGGCGAGCGCGACGATGCGGGCGGTGATGTGGTGGGCGTCGCGGAATGGCACGCCGGCTTCGCGCACCAACCAGTCTGCGAGGTCGGTCGCGGTCGGAAAGCCGCGGTCGAGGAAGGCGCACATGTTCTCGGGCCGCACGGTCAGGTCGCGGACCATGCCGGTGGTGGCGGCGACGCAGAGCTCGACGGTCTCCAGCGCGTCGAACATCGGCTCCTTATCCTCCTGCATGTCCTTCATGAAGGTCATCGGCAGGCCCTTCACCATCACCAGCATGGCGGTGAGCGAGCCGACGACACGGCCGGTCTTGCCGCGCACCAGCTCGGCAGCGTCGGGATTGCGCTTCTGCGGCATGATGGAGGAACCGGTGGTGAAGGCGTCGGACAGCGCGATGAAGCGGAAGCCGTCGCTGCACCAGAGCGTGATCTCTTCGTTCAGGCGCGAGAGATGCACGGCCAGCATCGAGCAGCAGAACAGGAGCTCGCAGATATGGTCGCGCGCGCCGACCGAATCCATCGAGTTCTCGGTCGGCCGGGCGAAGCCGAGCTCGGCCGCGGTGAACTGCCGGTCGATCGGGAAGGCGGTACCGGCGAGCGCCGCGGCGCCGAGCGGCGAGACATTGGTGCGCTGGCGCGCGCCGGCCAGCCGCTCGCGGTCGCGTCCGAACATCTCGACATAGGCCATCAGGTGGTGGCCGAAAGTCACGGGCTGGGCGACCTGGAGATGGGTAAAGCCGGGCATGATCGTTCCGGCGTGCTCGCTGGCACGCTCGATCAGTGCGCGCTGTAGTTCCTGGATCACGCCGTCGAGGCCGTCGATGGCGTCGCGCATCCAGAGGCGGACGTCGGTGACGGCCTGGTCGTTGCGGCTGCGGGCGGTGTGCAGGCGACCCGCCGGCTCGCCGATGATCTCCTTGAGGCGTGCTTCCACATTCATGTGGATGTCCTCGAGGTCGATGCTGAACGTGAGTTCGCCGCGGTCGATCTCGCCGCGGATCTGGTCGAGCCCGGCCTGAATGCGCTCATTGTCGGCGGCGGCGATGATGCCCTGGCGGGCGAGCATGGCGGCATGGGTCTTGGAGGCCGCGATGTCCTGACGGTAGAGCCGGTAGTCGAAGCCGATCGAGGGATTGATCTTGCGCATCACATCGGCCGGAGCCGTCGTGAAGCGCCCGCCCCACATCTTGTTGGCACCGGGGTTCTGGTCGGACATGATGGGCTCTCCGGGAGCGGCTGCGACGTCGTCGCCAACGGATAGCAATCGCGATTTGGACTGTAAATTCCAAAATCGACCTTGACGTCTAAATCATGCTCATCATACTCGCAGCAGGTGCGGCGGAACGGCCGCTGCGGGATGGGCAGCATGAAGATCGAAGAATTCACCCTGGAACGGATCCAGTCGCTCTATGAGAACACCGTCGAGTTCAATCTCTCCGACAGCGGCGTCCATCCCTATTCGCTGAACGAGCTGCTCAGCGCCGAGCAGCGCGCCAAGCTGATGGAGGTCGAGCTTGGCTATGGCTGGACCAATGGCGCGGTCGAGCTGCGCGAGGACATCGCCAAACTCTATCGCAACCGAACCTTGGACGAGGTGATCGTCACCAACGGCTCGGCCGAGGCCAATTTCCTGATGGTGATGTCGCTGATCGAGCCGGGCGACGAGATTGTCGTCTTCGTGCCGAACTACCTGCAGATCTGGGGCTGGGCGCGGGCAATCGGCGCCACCGTCAAGGAAGTGAAGCTGCGCGAGGAGCTGGGCTGGACGCCCGATCTCGACGAGGTCCGCAGGGCGATCACGCCGCGTACCAAGCTGATGACCATCTGCAATCCGAACAATCCGACGGGCAGCCTGCTCTCGCGGGAGACGATGGACGAGCTTGTCGCGATCGCACGCGAGCAGGGCTGCTATCTCCACGCCGATGAGGTCTACAAGGGCGCGGAACTCGAAGTCGACGAGCCGCCGAGCTTCGCCGATCTCTATGAGAAGGCGATCATCACCAGCGGCCTTTCCAAGGCGATGGCGCTGCCGGGCCTGCGGATCGGCTGGCTCGTCGGCCCTGCCGCCGACATCTACACCGCCTGGCAGAACAAGGACTACACCTCGATCACGACGAGCGCGCTGAGCGAGCAGATCGCCCGTATCGTCGTCCAGCCGGCGAAGCGCGCCGAGATCCTGCAGCGCAGCAAGACCATCCTGCGGGAGAACCTCGCGCTGCTCACGAACTGGGTGAAGGCGAATGAGGAATTCTTCTCCTTCGTGCCGCCCAAGGCCGGCGGCATGGCCTTCATCAAGTACAGCCACTCGATGAACTCGACGGAGCTCGTGCACCGGCTCCGCGAGGAGCGCGGCATCATGCTGCTGCCGGGCGATGTCTACGGGCTCGACGGCTATATCCGCATCGGCATCGGTGCGCCGGGCGAGCATCTCTCGGCCGGGCTGGAGCGACTGAGCGACTATCTGAAGTCGCAGCCACGCTGACGCCTGCCTGGGGGAAGCATGACGCCGGAACTCGCTCCTTACCTGCCGATCTGCGACGCGGTCGCGCTGCTGTTCCGGCCGCATGCCGAGGTCGTGCTGCACGATTTGGGGTCGCAGAGCGTCGTGCATATCGCCGGCAATTTCTCGCAGCGCGTGCTCGGCGAGCCCTCGCTGCTCGACGAGATCGGCTTCGACCCCGACGAGACGATCATCGGTCCCTATGAGAAGGTGAACTGGGACGGGCGGCGGCTGAAATCGATCAGCATCGTGCTTTCGGCGGGGGGGAAGCCGGTCGGCGTGCTCTGCATCAATGTCGACGTGTCGCATTTCCACGCGCTGATGCAGACGCTCCAGGCCTTCGCCACCGTCCCGGCCGGCGCGGAAAAGCCGCAGGCTCTGTTCAAGGAGGACTGGCACGAGCGGATCAACGAGTTCGTGCAGCAATGGACTCAAAGTCGTGGTCTCGCCGTGACCAGCCTCAGCCGGGCCGAGAAGCGCGAGCTGGTGGCCGACCTTGCCGCGAATGGGGCGTTCGGCGGGCGCAATGCCGCCGCCTATATCTCGCGCATCCTCGGGCTCGCCCGCGCGACCGTCTACAACTACCTCAACCAGGCCAACGAGACCCCGGATGCTTGATCTGACGCGGGCGGAGATCGAGGCCGCCGTCGATCTCGACCGGGCCTTCATCGCGCTGGAGGAGGGGTTCAAGGCGGCTGCGGCCGGCCAGGTGCAGATGCCGCCGGTCGGCTATCTCGGCTTCCCCGCGCATAACGGCGACTGCCATATCAAGTTCGGCCATATCGCCGGTGATGCCATCTTCGTCGTGAAGATCGCGACGGGGTTCTACGACAATCCGGCCAAGGGCCTGCCGACGACGAGCGGCATGATGATCGCGCTCTCGGCCGAGACCGGCGCGGTCGTCGCGATCCTGCGCGACGAGGGCTGGCTCACCGATTTGAGGACGGCGCTGGCCGGCGCCATCGCGACGCGGGCCGGGATGCGGGCGGATGCACGCAGGATCGGGATCGTGGGCGCCGGCACGCAGGCGCGCTTCCAGATCCGCGCCGCCGCGCATCTGCTGCGCGAGCGCGAGCCGCGCTTCGCATGCTGGGCGCGCTCGCCGGAGAAGCTGGAGGCGCTACAGCGCGATCTGGAACGGGAGGGCATCGCCATCGAGCCGGTGGCCGAGCTGGAGGCGCTGTGTGCGCGCTCGGATGCGCTGATCACGGTGACGCCGGCTGCCGCGCCGATCATCCGAGACGACTGGATCAAGCCGGGAACGCATATCACTGCGCTCGGTGCCGATGCGCCGGGCAAGCAGGAGTTGGACTCCGCGCTGGTGGCGCTCGCTGACACAAGGATCGCGGATTCGCTGGAGCAGAGCCTCGACCATGGCGAGTTCGCCGCTGCCGCAGCCGTGGGGCTGATCGATGCGGGCGATTGCGTCGAGCTGGGGGCCGTTCTGGCCGGGGACGTGCCGGCGCGCCGCGCGGACGACGACATCACCATCGCCGACCTGACCGGTATCGCGGTGCAGGACGTCGCGATTGCGCGGGTGGTGCTGGACGGGATCGGGCGTCGATAGCGCCAGCCTTCGACGGGAAGGGCGTCCTTCTCGGGCTTGCCCCGAGAATCTTTGGAAAGCGAGGTGTCGGAGCCTCCTTCGGCACGAGATGCTCGGGTCAAGCCCGAGCATGACGGCGAGTGGAAGGCACTTCAGCCCTTGCACCGCGCGAGAAACCGATCCATCCGCGCCAGCCCGTCGCGCAGCACCTCGGTCGGCACGCCGATGCCGATGCGGATGTGGTTCTCGATGCCGAACCAGCTTCCGGCGACGACGAAGACGCTCTCCTCCTCGCGCAGCTTCTGCGAGAAGACTTCGGAGGGCATGTCGAGCGGATAGCGCAGGAAGGCCATGCCGCCGGCCTGCGGGCGCCGCCAGGACCATTCGTTATGCTGCGCCATCCATTGCGCAACGAGATCGGCATTGCTGCGCAGCAAATCGCGGCCGCGTGCAAGCAGGCGCCCGCGTGTTTCCGGACGCATGACCTCTTCCGCAAGGATCTGGCTGAGGATGCCGCTGCCGATCGTGGTGTAGTCCTGTCGCTCGGCCGCAGCCGCTACGACCTCCGCGGGAGCGACGATCCAGCCCAGACGCAGGCCCGGGCAGGCGAAGGACTTAGACAGGCTCGAGGTGACGAGCACCTTGGGGTAGCTGCCCCAGAGCGTCTGCGTCTCCGCGCCGTCGATCTCGCCGCCGCGGTAGATCTCGTCGACGATGAGCCAGGCGTCGTTACGCTCGGCGGCCTTGATGAGAACGGCGCGGCTCGCAGCAGAAAGCACGCTGCCGGTCGGGTTGGCCGGGTTGGTCACGGCGATGGCCTTGGCGCCGGCAGCGACGGCGGCGAGCTGCTCTGCGTCGATCTGCCAGTCGCTCTCGCCGGAAAGCTCCAGCCGGCGGATGTCGAAGCCGAGCGCGCGGCCGAGGCCGTCGATCTGCATGAAGTTAGGCAGGGCGAAGACCAGCGCGTCGGCGGGTTCGAACAGCGCCATCAACGCGATCATCGTCGCCTCGGAGGAGCCGTTGGTCACCAGCACATTGGCGGCGGTGGCGCCCGGATACCAGGAGGCGATGTTGCTGCGCAGGTCCGGCCGGCCGTCGGTCCAGCCATAGCCGAGGGGCTGCTTGAGCAGGTCGCGCGCTGCCTGTTCGCCCAGAATATCCTCGATCGCCCAGGGATGGACGCCGCTTTCGGTCAGATTGATCTCGACGTCGTTCTCGAAGAGCGTCTGGTTCCGCTCCATCTGGAAAATGTCGAACTTCACGGGAGCCTCCGGCAATGCCGCATCGAACCCTGCCATCGCAGGGCAGTGCGTTTGCTCGATCTGTGAGGCCGGGCGGCCGAGGGGTCAAGTCAAATTTAGACAATCAGTCCAATTTGGACTTGTTGTTTATTCAATCCGTGTTGCGGCGTCGGTTGCGTCGAAGCCGGGTTCGATACCCTAGCCTGTGCGCAGCTCGTTGTTTTTGTGGGTGATGCCGTTCTTGCGGCGGGTGTTCAGGGCATGGCCGCAATTCCGCCTGCCTTGCGGGGAACCTCGCCGCCCCCATATCCGTTGCGCCGCCATGCTCGAATCGATGATGCCCGCCCAGAACTTCCGCTTTCCCGGTGTCCTGAACTCTCAGGAGCTTCTCGTCGCAGAAGCCGTGCTCGCCAGAGCCTGGGCTGCGCTGGACTATGACGCGCGCACGGACGCGGAGCTTGAAGCGGAAGCGCGGGATCGCCTCGGGCGCATCATCCTGCAAGCGATGTCGCGCGGGTCGGATTCGATTTCTGATCTCTCGGCTGCGGCGGTCGCCGAGTTCAAGGCGACCAAGCCGGCGATGCGCGTCGAGATCGCCGGCCGGCAGGACGGCTGAGGCTCGCGCAGAAGGAACTGCGCGATCGCCGCATCGGACGATCGCGCAGGACGAGGCGCTTCAGCGCACCGTGACGTCGAAGCCGAAATACTTCTCGCCCAGTGCCTTGATCGTGCCGTCGGCATTGGCCTCGGCGATCGCCTTGTCGAACTTCGCCTTCAGCTCGGTGTCGCTCTTGCGCAGGCCGATGGCGCTGCCCTTGCCGACGATGCCGCCCTGGAAGCGCGGGCCGACCACGACCATGTCCTCGTTGCCGGCCTTCTTGGCGGCGGTGGAGAGATAGGCCATCGAAGCCATGATCAGGTCGACGCGGCCGGCGGCCAGGTCGAGGTCGTGCTGCTCGGTGGTCTTGTACTCGCGAATCTCGACGAGGCCCTTCAGGTACTTTTCGAGGAAGGCGCCGTTGATGGTCGAGGTCTGCACGCCGATGATCTTGCCCTTGAGCAGGGGCTTCAGCTTCTCGATCTCGGCAAGGGCACCGGGCTCGTCGGTGGTCAGGTGGAAGATCTTGCCGGTGTCCGGCAGATCGGCGAGCGGGCTGCCCTTGATGACGGCGAAGGTCTGGCCGGTCGAGCCGTAGGGGTTCGAGAAGAGGATCGCCTCCTCGCGCTTCGGGGTGACCGACATGCCGGCCATGATCGCGTCGAACTTGCCGGCGTTGAGGGCGGGGATCATGCCGTCGAAGGCCTGGGCCTCGATCGAGCAGTCGAGATTGGCCCGCTTGCACAGGTCCTTGTACAGGTCGATCTCGAAGCCGGCGAGGGTGCCGTTGGCCTCGGTCCAGTTCCACGGGCGGAAGGCGCCTTCGGTGGCAATGCGCACCTTCTGCGGCGCCTGGGCGAGGACGGGGGCGGCGAATGCGGCAGCGCCGAGCGCGGCGAGCGCAAAGAGCTTGGTGATGGTCTTCATGGTCTCTTCCCTGATGATGCGGCCGCGAGCGGCGCGCGGTTAATATCAGCCCGCCAGGAACTGGCGGAAGCGTTCGGAACGGCTGGCGGTGAAGACCTGCTGCGGCGGGCCCTCCTCCTCGATGACGCCCTTGTGCAGGAACACGACCTTGCTGGAAACGTCGCGGGCGAAGCCCATCTCATGCGTCACGACCAGCATGGTGCGGCCCTCTTCCGCAAGAGAGCGCATCACGCGCAGCACTTCGCCGACGAGCTCGGGGTCGAGCGCCGAAGTCGGCTCGTCGAAGAGCATGACCTTGGGGCGCTGGGCGAGCGCGCGGGCGATCGCGGCGCGCTGCTGCTGGCCGCCGGAGAGATGCGCCGGATAGTGGTTGCGCTTGTCGGCGATGCCGACGCGGGCGAGCAGCGCCTCGGCCTCGGCGATGCATTCGGCGCGCGGGCGCCCCTGCACATGGATGGGCGCCTCGATGACGTTCTCCAGAATGGTCATATGCGACCAGAGATTGAAATTCTGGAAGACCATGCCGAGCTCGCTGCGGATCCGGTCGACCTGGCGCGGATCGGCAGGCTTGGTGCCGTTCGGCGTCTGCTGCAAGCGGATAGTCTCGCCGGCGACCGTGATGTCGCCTGAGTCCGGTATCTCCAGCATGTTGATGCAGCGGAGCATGGTCGATTTGCCCGAGCCCGAGGAGCCCAGGATCGAGACGACGTCGCCCTCGCGGGCTTCGAGGGAGATGCCCTTGAGCACTTCGAGCGAGCCGAAGGTCTTGCGCAGATTGGTCAGCGAGACCGCGACGGGGCGTTCTGGGACGGCGCTCATGCGGAAGCTCCGGATTTCAGGGTCGCGGGTGCGCCGGGGGCGGGGCGCAGATGTGGCGTCAGCCGATATTCGGCGTATTGGACGAGCCGCGTCACGACGAAGTTGATGACGAGGTAGATCGCGCCGGCGACGATGAAGACCTCGATGGCGCGGTAGGTTTCCGAGATCAGCTTGGCGGCGAGCCCGGTGATCTCCATCAGCGTGATGATCGAGGCGAGCGAGGTCGCCTTGATCATCAGGATGAGTTCGTTGCCGTAGCCCGGCAGGGCCTGGCGGATGGCGAGCGGCAGCACGATGCGGCGGAACATCAGAAGGCGCGTCATGCCGGCGGCGCGGGCGGCTTCGATCTGCCCGGCCGGCACGGCTTGGAGCCCGCCGCGGAAGATCTCGCTGGCATAGGCGGCGGTGTTGAGCGAGAGCGCCAGCAGCGCGCACCAATAGGGGTCGCGCAGCAAGGGCCAGGCGAAGCTCATGCGGACTTCGCGGAACTGGCTTAGCCCGTAATAGATGATGAAGATCTGCACGAGCAGCGGCGTCGAGCGGAAGATGAAGACGTAGAAGCGCGCGAACCACTCC
The DNA here is from genome assembly GCF_052114025.1 of Allobosea sp. RAF48. NCBI lineage: Bacteria > Pseudomonadati > Pseudomonadota > Alphaproteobacteria > Hyphomicrobiales > Alloboseaceae > Allobosea > Allobosea sp. RAF48. The sequence continues at coordinate 9,121 of NZ_JBFRDZ010000013.1, forward strand.
AGCGGCGCGATGCCGGACATGCGCAGCAGCGCGAGCAGCAGCGCCAGCACCGAGCCGCAGGCGACCGAGGAGAGCGCGAGCTTCAGCGTCAGCGGGATGCCTGCGACCAGCGTCAGCAGCGTCTCATACATGAAGGCGAAATCCATCACGCCCTCCTGAGGCCGCGCGTGAAGCGCGTTTCCGCCGCGCGCAGGCCCCAGCCCGACACCGAGGAGATGACGAGATAGAGGATCGCGGCGATGAAGAAAAAGGTGAAGGGCTGGCGGGTCGAGCCGGCGCCGATCTGGGCCTGGCGCAGGATCTCGACCAGGCCGGTGACCGAGATCAGCGCGGTTTCCTTCAGCACGAGCTGCCAGACATTGCCGAGGCCGGGCAGGGCATAGCGCAGCACGAGCGGGGCGATGACGCGCCTGAGTCTCAAAAACGGGCTCATGCCGCAGGCGATGGCAGCCTCGATCTCGCCGCGCGAGACGGCGCGATAGGCGCCGCGGAAGACCTCTGTGTGATAGGCGCCGGAGACGAAGCCGATGGCGAGCGCGCCGGCAAGGAAGCCGGGCAGGCTGATGAAGCCGGTCGCTCCGAAGAGCCGGCCGAGCGGGGTGAGCACCGCGCTCGAGCCGAAATAGAAGAGGTAGATGACCAGAAGGTCGGGGATGCCGCGCAGCACGGTGGTGTAGCCATCGGCAAGCCGGCGCGTGATCGGGCCGCCGGAGAGCTTGGCCCAGGCGCCCAGCGCCCCGATGACGGCGCCGAGCGCAAAGCCGCAGATCGCGACGGCGATCGTCATGCCTGTTGCCGCCAGCAGGGCGGGGCCCCAGCCATTGGCGCCGAAGCCGATGATCTCGAAGAAGCCAGGCTGGTTCATCGGCCCCTGCTTTCGACAAAAAGAAATCCGCCGGATGGGAGGGGCGGGAAGCCCCGCCCATCCGAGCGGTGTGACGATGCGCTTGATTCCCGCAGCGGAGCGAATACGCAAGTCATCGAGCGGCTTTGCTCACATGCATCGCGCGCTTCCGCCGGGAAGAGCGTCAATGTGCCGCCATGTCGAGCGGGGGTTCGACATCGTCGGTGATCGGGTTGGCGAAGGGGTTCTTGGCGCGGAACGCCGCGAAATCGTCCTTCGCCGCCTTGAGCAGGGCGGGATCGTTCAGCACGTCGGCGGCGACGCCGGCCATCGCCTTGGCCGCCAGCGCCAGGCCCTTGTGCGCCGCAGGGGCCAGGCCCTGGGCGACGAGCTGCCAGGAATGGCCGGGCGTGCCGATGGCGTAGCAGGCGGTGCGGCATTGCACGGTCGGGACGACCCAGCTCACCGTGCCGACATCGGTTGAGCCGACCGAGGTGTCGTTGCCGGCGCCGAGCGGATAGATGTCGTCGCTCAGCGCCTCGCCTTCCTTCGGCTTGAGGTCGAAGCGGCCATAGGCCGCGGCGATGTCCTCGGCGCTCAGGGTCTTCTGGAACTTGGCGGCGAAAGCCTGGTCGGCGGCGTCGAAGCCCGGGCCGCCGAGCGCCTCGAGATTGGCCTGCATCGCCTCTTCGAGCGGGCGGTTGCCGATCAGGTTGGCGTCGCCGGAGAGCTGCTTGACGGAGACGGTGGTCTCGCTCATCAGCGCGGCGCCCTCGGCGATCTTCTTCACGCGGGCGACGAGATCCCACATCTCACTGAGGGTGGCGGCGCGGATCAGCTGGCGCGTCGTCGCGGTGGCCTGGACGACGTTGGGGGCGATGCCGCCAGCGTTGATGATGGCGTAGTGGACGCGTGCCGTCGAAGGCATATGCTCGCGCATGTAGTTGACGCCGATATGCATCAGCTCGACGGCATCGAGCGCCGAGCGGCCGAGATGGGGCGCGGCGGCGGCGTGCGAGGCGCGGCCGCTGAAGGTGAACTCGATCTCGACGCAGGCGAGCGAGAAGGGCCGGTTGACGCCGTTGAACGAGGCCGGGTGCCAGCACAGTGCGATATCGACGTCGTCGAAGGCGCCGGCGCGGACCATGAAGCCCTTGGCCGAGCCGCCTTCCTCCGCCGGGCAGCCATAATAGCGCACCCGGCCCTTGATGCCGTTGGCGGCGAGGTAGTCCTTCACCGCGGTGGCGGCGAGGAGGGAGGCCGAACCCAGCATGTTGTGGCCGCAGCCATGGCCGTTGCCGCCCTTCTCGACCGGCGTCTCGCTCGCGACGCCGGCTTCCTGGCTCAGGCCCGGCAGCGCGTCGAATTCACCCAGGATCGCGATGACCGGGCCGTCTTCGCCGGCCTCGCCGACCACGGCGGTGGGCAGGCCGGCGACGCCGGTGGTGACGCGGAAGCCCTCGCGCTCCAGCATGGCCTGATGCTCGGCCGCAGAGCGGACTTCCTGATAGTTCAGCTCGGGCATGTGCCAGATGCGGTCGGAGAGCTCGAAATAGGCCGGGGCCTTGTCGTCGATCAGACGCCAGACGTCCTTGCTGTTGCTCATGGAAGGCTTCCTCCTGCGCGGGCTCTATTGCCCAAATTCGCGCCAGCTTCTGGCATGGCGCATGGGCGGCTCACAAGCGGCCCGGTGACGGGGTTTCCCTGCGTTTTCGGTAGGGCAGGCGGCTTTTAGCGCCGCCGCCGTTCGATGCTCGCCCGGCGCGTTGGCCGAAAATTCCTATAAAATCTTTATATCCGCGCCTCCGTCCTTCTCTCGAACGGCTATGGCCTCGGCGCGATATTGGCCCCGAACGGCCGGTCCCCCCAATGGAACCGGTGCTCGCTGCCGGACGGATGGTCCGGCAGCCACGACCATCGGGGTTATTCGATGATGGACACCATCGTACTCGCCATCGGGCTCGTCTTCTTCGGGCTCTGCTTCGCCTATGTCGCTGCCTGCGACGCGCTCTAGGGGAGGCCGGAATGCTTCTGGATTACGTCCTGGGCGGAGCGGTGACGCTGTTCCTGCTCGCCTACCTCACCTACGCGCTGATCCGCCCCGAGCGGTTCTGACGGCGGCGGCCCCTCAGATTCGGAACCTCGTCCATGACCCTCAACGGATGGATCCAGATCCTGCTCTTCTGCGGGATCATCATTGCTCTGGCCAGGCCGCTTGGCGGCTACATGACGCGCGTCTTCGCCGGCGAGCGCACATTGCTTTCGCCGGTCCTGCACCCGGTCGAGCGGCTGCTCTACGGCGCCGCCGGCACGCATGAGAAGGAGGAGCAGCACTGGACGAGCTATGTCACCGCGATGCTGCTGTTCAACCTCGCCGGCTTCCTCGTGCTCTACGCGATGCAGCGGCTGCAGGGCGCGCTGCCCTTCAACCCGGCGGAGATGGGCGCGGTGCCGGCCGATCTCGCCTTCAACACGGCTGCGAGCTTCGTCTCGAATACTAATTGGCAGAACTATGCCGGCGAAAGCACGATGTCCTACTTCACCCAGATGGCGGGGCTGGCCGTGCAGAACTTCGTCTCGGCGGCGACGGGCATCGCCATCGCCGTCGCGGTGATCCGCGCCTTCGCGCGCCGTTCGGCCCGCACGCTCGGCAATTTCTGGGCCGATCTCGTTCGCGCGACGCTTTATGTCCTGCTGCCGATCTGCGTGATCGGGACGCTCGTCCTCGTCTGGCAGGGCGTGCCACAGAACCTCAACCCCTACACCGTCGCGACGACGCTCGAAGGCGCACAGCAGACGATCGCGCAGGGGCCGGTCGCCTCGCAGATGATGATCAAGCATCTCGGCACCAATGGCGGCGGCTTCTTCAATGCCAATGCGGCGCACCCCTTCGAGAACCCGACCGCCTTCACCAACCTGATCCACTTGGTCGCGATCTTCGCGATCGGCGCGGCTCTGACTAATGTCTTCGGCCGCATGGTCGGCAACGAGAAGCAGGGCTGGGCGATCTTTACCGTGATGGGCCTCCTGTTCGTGGCCGGCGTCATCGTCTGCTACTGGGCCGAGGCCGCCGGCAACCCGCTCGTCCAGGCGCTCGGCCTCGATGGCGGCAACATGGAAGGCAAGGAGACGCGCTTCGGCATCGTGCTCTCGGCGCTGTTCGCGGTCGTCACCACGGCTGCATCCTGCGGCGCCGTCAACGCGATGCATGACAGCCTGATGCCGCTGGGCGGGCTGATCCCGCTGATCAACATGATGCTCGGCGAGATCATCATCGGCGGCGTCGGGGCCGGCTTCTACGGCATCATCCTCTTCGTCGTCATCGCCGTCTTCGTCGCCGGGCTGATGGTCGGGCGCACGCCGGAATATCTCGGCAAGAAGATCGAAGCGAAGGAGGTCAAGATGGCGATGCTCGCCGTGCTCTGCCTGCCGCTCGCCATGCTCGGCTTCACCGCCGTCGCCGTCGTGCTGCCGGATGCCGTCGCCTCGATCGCCAATGCCGGCCCGCACGGCTTCTCCGAGGTGCTCTATGCCTATACCTCGGCGGCGGCGAACAACGGCTCGGCCTTCGGCGGGCTCTCCGGCAACACGGTCTGGTACAATCTGACCATCGGCGTCGCCATGCTGATGGGGCGCTTCCTCGTCATCATCCCGGCGCTGGCGCTGGCAGGCTCCGTCGCGGCCAAGAAGACCGTGCCGGAATCGGCGGGCACCTTCCCGACGCATGGGCCGCTCTTCATCGGCCTGCTCATCGGCGTGATCGTCATCGTCGGCGGCCTGACCTTCTTCCCGGCGCTCGCGCTCGGCCCGATCGTCGAGCACCTGGCGATGCTCGCCGGCCAGAGCTTCTGAGGAACTGGTCATGCGCACCGAAACGGGACCTCGCCCTTCGACCCTCATCTGCGGAGCGACGATCGCGGTCCTGTTGATCGCCATCGTCCTCCACGCCCTTTCTTTCCTGCTTGCCGCGGTCTGACCCGAAAAGGGTCCCGCTCGCAGGCCACGACGGAGCTTTCGTCATGAGTCATCCAAGGTCCGGCAGCATCCTCGATGCCCGCATTCTCGTCCCGGCGCTCGGCGGCGCCCTCCGCAAACTCGATCCGCGCAGCCTTGCCAAGAACCCGGTGATGTTCGTCGTCGCCGTCGTCTCGGCGCTGACCACGATCCTGCTGCTGCGCGACTGGATCACCGGGGCGACCCATCTGGGCTTCTCCTTCCAGATCGTGCTCTGGCTCTGGTTCACCGTGCTGTTCGCCAATTTCGCCGAGGCCGTCGCCGAAGGGCGTGGCAAGGCGCAGGCGGATTCGCTGCGCCGGACGCGCGCGGAGACGCAGGCCAAGCTGCTCAGCGGTACCGATCGCAGCAAATACACGCTGGTCCCCGGGCCGAGCCTGAAGCTCAACGACGTCGTGCTGGTCGAGGCCGGCGACATCATCCCCTCAGACGGCGAGGTGATCGAAGGCATCGCCTCGGTCAACGAGGCCGCGATCACCGGTGAATCGGCGCCGGTCATCCGCGAATCCGGCGGCGACCGCTCGGCCGTCACCGGCGGCACGCAGGTGCTGTCGGACTGGATCCGCGTGCGCATCACCGCGACGGCGGGCTCGACCTTCATCGATCGCATGATCGCGCTGGTCGAAGGCGCCGAGCGGCAGAAGACGCCGAACGAGATCGCGCTCAACATCCTGCTCGCCGGCATGACGCTGATCTTCGTGCTGGCGACCGCGACGATCCCGAGCTTCGCCAGCTATGCCGGCGGCGCGATCCCTGTGATCGTCCTCGTCGCGCTGTTCGTGACGCTGATCCCGACCACCATCGGCGCGCTGCTCTCGGCCATCGGCATCGCCGGCATGGACCGGCTGGTGCGCTTCAACGTGCTCGCCATGTCCGGCCGCGCCGTCGAGGCGGCGGGTGACGTCGACACGCTGCTTCTCGACAAGACCGGCACGATCACGCTCGGCAACCGCCAGGCGACGGCCTTCAAGCCGGTCCGTGGCGTCAGCGAGCATGATCTTGCGGACTCCGCGCAACTCGCCTCGCTTGCCGACGAGACGCCGGAAGGCCGCTCCATCGTCGTGCTCGCCAAGGAGCAGCACGGCATCCGGGCGCGCGATCTCGTCGGGCTCAACGCCCATTTCGTGCCCTTCACCGCGCAGAGCCGGATGAGCGGCGTCGACCATGACGGCTCCAGCATCCGCAAGGGCGCCGTCGATGCGGTGCTCGCCCATGTCCGCGCGACCGGTGGCGAGGCCGAGGCGGCGCGCGAGGTGCAGTCCATCGCGGAGGAGATCGCCAAGACGGGCGGCACGCCGCTCGCCGTGGCGCGCGACGGCAAGCTGCTCGGGGTCATCCAGCTCAAGGACATCGTCAAGGGCGGCATCCGCGAGCGCTTCGCGGAGCTGCGGCGCATGGGCATCCGCACCGTGATGATCACCGGCGACAACCCGATGACCGCCGCCGCCATCGCGGCCGAGGCCGGCGTAGACGACTTCCTCGCCCAGGCGACCCCTGAAAACAAGCTCGCGCTGATCCGCGAGGAGCAGGGCAAGGGCAAGCTCGTCGCGATGTGCGGCGACGGCACCAACGACGCGCCGGCTCTGGCGCAGGCCGATGTCGGCGTCGCCATGAACACCGGCACGGTGGCGGCGCGCGAGGCCGGCAACATGGTCGATCTCGACAGCGACCCGACCAAGCTCATCGAGATCGTCGAGATCGGCAAGCAGCTCTTGATGACGCGCGGCGCGCTGACGACCTTCTCGATCGCCAACGACATCGCGAAATACTTCGCCATCATCCCGGCGATGTTCATCGCCTTCTATCCGCAGCTCGGCGCGCTGAACTTCATGCAGCTGGCCACGCCGCAGAGCGCGATCCTCTCCGCGATCATCTTCAACGCGCTGATCATCGTCGCGCTGATCCCGCTCGCGCTGCGCGGCGTGAAGTACCGCGCGGTCGGCGCGGGGGCGCTGCTCTCGCGCAACCTGTTGGTCTACGGCCTGGGCGGCATCATCGTCCCGTTCATCGGCATCAAGGCAATCGACATGGCCGTCACGGCCGTCGGCCTGATCTGAAGGAATTCAGCCATGCTTCGTCATATCCGCCCCGCGATCGTGATGATCGTCGCGCTTACCGCCATCACCGGTCTCGCCTATCCGCTGGCGATGACCGGGCTCGCCCAGGCGCTGTTCCCGCGCCAGGCGAATGGCAGCCTGATCGAGAAGGGCGGCAAGGTGATCGGCTCCGAGCTGATCGGCCAGTCCTTCACCGGTGAGCGCTATTTCCATGGCCGGCCGTCGGCGACGGTCGGCGCCGACCCGACCGACAGCAGCAAGACCGTTGATGCGCCCTACAATGCAGCCGGCTCCGGCGGCTCCAATCTCGGCCCGACCAATCCCAAGCTGATCGAGCGCATCAAGGGCGATGTCGCCACGCTGAAGCAGGAGAACCCGCAGGCCGCGGTTCCGATGGAGCTCGTGACGACCTCGGCCAGCGGGCTCGATCCGCATGTCTCGCCGGAAGCGGCCTATTTCCAGGTGCCGCGCATCGCCAAGGCGCGCGGCCTGAGCGAGGCCGATCTGCGCAGCCTGGTCGCGGACCATGTCGAGGGACGCCAGCTCGGCATCCTCGGCGCGCCCGTGGTCAACGTGCTGAAACTCAATCTGGCGCTCGATGCGGCGACCGTGAAATGACGCAGGAGCACGCTGTGTTCCCGATGGAAGAGCGCTGTCGTTCCGGACAAGCGGCGTAAGCCGCGCCGATCCGGAATCCATCGAAGGGCGCTGCGCTCTCCGATGGCTTCCGGGTCTCCCTTCGGTCGCCCGGAACGACGGCGCGTTTCCCTCGAAAAACAACGTGCTCTAAGAATGCGGCGAGCGGAACGGGTCTGCCGCCACAACGTTCAAGGACCAAATTCCAGCCATGCCGGACGAGCTTCGTACCGAGCCGCCAAGACCGTCGCCGGACGCGCTGCTGGAGCAGGTCCGCGGCGAAACGCGCGGGAGGCTGAAGATCTTCCTCGGCGCCGCCCCCGGTGTCGGCAAGACCTACGAAATGCTGCTCGCGGGCCGGGCGCGCCGCGCGGAGGGCGTCGATGTCGTCATCGGTGTTGTCGAGACGCACGGCCGGCGCGAGACCGAGGCGCTGATCGAAGGCTACGAGACGATACCGCGGGCGCAGGTCGCCTATCGCGGCCAGAGCGTCGATGAGATGGACCTCGACGCAGTGCTGGCGCGGCGGCCAGAGCTTGTCCTCGTTGACGAGCTCGCCCACACCAATGCGCCGGGGAGCCGCCATCCGAAGCGCTATCTCGACGTACTCGAGCTGATCGAGCGTGGCATCGACGTCTACACCACGCTCAACATCCAGCATGTCGAGAGCCTCAACGACGTCGTCGCGCAGATCACCCGCATTCGCGTGCGCGAAACGGTGCCCGATTCCATCATCGACCGGGCCGATGCGATCGAGATCATCGACCTCACGCCCGAGGACCTGATCAAGCGGCTGAACGAAGGCAAGGTCTATCTGCCGGAGACCGCCAGGCGAGCTGTCTCCAACTACTTCTCGCCCGGCAACCTGACGGCGCTGCGGGAGCTTGCGCTGCGGCGCACGGCGCAGCGGGTCGACGAGCAACTGCTCAGCCATATGCAGGCCCATGCGATCCCGGGGCCCTGGGCGGCCAGCGACCGGCTGATCGTCTGCATCGACGGCAGCCCGCGCGCCGCCTCGCTGGTGCGCCATGCCCGGCGTCTCGCCGAGAAGCTGAAGGCGTCATGGACGGCGTTGCATATCGAGGCGCCCGGGCGCGCGCGGCCCTCTGAGGCAGAGAAGGACCGGCTTTCCGCCGCCATGCGGCTCGCGGAGCAGCTCGGCGGCGAGGCGGTGATCCTGCCGGGCGAGACCGTGCCTGACGAGGTGCTGCGCTATGCCGCCTCGAAGAATGTCAGCCATATCGTCATCGGCTCGTCGAGCGCTCCGCGCTGGCGCGAGCTCCTCTTCGGATCGGTGGCGCAGGCGCTGATCCGCGAGGCCGGAGACATCAATATCCATGTGATTCCCGGGCAGGAAGCCGGGGCTGGTGAGGTTCGTGCTGCCGGCTCCACCGGCGAGCACCGCTTCGAGCCCGGTGCCTATCTGGCGGGCATGGCCTTCGTGGCCGTGGCCGTAGGGCTCGGCATGTTGCTGCATCTCGTGCTCGACGTGCGCAACATCGCGCTCGTCTTCCTGATGGCCGTGCTCACCTCGGCAGTGACGGCCGGACTCTGGCCGGCGCTGTTCACCTCCGTGATCGGCGCGCTGGCGTTCAACTTCTTTTTCCTGCCGCCGCTTTACACGCTCGTGATCGGCGATCCCGAAAGCGTGCTCGCCTTCTTTTTCTTCCTTCTGGTCGCGCTGATCGCCAGCAATCTCACGGCCCGCGTCCAGCGCCAGGCCGCGGCGGCGCGCCAGCGGGCGCGTGCCACCGAGGACCTCTATCTGTTTTCGCGCAAGCTCGCCGGGACGGGCACGCTCGACGACGTGCTCTGGGCGAGCGCCTACCAGATCGCGGCGATGCTGCGCGTGCGCGTCGTGATCCTGTTGCCGGAAGAAGCCAGCATCGCCGTTCGGGCCGGTTACCCACCCGACGATACGCTCGACGATGCCGATATCGCGGCGGCGCACTGGGCCTGGGAGCACGACCGCCCGGCGGGACGCGGCGCCGACACGCTGCCGGGTGCGAAGCGGCTCTATTTGCCGCTGCGGACCGGGCGCGGCGCCATCGGCGTGATCGGGCTCGATTCCGACCGGCCGGGCGCGCTGCTGACGCCCGAGCAGCAGCGTCTCTTCGATGCGCTGGCCGATCAGGCCGCGATCGCGATCGAGCGCGTCCAGCTTGCGGCGGATGTCGACAAGGCGAAGCTCGCGGCGGAGGCGGACCGGCTGCGCTCGGCGCTGCTGACCTCGATCTCGCATGATCTCAAGACGCCGCTCGCCGGCATCATGGGCGCGGCCGGCACTCTGCGCGACTACGGCAAGGCGATCCCCGAGGCGGATCGCTCCGAGCTTCTGGCGACTGTCGTCGAGGAGTCGGAACGGCTCAACCGCTTCATTGCCAATCTGCTGGACATGACGCGGATCGAGGCCGGCGCGATGGAGCCGAACTATGCTCTGCTGGACGTCGGCGACGTCGTCGGCGCAGCGCTGCGGCGCGCGGAAAGCATCACGCGCGGCCATGCGATCGACCTGTCGCTCGCCCCCCATCTGCCGATGCTGCGGCTCGACCCTGTGCTGTTCGACCAGGTGCTGTTCAACCTCATCGACAACGCCGCGAAATATGCGCCGACGGGCACCACGATCGGCGTCCATGCCCGTGGGGATGGCGATGCAGTGGTTCTGGACATTCTTGACGAAGGGCCGGGCCTGCCGCCTGCCGATCTCGAACGGATCTTCGACAGCTTCTACCGGGTCGGGAAGGGCGATCAGGTCCGCGCCGGCACCGGGCTTGGCCTTGCGATCTGCCGCGGCTTCGTCGAGGCGATGGGCGGCACGATCACCGCCGCCAACCGCAGCGATCGGCAGGGCGCGGTGTTCGCGATCCGCATGCCGATCCCGCCCGAGGCACACCAGATGAAGGTATTGCCATGACAACGATGGCCGTCCGGGTGCTCGTCGTCGACGACGAGCCGCCGATCCGCAAACTGCTGCGCGTCGGGCTTGGCACCGAGGGATACACGATCAGCGAGGCCGGCAACGCCAAGGACGCCATTGCCCGGATCGACGCCGAGGAGCCCGACCTGGTGCTGCTCGATCTCGGCCTGCCGGACATGACCGGGCAGGAGCTGCTGCGGCTCTGGCGCAGCGAGGGGCGCACGCTGCCCATCGTCATCCTGTCGAGCCGCACCGACGAGGCCGGCATCGTCCAGGCGCTTGAGGCGGGGGCGGATGACTATGTCACCAAGCCGTTCGGGATGCGCGAGCTCGCGGCGCGGCTGCGCGTTGCGCTGCGTCACAAGCTGCACCAGCAGGGCGAGAGGCCGGTCTTCCGTACCGGGGAGCTCTCGGTCGATCTCGTTCGCCGCATCGTCCAGGTCGGCGGCACCGAGGTGAAGCTGTCGCCGAAGGAATACGACATCCTGCGCGCGCTGGTGCAGCATGCCGGCAAGGTGCTGACGCATCGCCATCTGCTGAAGGAGGTCTGGGGCGGCAACGAGGATGTGCAGTATCTGCGCGTCTATATCCGGCAGCTGCGCCAGAAGATCGAGCCGGTGCCCGAGCAGCCCCACTACATCACGACCGAGCCCGGCGTCGGCTATCGGCTGCGCGAGAGCGACTGACGGCCATGGATATTTCCGAACTGATCGCCCCCGGCTCCGTGCTGACCGGGCTCAAGGTCGCGTCGAAGGAGCAATGCCTCGATCTGCTCGCCCGGCATGCGGCCGGGGCGGCGGGCGTGGCGGATGACGTCATTGCTGCCGCGCTAAAGCGCCGGGAAGCGTTGGGCTCGACCGGCATCGGCGGCGGTATCGCCATGCCGCATGCGCCGATCGCTGGCCTTTCCGTGCCTTTCGGTCTGCTCGCCTGCCTGGCCAAGCCGATCGATTTCGAGTCGGTCGATGGCGAGCCGGTCGATATCGTCTGCCTGATCCTGACGCCGGAGTCGGGGCAGGGCCAGCATCTCAACGCGCTCGCTTGCGTCGCCCGGCGCCTGCAGCGGCAGGACATTCGCGAAGCGATCCGCCGGGGGCGCCGTCCGGAGGATGTTCATGCCGCGCTGGGGAATGGCTGAGGTGCTGGGCAGTCGAGGTGACCGAGCGTGACTGCGAACGCTGTTCAGATTGAACCGATTCTATTCTATAAATTTGTTTGAATGAGTGAATTCTGCGTCGCTTTATCGATGATTGTGAGCGATTTCGCGCTTTCTCTCGTAATGAATTTCTGCAATAGCTCTGGCGATATATTCACCAGATCATAGCGCCATGCCCTGTCATATCTCCCGAAACGTCTCTCTCGCCGCCCTGGCCTTCGTGGTCGGTTCCTTTATCGCTGCGCCTTCGCTCATGGCGCAGGGAGAGTCGCCGCCTCAGCGCCCCGCCGCCCGGCCTCCGGCGAAACCCGCCCAGCCGGTCGCGCAGAACCAGGCTGCTGCGAGCGTCAGCCAACCCGCAGCGCAGACCGCGACGCTGCCGAACGGCGCGAGCGCGATCAACGAGACCTATGGTGACTGGTCGGTCGACTGCCGCATCGCCAATGGCCAGCGGCTCTGCGTGCTGCTGCAGTCGCAGGGCAACAGCCAGACCGGACAGCGCGTCTTCGCCATCGAGCTGCGCACGCCTAAGGACGGGCGCGCCGAGGGCACGATCCTGTTTCCGTTCGGCATGAAGCTGGAGAACGGAGCCGTCCTGCGCCTCGACGACAGGGATCTGGGCCAAGGACTGCGCTTCTCGACCTGCATGGCGCAGGGCTGCCTGCTGCCGATCTCCTTCCCGACGGTTGCGACCGACGCGATGAGGGCGGGCAAGACGCTGACGGTGGCGGCACTGAACCTGTCGAACAGCGAGCCGATTTCCTTCAACGTATCCCTGACCGGCTTCGCCGCCGCCTTCGACCGCATCGCGCAGGTCGACAGGTAGCCGGCAAGAAGGGCCGCGGCGCTGCCACGTCATTTGGCGATTTCAAGCGTCTCTGTGCTCTGCAATAGTCGAAGCCGCCAAAGTGGGTCGACAGAACACAGAAATTTGGCTCGTTCTGCCAGTGCTTCCGTGCATGATCGGCAGCACAGGGAGTTCGGGCCAAAACCATGACAACAGATGCGCGCCTGCCGTTTCTCGCCGAGCTTGAAAAGAAGATCCTCTGGTTGGCGTCGTGGACGATCCACAACGCCAACCATATCCGGCCGAATGAGGACGGCATGAAGGTCGGCGGGCATCAGGCTTCCTCCGCCTCGCTCGCCACGATCATGACGGCGCTCTACATGGCGGCGCTGAAGCCGCAGGACCGGGTGGCGGTGAAGCCGCATGCCTCGCCGATCTTCCACGCCATCAACTATCTGATGGGGCTGCAGACCCGCGAGAAGCTCGAGAATTTCCGCGGCTACAAGGGCGCGCAGAGCTATCCCTCCCGCACCAAGGACATCGACGATGTCGATTTCTCGACCGGCTCGGTCGGCCTGGGCGTCGCGCAGACGCTCTTTTCCTCGCTGACGCAGGATTACGTGAAGGCGCATGGCTGGGCCAAGGATCGTTCGGAAGGCCGTATGGTCTCGCTGATCGGCGATGCCGAGCTCGACGAGGGCAACATCTTCGAAGCCCTGATGGAGGGGTGGAAGCACGGCGTCCGCAATACCTGGTGGATCATCGACTACAACCGTCAGTCGCTCGACGCGGTGATCCGTGAAGGGCTCTACGACCGCTTCGAGACCATGTTCCGCAATTTCGGCTGGGACGTGGTCACGTTGAAATATGGCTCGCTGCAGCAGGCCGCCTTCAGGGAGAAGGGCGGCGAGCGGCTGAAGGCCTGGATCGATTCCTGCCCGAACCAGCTCTATTCGGCGCTGACCTTCCAGGGCGGCGCAGCCTGGCGCAAGCGGCTGATGGACGATCTCGGCGATCAGGGGCCGGTGACCAAGCTGATCGAGAAGCGATCCGATGCGGAACTCTCGAAGCTGATGTGCAATCTCGGCGGCCATGACCTGCCGTCGATCCTCGAAGCCTTCGAGTCGATCGACCATGACCGGCCGGTCTGCTTCCTCGCCTATACGGTGAAGGGTTTCGGTCTGCCGATCGCCGGGCACAAGGACAATCATGCCGGCTTGATGACCAAGGAGCAGCTCGACGGCTTCCGCAAGGCCAACAATATCCGCCCCGGCCATGAATGGGATCTGTTCGAGGGGCTCGGCCTGGCCGAGAACGAGATCAAGGGCTTCCTCGACAAGGTTCCGTTCTTCTCGGAGGGACGCCGGCGCTTCTCCGCCGCCAAACTGCCGGTTCCGGAAAGACTGGAGGCCGGCATCCAGCCGTCCATGTCGACCCAGATGGGCTTCGGCAAGGTGCTGGACGAACTGGCGAAAGCAGGCGGCCCGCTCGCCGACCGCATCGTCACGACCGCGCCGGACGTCACCGTCTCGACCAATCTCGGCCCCTGGGTGAACCGGCGCGGGCTTTTCGCCAGGGCGTCGATGGCCGACACCTTCAAGGACGAGCGCATCCCCTCGATGCAGAAATGGGAGTTCTCGCCCAAGGGCCAGCATATCGAGCTGGGCATCGCCGAGATGAATCTGTTCATCAACCTCTCGGCGCTCGGCCTCTCGCATTCGATCTTCGGCGAGCGGCTGATCCCGATCGGCACGCTCTACGACCCCTTCATCTCGCGCGGCCTCGATGCGCTGAATTATGCCTGCTACCAGGACGCCCGCTTCATGGTCGTGGCGACGCCGTCGGGCGTGACGCTGGCGCCGGAGGGCGGCGCGCACCAGTCGATCGCAACACCGCTGATCGGCATGAGCCAGGACGGGCTCTGCGCCTTCGAGCCGGCCTTCGTCGACGAGCTGGCGGTGATGATGCGCTGGTCGTTCGACTACATGCAGCGCGACGGCGAGGGCGATCCCGACGAGCGGACCTGGCTGCGCGACGAGACCGGCGGTTCGGTCTATCTGCGCCTGTCGACCCGGCAGGTCGAGCAGCCGAGCCGGGCCATGACGCCGGAACTTGAGCGCGACATCATCGACGGCGCTTACTGGCTCAGGAAACCGGGGCCGAACGCCTCGGTCGTCATCGCCTATACGGGCGCTGTCGCGCCGGAGGCGATCGAGGCCGTCGGGCTGCTGGGCGAGGACAGGCGCGACGTCGGGCTGCTCGCCATCACCTCGGCCGACCGGCTCAATGCCGGCTGGCAAGCGGCCGAACGGGCACGCCAGCGCGGCAACCACGCTGCGACAAGCCATATCGAGCGACTGCTCGGCGATCTGTCACGCGATTGCGGTATCGTGTCGGTGCTGGATGGTCATCCGGCGACGCTGGCCTGGCTCGGCAGCGTCCATGGCCACCGGCAGAAGGCGCTCGGCGTCGAGCATTTCGGCCAGACCGGTACGGTCGCCGATCTCTACCGGCATTTCGGCATCGATGCGAATGCGATCGTCCACGCCGCGAATGCCGCGTCGCCCGGGCGTCCGGTGCGCTATCTCAAGGCTTTGCCTTAAGCCGGTCCGTCATGGCCGGGCCTGACCCGACCATGACGCGTTTCGTCAGTAACCCGGCGTTGAGAAGGTATTGGCGAAGGGGTTGACGCCCGCGCCGATGCGGGGCGGCAGTGTGGCTTCGCCATAAAGCTCGCCGACGTTGGCATAGACCGGCGAGGTATAGGGAGCCTGGTTGGCGTAGCGGTTCAGCGAGCCGACCGGAACGACGTTTCCGGCATCGAAGTAGCTGCGCTTCTGGACCGTGACGCGCAGCGGCCCGCGGCGGTTCTGCGCCTCTGCGATCGTTGCGAGGACGGTCGATGCCGCCAGGGTGATGGCGAGAACGGTGGCAACACGCTTGAACGGCATCATGGCGGCAATCTCCGGGAGTGGATGCACCCACTCCATGTAAGCATCAGAAATCCGACGCAAAGAGTAGCACGCTGTCGTTAACAATTTTGTTAGAACGGCGGCGTTTTGCGAGAGCGTCAGGGCTGGTGGCGATTCGGCTTGGCGCGACGCTTGCCGGGCTCGGCAACGGCACGCGGGGGCTCTGCGCTGGCGGTCTTCATCCGCAGAGACGGCAAGCTGCCGTCGACATCGAGCCAGGATGCCTTGCGGCCGCTCGCGGAGAGGCGCGGAGGAGCGCAGGCCGGTTCGCGGTTGAGTTCGCTGCGGGCGAAGACCCTGCGCAATTCCGGGTCGACCGGGCCGGCGAGATCGAGCCGGTCGATGAGGCAAGCCAGCTGCCGGCGGTCGCTCGGCTTCGAACCGGCGCACCACCACCCGCTCATGGCGAAGCCAGCTTCGCCGGGAGGCGAGCGAAATGCGATGCAGGCGCGGCTTTGCGTGCCCTCGCCGAGCACGACGTCTGCCGTTTCCAGCGGACCGAAACGGGTCTCTGTCGGAGCGGGCGTGCTGCTGCGTTCGACGGCGAACCCTCGCTGGGCGGCGTCGTGCACCAAGGCAACCATGAAGGAGCGCGTTCCGGCGGCGGCGTCATCGCCCGTCGCCAGGCGCAGGACGAGATGCGGTTTCGGCTCGGCGAAGCCACCGAAGCTCAAAAGATCCTCGCGACGGCCGCCGTCCTGGCTGCGCCGCGCTTCCAGGGCGGGCGTTTCCCGGCCGAGTTCGGATGCCTCCAGGCTGAACATCGTGCTGGGACGGGGGATCGCGACCCAGTCTTCCGCAGCAGCCGGGGCGCGCTGCCGGCGCGGAGATGCCCCGGTCTGGGCCGATGGGCCTGTCGCCGGCAGGGCCAGACTGGCCAGCTGGGTCGGGGCCTCGTCCTTCGCGGAAAGGCCGGTGATCAGGGCTGCCGTCAGCCCGATGCCGCTCAGAGCCGCTGCGCTGCGCCAGGCGAGCGCTCCGGTCAGCCCGAGGCCGCGGCGCGGCAGAAGCTGGCGGGCGACACGCGTGCTCCAGCGGAAGCCGCCCTCGATGCGGTCGGCGCAGCCGATGAGGAAAGGGACGATGTCGATGCCGGCAAGACGCGCGGCGATGCTGCGAGAAAAAGCGACGCCTTGCAGGAGCATCGGCCTGAGCTGGTGGAGCCCCGCCTGCAACCTCGAAACCGCATCGCCCGAACGCAACCGCAATCCATCGCTCCCGCGCCGCGCAGGGGCGGCATCCTCCTTCAACTGCAGGTAAGCTCGCCTGCGAAGCGTCGCCGGCAGGTTACCGGCCGGCGCCGATCGCTCGGCAGCGTGAATCGCCGGTCAACGAGCAGGGTTAATGGCGCAGATTCAGGTTGGTCCTCGGGGGGAATTGACTTTTTCGCGCCGTGGGTGTTCTGACAGAGCTGCGGTGCAGCAATGCGCCGCTTGCGAAGTTTGCAGCCCTTCGGGATTGGCTCTGTGACTGTCCGTCTGACGACGACGAAACTCACGACCAAAACGACGACCGGGAAAGCCGGTACGTCGCGCTGACGCTTCGCCTCGGTTCCGGGTCCCATCTCCCCCCGGCGGGGGCAGATCGCCGAACCCGCCCGAAAGGGCGGGGCGGCCCCCAAAGGGAGATCCGAACCGCCCCCATCCGCAAAGGATCACATCATGAGCTTCAAGGTCGCAGTGGTCGGTGCAACCGGCAATGTAGGCCGCGAGATGCTGGACATTCTCGCCGAGCGCGCTTTCCCCGTCGGCGAGGTCGTGGCGCTGGCCTCGTCCCGCTCGATCGGCACCGAGGTTTCCTTCGGCGACCGGACGCTGAAGGTGAAGGCGCTCGAGCATTACGACTTCTCCGACACCGATATCTGCCTGATGTCGGCGGGCGGCGAGATTTCGAAGGTCTGGTCGCCGAAGATCGGCGCACAGGGCGCCGTCGTCATCGACAATTCTTCGGCCTGGCGCATGCATCCCGACGTGCCACTGATCGTGCCGGAGGTGAATGCCGCCGCCGCTGCCGGCTTCTCCAAGATGAACATCATCGCCAACCCGAACTGCTCGACCGCGCAGCTCGTCGTGGCTTTGAAGCCGCTGCATGACCGCTTCGGCATCAAGCGCGTCGTCGTGTCGACCTATCAGTCGGTGTCCGGCGCCGGCAAGGAGGGCATGGACGAGCTCTTCAACCAGACCCGCGCCGTGTTCTCGGCCGGTGAGGTCACCACCAAGAAGTTCCCAAAGCGCATCTCCTTCAACCTCATTCCGCAGATCGACGTCTTCATGGAGGACGGCTTCACCAAGGAAGAGTGGAAGATGATGGTCGAGACCAAGAAGATCCTCGACAAGAACATCAAGCTGACCGCGACCTGCGTGCGCGTGCCGGTCTTCATCGGCCACTCCGAGGCGGTCAACATCGAGTGTGAAAAGCCGATCACCGCCGACGAGGCGCGCGAGGTGCTGCGCACGGCGCCGGGCATCCTCGTGATCGATAAGCACGAGCCCGGCGGCTACATCACCCCGCATGAAGCGGCCGGCGAGGACGCGACCTACATCTCGCGCATCCGCGAGGACGCGACGGTCGAGAACGGCCTCGCCTTCTGGTGCGTCTCCGACAATCTGCGCAAGGGCGCGGCGCTCAACGCGATCCAGATCGCCGAGGTTCTGGTCAACCGCAAGCTGATCCAGCCGCGCAAGCAGGCCGCCTAAAGCAAACTGCGCAGCCGACCCTGTCCGAAAACCGGGCAGGGTCACACGCAATGTCCACGCGCATGGGCGGGCGACCGTCTTTGCGTGTGGATATGCAGGGCAAAAGGGCTAAGGCTTGAGCATTCCTTGCGCGCGAACCGAGCCCTTGCCCAACGCTCCCCTCCAGAAAACGCCGGCCGTCCCTCCACAGGAAGGCAGGCCGCTACGCATCGACAATTCCGCGCGTGGCATCGCGCTCGTGCTGCTCTCATCCATTTTCATGTGCAGCGGCGACATCGCCTCCAAATATCTCGCGACCACCTTGCCAGCGCTCCAAATCACCTGGATGCGCTATGGCACCTTTGCCGCGATCATGCTTGTGACCGTCTGCTTCACCGGTGGCTTCCGCAGGATGAGAACCCGCCGGCCTGGCCTGCAGGTGCTGCGGGCTTTGGGAGTGACGATCTCCTCGATCCTGTTCGTGGCCGGGCTGCACGATCTGCCGATGGCGGACGCGACCGCCACCTCCTTCGTTTCGCCGCTCTTCGTGACGGCGCTTTCGATTCCAATCCTGGCCGAAACCGTCGGCTGGCGGCGTTGGCTCGCCACGATCGTGGGACTGTTGGGCGTGATGGTCGTGGTGCGTCCCGGTGGCGCCGGCTTTCATGGCGCGTCGTTCTTCGTTCTCGGCTCGTCGTTCTTCTGGGCGTTTTCGCTGATCATGACTCGGATGATGAGCCGCACCGAGATCCCTGTGGTGACGCTGGCCTATTCCGCCACGATCGGCTTCATGCTGCTTTCGCTGGCCGTGCCGTTCAGTTGGCAGGCGCTCGATCTCAAGACGATCCTGATCGGCGCCTTCATCGGCGGCATCTCGACGATCGGGCATATCTTCCTGATTCAGGCCTTCCGCTATGCGGACGCTTCGCTGCTGGCGCCCTTCGCCTATTCGCAACTGCTCTGGGCCTCGATCTTCGGCTATCTGGTTTTCGCAGCGATCCCGGATATCTGGACCTATGTCGGCGCCAGTATCATCGCGGCTTCTGGGCTCTACACGGCCCATCGCGAGCGCATCCGCGCCAGGCAGGTCGCCGGCTGACGGCCGGTAACCAAGGATCGCGATAGCGCCGCCGCTTCGTCCTGGGATACGTGGCATCGCGGCAATGTTGCTATAGGGTGACGTTGCGCCACCCGGCGTTTTCTTCCCAGGAACGACCTATGCCGATCCATCTCGCACGCGCGGTTTTCGCCGCCAGCCTTTTCCTGCTGCCGGGGCTCGCAAGCGCCAAGACCTACTCGATTCCCGATCCCAAGCCCGTCGCGGTGATCACGATGCCGGACGACTGGGAATCCACCGAGATCGACAAAGGCGTCGAATCCACCTCCGATGACGAGGCCGTCTACATCTCCGTCGAAGTGACGGAGCTGAAGGATGCCGCACAGGCCATCGCTGAAGCGGTCACCTGGCTGAAGAGCAAGGGCGTCGTCGTCGATCCCGCGACGCAGGAGAAGAAGCCGTTCTCCAACAACGGCATGGAAGGCGTCCAGGTGCAGTGGACCGGCAAGGACGAGGATGGCCCCACACATGTCAGCCTGACCTTGCTGCAGGTGACCGAGACCAAAGGCCTTGTCGTGACCTACTGGGCCTCGCCCGAGGGCGAAAAGGAAAACCTCAAGGACCTGGCCTCGATCATCGATAGCCTGAAGGCGCTGAAATAGGGCGCCACGGTCAGCGCGCGGCCGGCTCGGCGCCGGCCGCGCGTCCATAGCGCGCCATGAACATCGCGATTGCCTCGCCGACGACGTGGCGGATCTCGTCCTCGGTCGGCGGGGTGCGGACGGCGTTGAACAGCCGCGGCCGCGTCAGGGTCGACTGGCAGAGATCGAGGAACTGGAAGGCCGCGAGATAGGTGTCGTCGATCGCGAGCTTGCCTTCGGCCACCATGCGGTCGAGATAGCCCGCGATCAGCCGTGAGCCGAGCATCGGGCCGTTCTCGTAGAATTCGCGGCCGAGATCCGGCATGCGCTCGGCGACGCCGATGACGACGCGATGCGCGCTCACCGCCAGCTCGTCATTGATCACCCGCACGATACAGTAGCCGAAATTGCTCAAGGCCCGCACGGGATCGGAATCCTCGTTCAGGGCCTCGATCGCGCCGCGCTTCTGGGCTTCGCGCTCGCGCTGGATCAGGGCGACGAAGAGATGCTCCTTGTCCTCGAAATAGACGTAGAGCGTGCCCTTCGACACATTTGCTGCCGCGGCGATGTCGCTCATGCTGGCGGCGTCGAAGCCGCGCGAGGTGAACACTTGCAGCGCGCCGTCGAGGATCTGGCGGCGCTTGTCCGGATCCATACCGGCGATCCGGCGGTTGCGCGGGCCCGTCTTTACCGGGACTTCAGAGGTTTCCGTCATCATACTCTGGCCCGGCCTGCGGGCTCTGCATGGCAGCTGCGAAAAAAGAATCGAACCAATCGGTTCGATTTGACTTGATATGCATCATCTCTCGCGCTATTTCAAGCGCAATCGAACCGAGCGGTTCGAATTGACACGCAGGACGCATCATGTCTGCAGAAACCGCATCCGAACCGCGGCGTGACCGGCTGAAGCTCGTAGACGCACAGGCCGAGACCGCCCAGCCGGCCGAGCCGGCCACCGCCCGCGAGGCGCGCGAAGCGCCGGCCAGGGAGGCTCCGCCAACACCCGCAGCCGACAAAGCCAAGGGTGGCAAGAGCCCGCTGAAGCGCGGCATCATGATGGTCGCGGCGACTGCCGTCGTTGGCGCCGGCCTGTGGTACGGCATCGACTGGTGGCGCAATGGCCGCTTCATCGTTTCGACCGATGACGCCTATGTCAGTGCGGAGATGGCGACGATCTCTGCCAAGCTCGCGGCGAACATCGCGACCGTTTCCGTGACGCAGAACCAGGAGGTCAAGGCCGGCCAGCCGCTCGTGGCGCTGGACGATGGCGACTGGCGGATCGCGCTCGACAGCGCACGGGCCAAGAGCGCCACGGCGCGCGCTACGCTGGCGCGCATCGACAGCCAGATCGAGGCCGGTCGCGCCGCGCTCTTGCAGGCGCAGGCGCAGCAGGTGTCGGCCGAGGCGGCGGTGACGCGCACCACGGCCGATTTCGAGCGCGCCAACAGCCTCGCCGCCAAGTCCTATGGCTCGCAGGCAACGCTCGATGCGGCGACGGCTGCGCGCGACCAGGCGGTCGCTTCGGTGGCGAGCGCCAAGGCCGGCGTCGTGCAGGCGCAGGCCAATATCAAGGTGCTGGAGGCGCAGAGGGTCGAGGCTGCCCGCCAGATCGACGAGCTCAAGGTTGCCGAGCAGAAGGCCGAGCGTGACCTTTCCTTCACCAAGATCGCCGCGCCGATCGACGGCGTCGTCGCCAACACCAATCTGCAGCTCGGCGACCTCGTCAGCGCCGGCAAGCGCCTGATGTCGATCGTTCCGCTTGATCAGGTCTATGTCGATGCCAACTTCAAGGAGACCCAGGTCGGGCCGCTGAAGGTCGGCGACAAGGCAAGCATCACGGTCGATGCCCTGCCGGGCAAGGTCTTCCACGGCACGGTCAGCGGCATCGCCGGCGGCACGGGCTCGGTCTTCACGCTGCTGCCCCCGGACAACGCGACCGGCAATTTCACCAAGATCGTGCAGCGCGTGCCGGTACGCATCGTGCTCGACAAGGAATCGACTGGTCAGCATGTGCTGCGGCCGGGCATGTCGGTCATCGTCTCGATCGATCCGCGTCCCGCCAGCCAGCGCTGACCCTCAATCGAGGAGGCCACCATGGCCACCGCGACCGTAAATGTGCCGGCGGGAGCGCCGCCGGCATCGGACGCCATCCCCTTACGCCGGATCTTCGCCTTCCTGGCGATGGTCTTCGGCATGTTCATGGCGATCCTCGACATCCAGATCGTCTCGGCCTCGCTGGCGGAGATCCAGGCGGGCCTGTCGGCATCGGCCGATGAGATCGCCTGGGTGCAGACGGCCTATCTGATCGCGGAAGTGATCATGATCCCGCTTTCCGGCTATCTCAGCCGGGCGCTGTCCACGCGCGTCTTCTTCTCGATCGCGGCGGCGGGCTTCACCATATCCAGCGTGCTCTGCGCCCAAGCGTCCTCGATCAACGAGATGATCCTGTGGCGGGCCGTCCAGGGCTTCATCGGCGGCGGCATGATCCCCGGCGTCTTCGCTGCGGCCTTCACCATCTTTCCGCCGTCGAAGCGCCCGGTGGTCTCGCCGCTGATCGGCCTCGTGGCCACGCTGGCGCCGACGATCGGCCCGACGGTCGGCGGCTATCTCAGCCACGCCTTCTCCTGGCACTGGCTCTTCCTCGTCAACGTCGTGCCGGGCATCGGCGTGACGATAGCGGCCTGGACGCTGATCGACTTCGACAAGCCGCAATACGACCTGATCAAGCGCTTCGACTGGCTCGGGCTCGCCGGCATGGCAGCCTTCCTCGGCAGTCTCGAATATGTGCTGGAGGAGGGGACGCGGCTCGACTGGTTCCAGAGCCATGAGATCGTGTTCTTCTCGGTCGTGATGGTGTTCGGTGCCGTGCTGTTCTTCTGGCGGGCGCTGACGCGCGACGACCCGCTCGTCGATCTCTACGCCTTCAGGAATCGCAACTTCGCGTTCGGCTCCCTGTTCTCCTTCTGCATGGGCATCGGCCTCTACGGGCTGACTTATCTCTACCCGGTCTATCTCGGGCGCATCCGTGGCTATGACGCGTTGATGATCGGCGAGACCATGTTCGTCACCGGCCTCGCCATGTTCCTGACAGCGCCGATCGCCGGGCGGCTCTCGGCCAAGCTCGATCCGCGCGTCCTGATGATGATCGGCTTTGCGGGGTTCGCGCTTGGAACCTGGTGGGCCTCGTTCATCACCGCGGACTGGGACTTCCGTGAGCTTCTGGTCCCGCAGATCCTGCGCGGCTGCTCGCTGATGCTGTGCATGGTGCCGATCAACAACATCGCGCTGGGGTCGCTGCCGCCGCAGCAGCTCAAGAACGCTTCCGGCCTCTACAACCTGACCCGCAATCTCGGCGGCGCCGTCGGGCTCGCGGTGATCAACACGCTGCTGAACACGCGCACGGACCTGCACATCACGCGGCTGCATGAGATGGTCGTGGCCGGGCGCGGTGTTGCGGAGGAGGCGCTCGCCAATACGGCGCTGCGCTTCGGCGACTATGGCGACGCAGCGCAGAAGATGGCGCTGGCCCTCATCAACCAGCGCGTCCACAAGCAGGCGCTGATCATGGCCTTCAGCGACGTCTTCCTCGGCCTGACCTTGATCTTCGCCAGTCTCGTCGTGCTGTCGCTCTTCCTGCGCAAGCCGCCCAAGGCCGCTGCCGGGGGCGGCGGCGGCCACTGAAAACAAGGCTGCGCGCGGGATGGCCCGCCGCGTGTCGTCCCCTCCTCACGCCTCCTCAATGGCGGTCATGCCCGCGATTTCGTGATCGCCAAGCTGTGGGCGCTGCCGGATGCCGCAGCCACGAAGATTGACAACCGGTGCCGATATTGGCAAATATGTGAGTAATATCAGTAGTTTAGAGGATTTCTAAACTGTGCGGCCGGGCAACCGGCGTGGTGGAAGGCGTTATCGATGAGCGTTCTGACGAACAAGGATCAGGATCACAAGCCGGTGGCGGGCGACCATATTCCGTGGCCGCAGAAAAACCCCGCCTCGTGCCCGATCAGCTCGGTGAAGGCTCGTTTGCGCACCGCCGGCCTGCGCCCGACGCGCCAGCGCATGGCTCTGGGCTGGCTGCTCTTCGCCAAGGGCGACCGCCATGTCAGCGCCGAGATGCTCTATGAGGAGGCGCTGCGCGCCCGCGAGCCCTTGTCGCTGGCGACCGTCTACAACACGCTGCGCCAGTTCTCGGAAGCGGGCCTGCTGCGCCAGGTCTCGGTCTCCGGGCCGAAGACCTTCTTCGATACCAACGTGTCGGAGCATCATCATTTCTATAACGAGGACGACGAGACGGTTACGGATATCCCCGGCTCGACCATCCATGTCTCCGGCCTGCCGGAGGCGCCGGAAGGCATGGTGGTCTCCTCGGTCGAGGTGATCGTGCGGCTGCGCCGCGCCGATGGCGAAGAGATCGAAACCAAGCGCGTGGTGGGCCATCACGCGTGATCGTCTGTTCCTGCAACGTTATTTCCTGCCGTCAGATCAAAGGGACTGTCGCTCCCGACGGCAGCGGTCCGCGGACGGCGGGCGAGGCCTATGACTGCCTCGGCTGCAGCCCGGACTGCGGGCGCTGCGCCCGTGAAGTGCGGACCCTTCTGGCGGAGGCGCGCGCCGCCTGCGCGACGCAATGCAGCAGCTGCGCCAGCCGCGAGATCGAATGTGCGGTGCAGGTCACCGTCGAGCGCATGCTTGAAGGCATCGCGGTCGTCGAGGATGCCGCCGCGGCCTGAGCCGGAACGGCTTTCGTTTTGCCGCTCGCATTCGGCGCGCCGCAAAAGCGGATTTACCTCTTCCCTTCCGAGCTTGCCCTGTCTACATTAGTATTATTCTAATGTAATTTATTGGGGTGCTCCGCCATGAAGGGCGACAAGAAAGTCATCGAATATCTCAACAAGGGGCTGCGCTCGGAGCTCACCGCCATCAACCAGTACTGGCTGCATTACCGGATGCTCGACAATTGGGGGCTGAAGGAAATGGCCAAGACCTGGAAGAAGGAATCGATCGAGGAGATGGTCCATGCCGACCGTTTCGTCGACCGCATCCTCTTCCTCGAAGGTTTCCCGAACCTGCAGACGCTCGACCAGCTGCGCATCGGCGAGAACGTCAAGGAAGTCATCGAGTGCGATCTCAAGGCCGAGGTCGAGGCGCGCGCCCTCTATCAGGAAGCGGCGAGATACTGCCGTGACGTCGGTGACTACCCGTCCGAGGATCTGTTCAAGGCCCTGATGAAGGATGAGGAAGGCCATATCGACTTCCTCGAAACGCAGCTCGACTTGATCGGGCGCGTCGGCCTCGAACTCTACACCCAGAAGCATATCGGCGGCCTCGAAGGCGACGATCACGATCACTGAGAATGGCTCGGGGAGTGCGTCCTCGGCGGCGCTCCCCGATTTCACGCCGTCAGGCTGCTAGAGCATTTTCGCGTTTCTCCGAACCGCGGAAATGCACGAAGTCTTTATTCTTCGCATTTTCTTCACGCGGACCGATATCCACTTCGTTCGAAAATGCTCTGGTGAATGCCAAAAGAAAAGGCCCGCCATTGGCGGGCCTTTGACGTTTGGAGCGATCTGATTCGGATCAGATGAAGCTGACGTTCGCAGCTTCCGGGCCCTTGCGGCCGGCGCGGATCGAGAAGCGCACGCGCTGTCCGTCGACCGGCGGCTGCAGGCCGCTGCGGCTCAGCGACGAGACGTGCAGGAAGACGTCCGGGCCGCCCTTGTCGGGGGCGATGAAGCCGAAGCCGCGATCCGAATTGAAGAACTTCACGGCGCCGTCGAAGGGGCCTTCGACCGGGCCGCTGTCGCGGTCCTGGAAGCCGCCGCCGCCGCGCGGGCCGCGGTCACCGCCGCCGAAGCCGCCGCGGTCGCCGCCGAAGCCGCGATCACGATCGCCGCCATATCCGCCCCGATCCCGATCGCCGTAGCCACCACCGAAATCGTCACGCGGCGGGCGCGGCGAGAAGGCGCGCGGAGCCGGAGCGGTCTGAGTCGCGGTAGAGGCATCGATCTCGTGGATCGCGACGACCTGGAGGCCGCGGCGTCCCTCGCCGAGATCGGCGACGATGGTGGCGCCGGGCAGCAGGTCCTGCTGATCGAGCGGGCCGATCGCCGAGACGTGCAGAAAGACATCGCCCGAACCATCGGCGGGCGATGCGAAACCGAACCCCTTCTCGGGGTCGAACCACTTAACCTTGGCTTCGATATTTTCGTGCGTGACGAAAGGCTGGGCAGCAGGAGGCTTGCGACGATCGAACATGGAGCTTCAAGTATGAGTGACCGGGAGCACGCAACTTAGCTCATGCCGGGCGCGCCGTCATCGGGGTACGTGCGAAATTATCGCACGACGATATCCGTGGTTGTAGTGCTTTTTTTCGTGGCGTCCCCAGGCTGTTGAGAGCCGAGTGTCATGTCTTTTCTGCATGGGATTTTGCGGTAGAGGCTCAAATCTTAGTCAGACCCGGCAAAAATGCCGCAGCTCGATGCCTTGCATTCGCCCGAATCCGGCACGATCTGGGGAACGCGTTAGGGAAGATACGCTCCTGGTCGGCAGTGCGCGCTTCGCGCTGTTCAGGAGATGACAATTGGCTCGTTCGAAACTCGCCGGCGTGAAGGCCGGCACGGGCGTGATCCGGCGGCTGTGGCCGACGGAGCGCTATTTGCTGCGGGAACATCTGCTTCGGCTCGATCCGGTGACACGCCATCAGCGGTTCGGCACGGCGGTCAATGATGCCTTTCTCGAGAATTATGCGACGACGACCTTCGGCGTGGGCGGACTCGTCTATGCCTATGTCGAAGACGGGATTGTTCGCGGTGCCGCCGAGCTGCGCGGCCTCGACGATATCGTCGCGCAGACAGGCGAGGCGGCTTTCAGCGTCGAGGGCGACTGGCGCCGGCGCGGTATCGGCACGGATCTTTTTCACCGGCTGATTACCGCGGCGCGCAACCGCAGCATCCGCACGCTCTACATGACCTGCCTGCCCGGGAACGCGGCGATGCGCCGGCTCGCCGCCAAGTTCGAGGCGGATCTCGTCGGCGGCTACGCGGATGTGGAAGGCGTGATCATGACCGGGGGGCCGACGCCCTTCACGATTCTCGACGAAGCGCTGGACAATGCCACGGGCTTTGCGACGCTCGCCCTGTCGATCCAGAAGAACTTCTGGCCGACGACCCTGCTTGCCCGCGCGCTCAGGCCGTAATTCGTCGCCGGCTTAAACCGCAGCGCAGGGCGGATCGAGGCGCTTCCGCCCGCGCTTCGTGTGCTGGCCGCAGACTACCTGCTGAGCGATAGCCCCGCACCGGACTTGGTCACCGCGCCATCGAGCGAGCTGCCGCCGCCGCGCAGGCGCGCCGCAACGGTGCCGCCCTGCTGGTAGAGATAGACCTCGCCGTCGCGATAGTCCCAGGCCGTGATCTTCTGCAGATCCCGATTCGCGCAGCCAGACGAGCTGGCGCGATAGAGATCGAGCGTCGGCGTGCTCGACAGTTGAATCCGGCAGGAGCCGCCGGTCGCCTCCCGTGCCGTCCAGCCGCCGACCATGCCGTCGCGGCTTGCGGCCGGGCGCGGCGCGGTGGCACTTGAGCCGAGCCCGGCGACCTGGTTGCTGCTGCCGCGCAGGCCGGGCGCCTGCTCCGGCTGACCCGTCGGCGGCAAAGGTTGGCCGCCGGGTGGCAGTGCCTGGCCCTGCGGCGCGCCGGCGCCGGGATTGAAGAACGGATCCTGCGGAGCGGGCAGGCCCCCTCCCGCCGGCGGCGGCGCGGACGCGGCCGGATAGCCGCCGGGCGGCGGCAGCGGCTCCGAGGTGATCGGCGCTGAGCTGACCGGAGGCGCCGAAGGCAGAACCGGCTGATCGTAGGATGGCGCGTTCATTACCGGGCCGGAGAAGCGCTGAGAGCCTGCGCAGGCCGTCAGAACCAGCAGAGGCAGAAGGGCAGCCGCGCGGGTGAGGGCGGCAGGCGTGGCAGTCATCGTCATCATGCGGCGCGGGTTCCGATCTCGGTCAGCCGAACTTTGCGTCATTAGCACAGGAACTCAATGAACGCGGCATGAGCATGATCTAGCGCAGGCCGGGCGCGATGCGAACCCGCGATACATGCTCTGGTTCCAACAGATGTGGGCAGGCATAGTCCGGACGATTCCCGGAGACCTCCCCCATGAAGCCGCTCAACCCCGCCGCGATCGCGCCGCCCTTCGCCCGCTACAGCCACGGCATGGAGGTGCCGGCGGGCAGGCGGCTCGTCTTCTGCTCGGGCCAGCTGGGGATCGCCGCCGATGGGAGCGTGCCCGAGGATGTCCGGGCTCAAGCCGACCTGTGCTTTGCCAATATCGCAGCGATTCTGGCCGAGGCTGGGATGACGCTCGCCGATACCGTGCGGGTCAATGCCTATGTCACCGACCGCGCCTACATGAAGGGCTATATGGAATCGCGCGACGCTCATGTCGGCACGCCGCCGCCCGCCTCGACCCTGATGATCGTCTCGGGCTTCACCCGGCCGGAGTTCAAGGTCGAGATCGAGGTGGTGGCGGCGGCTCACTGAGCGCCGCCACCAAAGGGCGTCAACCGGCCTTGCGCTTGTTCTGCCGGTTCTCGATCAGGTCGTCGACGACGGCGGGATCGGCCAGTGTCGAGGTATCGCCGAGCGCACCGAACTCGTCCTCGGCGATCTTGCGCAGGATGCGACGCATGATCTTGCCGGAGCGGGTCTTGGGCAGTCCGGGCGCGAACTGGATCAGGTCCGGCGAGGCGATCGGGCCGATCTCGTTGCGGACATAGGCAACGAGTTCCTTGCGCAGCGTGTCGCTGGGCTGTTCGCCGGCCATCAGGGTGACATAGGCGTAGATGCCCTGGCCCTTGATGTCGTGCGGATAGCCGACGACTGCGGCCTCGGAGACCGAGGGGTGCGCGACGAGGGCCGATTCGACCTCCGCCGTGCCCATGCGGTGACCGGAGACGTTGATGACGTCGTCGACGCGGCCGGTGATCCAGTAATAGCCGTCTGCGTCGCGCCGGCAGCCGTCGCCGGTGAAATACTTGTTCGCATAGGTGGCGAAATAGGTGTCCATGAAGCGCTGATGGTCGCCATAGACCGTGCGCATCTGGCCCGGCCAGCTGTCGGCGATAACGAGGTTGCCCTCACAGGCACCCTCCTGCACCTGGCCCGCGGCATCGACGATCTCGGGCTTGATGCCGAAGAAGGGCCGGGTGGCCGAGCCGGGCTTGAGCTTGGTCGCGCCCGGCAGCGGCGTGATCAGGATGCCGCCGGTCTCGGTCTGCCACCAGGTATCGACGATCGGGCAGCGGCGATCGCCGACGACACGGTGATACCACTCCCAGGCTTCCGGATTGATCGGCTCGCCGACCGAGCCGAGCAGGCGCAGCGAGGCGCGGCTGGTCTTCTTCACCGGATCCTCGCCGGCGCCCATCAGCGAGCGGATCGCGGTCGGTGCGGTGTAGAAGGTGTTGACCTTGTGCTTGTCGATCACCTCCCAGAAGCGGGAGATCGACGGATAGGTCGGGATGCCCTCGAACATCAGCGTCGTAGCGCCGTTCGCGAGCGGGCCGTAGAGGATGTAGCTGTGGCCGGTCACCCAACCGACATCGGCGGTGCACCAGTAGATATCGCCATCATGGTAGTCGAAGACATATTGGTGCGTGATCGCGGCGTAGACCAGATAGCCGGCCGTGGTGTGCAGCACGCCCTTCGGCTTGCCGGTCGAGCCCGAGGTGTAGAGCAGGAAGAGCGGGTCCTCCGCATTCATCTCGGCAGCCGGGCAGTCGCCGGAAACCTTGGCTGCCTCGTCGTGATACCAGACGTCGCGGCCCGCCTTCATAGAGACATTGCCGCCGGTGCGCTTGACGACGATGACGGTGCCGATGCCGCCCTTCACCTTGTCGTCGGCGAGGTCCACGTTCTTCTTGAGCGGGACCGAGCGGCCGCCGCGCAGGCCTTCATCGGCGGTGATGACGATCTTGGAATCGGAATCCTCGATGCGGCTCGCCAGCGAGTCGGGCGAAAAGCCGCCGAAGACCACCGAGTGGATGGCGCCGATGCGCGCGCAGGCGAGCATGGCGTAGGCTGCCTCGGGGATCATCGGCAGGTAGATGGTGACGCGGTCACCCTTCTTGACGCCATGCTCCTTGAGGACGTTCGCGAACTTGCAGACCTCGGCGTGGAGCTGGCCGTAGGTGATCGTCTTGGACTCGGCGGGGTTGTCGCCCTCCCAGATGATCGCGGTCTGGTCAGCGCGTGTGGCGAGATGCCGGTCGACGCAGTTATGGGCGACATTGGTGGTGCCGTCCTCGAACCATTTGATCGAGACCTTGCCCGGCTCGTAGCTGGTGTTCTTGACTTTGGTGTAGGGCTTGAACCAGTCGATCCGCTTGCCGTGCTCGCCCCAGAATTTCTCCGGATCCGCGACCGAGGCCGCATACATCTCCTGATAGCGAGCGTTGTTGACCCAGGCCTTCTCGGACCAGCCGGCGGGCACGTCGTAGATCGTCTCGGACATTCGGGTGTCTCCCCAGACTTGGAACGTCTGTGTTGCGTTGGTCCCACCGCTCTGGCGAGCGGTTGGGACATCGCTTCCTTTGAATTCCCCGCATCATAGGATGCGCGCACGGCGCGGCAACCCATTGTGCGTCGCACTTTCGTGGCAGGGGCAGGCGCTGGAAGCATGGTTGGGGGCCAAATTGTCCCCGGAGCGCCTCATCACATGGTAGGGTGCGGGCGCGGGAGGGCTCCATGGCGCGCAATGTCTGCATCTTCTCGGATGGGACGGGGCAGGCCGGCGGTGCGAACCCGATCAACTGGACGAGCATCTACCGCCTGTTCATGGCGACGCGGGAGGTCGATCCCGCCCGTCAGATCTGCTTCTACGATCCCGGGTTGGGCTCGAACCCGGACGAGGGCGAGATTCGCGGGCCGCTTCGGCGCTTCAAGGACCTGCTGGCCCAGGCGACCGGCTACGGCATCACCGACAACATCATCGATTGCTACGCCGCTCTGCTCTGCGCCTACAGGCCGGGCGACCGCGTCTTCCTGTTCGGCTTCAGCCGCGGCGCCTACACCGTGCGCAGCCTCGGCGGGGTGCTTGCGCTCTGCGGTGTGCCGGGCGGCTTCATCAATGTGCTGCGCTGGGACGGCTTCACCGACGCGGTTCAGGCGCGCGAGGTGCGGGAGCTCGCGGCCAGCGCGGTGAAGGATGTCTACATGATCCGCGACCGCGCGGCGCGGATCGAGGCCGCTGCGGCGTTCCGGCAACGCCACGCTACCCAGCCGGCGCCTCCGTTCTTCGTCGGCGTCTGGGATACCGTGCGCGCGCTTGGCCTGCCGGCTATCGGCAGCCTGCCGGGGCGCCACAAATTCCACGACGCGATCCTCAACCGGCAGGTCGCCCATGGTCGCCAGGCGCTCGCCATCGACGAGAACCGGCAGGTCTTCGCGCCCGAGCTCTGGGACGAGACGCAGGCGCCGCCGGGACAGATCAGGCAAGTCTGGTTTGCCGGCGTGCATACCGACATCGGCGGCGGCTATGGTCTGCAGATGGGGCTGACCGACCTGGCACTCGGCTGGATGGTCGCGGAAGCGCGGGCCGCCACGCCTCCGCTCATCGTCGAGCCGGGGCTGGTCGCAGAACTCAGGCCCGATGCGCTCGGCCTCCAGCATGACGAGCGCAAGACCTCATGGCTGCCCTGGAGCGAGGGCACGCGGGGGAGCTTCGTGCTGCACCGGTTCCAGCCGCAGCCGGCGCGGATGGCTGATGCCGTCGAGCCACGCCTGAAAGCTCCGGCGGTGCCGATCCTCGACGAGAGGCTGCCTTATCGGCCGCGCGCGCTGGCTAAATATCCGCCCTTCGCCGCCTACTACCGCGGCCCAGAACCTATCTGATGAGCCCTCATCCTTCGAGACGCCGCGTTCCGCGGCTCCTCGGGATGAGGGCTATGAATTTTCTGATGGGGATCAGAGGCCGCCCATCTTGCAGACGAGGTCCCATTCCTCGTCCGTCACCGGCTGGACCGAGAGGCGGAAGGAGGTGACCAGCGACATCTTGGCGAGCTTCGGCTCAGCCTTGACGGCAGCGAGCGAGACCGGCTTCGGCAGCGGCTTCACCGCCTTGAAGTCGACCAGGACCCAAGGCGGGCCGGCCGCTTCCCAGGGGTAGGCTTCCTTGATGACCTCGACGATGCCGACGACCTCGAGACCTTCGTTGGAGTGATAGAAGAACACCTGATCGCCCTTCTTCATCGCCATCAGGTTGAGCTTGGCGGTGTGGTTCTTCACCCCGTCCCAATGCGTGCCCTTGGCGCCGGCCTTGACCTGGTCGTCCCAGGACCAGACCGAGGGTTCGGATTTGATCAGCCAGTGAGCCATCAGGCTTCGTCCTCCTTGAGCGGCACCGGCGGCTGCGAGGCCGCCTCGCCCTGTTCGTTCCAGAACCGCACCATCTCGCGCGTCAGGGCGGCGTAATCCTTGGGGTCGAGCTCGACGCGGACCTCGCCCTCGCCGAAGGGCAGGATCAGCACGAAGCGATGGGTGCCCTCGGCCTTGCGCCGGCGATGCTGAAGCACGGGGCCTGCAATCCGCCCGGCCAGCGGGACGGGTTGGCCTTCGGCAATGAGCTCGGACCCCGTCGTCTTCTTGACCTCGGCGATGCCGCGCGCGACGCGCTTGGTGAGATCGGACCAGTCGTTTGCCATGCCCGTTCCCCCTATCGTTCGGCCCGGATCGGCCGGGCGAGCAGGGCGGCCACGGCCTCCCGCACGCCGATGCGCCCGGCGATGATCTCGCAGACCGCTTCCGCGATCGGCGTCTCGACGTTCCGCGACCGGGCCATCTCGACCAGGATCGGAGCGGTGAAGGCGCCTTCGGTGAGCTTGCCGCCGGCGGCCTCGGCGGGCTTGCGGCCCTGTCCGAGCGCCAGACCATAGGCAAAGTTGCGCGATTGCGGCGAGGCGCAGCTCAACACGACGTCGCCGAGGCCCGACAGCCCCATCAGGGTTTCCGCTTCGCCGCCATAGGCCTCGCCGAAGCGACGCAGCTCCGCGAAGCCGCGCGCGACCAGCGCCGCGCGCGCGCTTTCGCCATAGCCGAGGCCGATGGCGATGCCGGCGGCGATGGCGAGCACGTTCTTGGCCGCCCCGCCGATCTCGACGCCGAGCGGATCGCTGGAGTGATAGATGCGGAAGGCCGGCGAGCTCAGCGCCTCGGCCAGGGCCTGCGCCAGCTCCGGTTCTGCCGCCGCGAGCGTCACCGCCGTCGGCAGGCCACGGCCGATATCGGCGGCAAAGCTAGGGCCGGACAGGATCGCGGTGCGGGCGCCGGGCAGCACGCTTTCGATGATCTCGGTCGGAAACAGGCCGCTCGCCTGCTCGATGCCTTTTGCGGCCGAGATGATCGGCACGCCCGCTGGCAGGTGCTCAGCCAGATTCTGGCAGGCCGAACGCAAATTCTGGGTGGGTACGGCGATGATCAGCGCGTCGCAATCCGCGAGGTCGTGGAGAGCGGCCGTGGCGCGGATCGATTCTGGCAGCGCGATATCGGGCAGCCGGGGCGCCTGGCGGCTGCGCTCGATGGCTGCGACGGTGTCCGGATCGCGGGCCCAGAGCCGGACATTGCGGCCGGCGCGGGTCGCGGCGAGCGCCAGCGCCGCGCCATAAGAGCCGGCGCCGACAACGCCGATGGTCGCGTAGGGCGCCGCGGGTTTCATGCGGCGGTCTTGGGCTTGGCCGAGAGCTCGTCGAGCGGCCAGCGGGGACGCGCGGCGACGGTCATGTCATCGACGAGGCCAAGCCTGAGCCGCTCGAGCCCGGCCCAGGCGATCATCGCGCCATTGTCGCCGCAGAGCGCCTGCGGCGGGGCGACCATCGGCAGGCCGGCTTCGGTGGCGAGGCGTGTCAGGCCGCTGCGGATCGCCTGATTGGCTGCGACGCCGCCTGCGACGACGAGCGTCGAGGGCGTGATGCCGGCTTCGCGGCAGGCGCGCAGGCCGGCGCGGGTGCGGTCCACCATGACGTCGACGATGGCTGCCTGGAAGGAGGCGCAGAGATCGGCGACGTCGCGATCGGAGAGCGGGGCGATGCGCTCGGCGACGAGGCGCACGGCGGTCTTGAGGCCGGAGAGCGAGAAGTCCGGATTGGCGCGCCCCTGCATCGGCCGCGGGAAATCGAAGCGCTCGGGATCGCCCTTCAGCGCCTCGCGCTCGACCGAGGGGCCGCCGGGGTATGGCAAAGCGAGCATCTTGGCGATCTTGTCGAAGGCCTCGCCCACGGCATCGTCGATGGTGCCGCCGAGCTTGAGATAGTCCCCGACGCCGCGCACGGCCAACAGCTGGGTGTGGCCACCCGAGACGAGCAGCAGCAGGTAGGGGAAGGCAAGGTTGTCGGTGAGGCGGGCGGTCAGCGCATGCGCCTCGAGATGGTTGATCGCGATGAAGGGCTTGCCGGTCGCGAGCGCGATCGCCTTGCCGGCGGTGAGCCCGACCATGACGCCGCCGACGAGGCCGGGCCCAGCCGCCGCCGCGATAGCGTCGATGTCCCCGGGCTTCATGCCGGCCGTCGCGAAGGCGCGCGCGATGATGCGGTCGATCGCCTCGACATGGGCGCGCGCCGCGATCTCCGGGACGACGCCGCCATAGGCCGCATGGGCGGCGATCTGGCTCAGCACCTCGTTCGACAGGATCTTGCTCTCGCCCGAGCGCTCGACGGAGACGATCGCGGCCGCTGTTTCGTCGCAGGTCGTCTCGATCCCAAGGACACGCATGATCGTTCGATTAACCTCACGGAACGGAAGAACGGGATGAGGGACCATGTCCGGCAGTTCCTCGCCGGCCATTCCTTCGTATAGTGCGGGGTAGGGTGCAAGGCCAAGGGGCGCGGTTGCGACCTTTGCGGCAGAGACAAGAACGGAGACGGCATGCAAGGCATCATTGTTCCGCCTCAATGCGGACCGAACGCGGGAAGCTGCATGGTTTGCGCACCGTCCTGTGGTCGTTGCCCTTCTTGTCAGGAGCTGTGAATGCGCGTTTTCGTCTTCCGTCCCCGTCCTGATGCCGAACGGACCGCGCGCGCCATTGCCGATCATGGTTTCGAGCCTGTGCTCGCGCCGCTCTTCGACGTGGTCCGGCTGCCCGGAGCAGCGCCGGAGGCTGCTTTCGATGCGATCGTGCTGACGAGCGGCAATGCCGTCCCGGCGCTCACCGAAGGACCGGCCGGCTGGCGTGACCTGCCGGTCTTCGCGGTCGGTGCGCGAACGGCGGCCAAGGTCCGTGAAGCCGGGCTAGAGGATGCGCGCAGCGCAGACGGCGACCGCAACGACCTGATCGAACTGATCAAGCGGACGCTGCCGGCCCCGGCGAAGCTCCTGATGATCGTGGGGCGCGATCGCAAGGAGGACGTGCCGGACCGGCTCAAGGCGGCCGGCTACGCGGTGACGCTCTGGACCGCCTATGCGGCCGAGCCGGTGACCGTCCTGCCCGAGGATACGCAGGCCGCGTTGCGGCATGGTCAGCCGGGCGATGCGGCCCTGCATTATTCGGCACGCGGCGCACGCACCTTCATCACGCTCGCGCAAGCGGCTGGTGTTTCGGACGCGGCGCTCGAACTCACCCATGTCGTGCTCTCGGCCGATGTCGCGGCGCCGCTGATCGCGGCGGGCGCCAGCACGGTGCTCGTCGCCGAGCATCCGGAGGAGGCAGGGATGCTCGCCGCGCTGGAGCAGGTCTCCGCGCGGGCAGGCGCATCCGATCCCGCCCGGCCGGAGCCGCGCGGCAGCCTCAAGCGTACGCCGCCGACCATCGAGCTCAAGGCCGAGGCGGAAGCGCCCGCAGCGGCGCCTGATAACGCGCATGCAGACGCCCATCCTCCGGAAGCGATTGCGCCGACGGAGGCGCTGCCGCAGGAATTCAGGCCGCCGCCCGTCGAGCCGCAGCGAGATGCCGGCGAGCGCCAGCCGCCGGCGGGAACGCCCTGGCTGCACTTGATCGCAGCCGGGCTTGTCGGCGGAATCATCGGAGCCGGGGGCGTGTTCCTGGCGCTGAACCGGGTCAGCCCGGCAGCGACCGGCGAGCAGATCGCCGAGCTGCGCAACCGGATCGATACCGTGCAGACCGGCGTGGCCGCGGCTGACCGGAAGGCGATGGCTGCGTCCGAGGCGGTGACGAAGACCGGATCGGAGGTGCAGGCGCTGGCTGGGAAGCTGGGCTCTCTCGGCAATCAACAGGCGCCCGATACGAGCGCCTTCGCTGCCCAGGTCCAGCGCACCGAGGCTGCGACAGCGGCGCTCGGGCAGCGGCTCGACCAGATCACCGGCCGCGTGGGCGCGGTCGAAGCACAGGCGAAGAGCGCGGCCGCCCTCGGCCCGGAGGCTACGGCCGCGGCGCGGATCGTGCTCGCCGAGCGGGTGCAGCGGGCGCTTGCGGCCGGGCGCTCCTTCGCGAGCGATGTCGCGGCGCTGACCAAGAGCGGTGTTGCTCAGGCCGATGTCGCTGCGTTGGCGGCGGTCGCAGCGTCGGGAGCCCCGACGCGCGACGCGCTGCTGGCGGGCTTCCGCAAGCATGGTGCGATGTTCCAGCGCGAGGTCACGCCGCAATCCGACAGCTGGTCGGACAAGCTCATCGGGCTCGCCAGCCGGATCGTCACGGTCCGCCCGGTCGGCGACAACGGCTCGAACGACCCCGCGACATTGCCGATCCGGCTGGAGGCTGCCATCGCGGCCGGGGACATGCCGAAGGCGGCTGCGCTGTGGGGACAGTTGCCCGAGCCGGCGCGCCGTGCCAGTGCGGATTTCGGCGCCGATCTGCAGAAGCGGGCCGCGGCGGATGCGGCGATCGCCAAGATCGCGCAGGATGCAGTCGCGGCGCTCGGCGCCGCCGGCTGACGGAGGATAGAGGGTCCATGGTTCGCGTTCTCATCTATCTCGCGGTCTTCGCCTGCCTTGCCTTCGGTGCGGTCTGGCTCGCGGATCGCCCCGGCGAGGTCTCGGTGCTCTGGCAGGGCTACCGGATCGAGACCAGCGTCGCGATCGCCGCCGTCGGCGTCGTGGCGCTCGCCTTCATCGTGCTGCTGGCGTGGGCGGTGCTGCGCTTCGTCTTCGGCCTGCCCTCGGCCTTCAGCCTGTCCTCGCGCGCCCGGCGCCGGGCTCGCGGCTTCGAGGCCGTCTCGCGCGGCATGGTCGCGATTGGCGCGGGCGATCCCGTCGCGGCCGGGCGCTATACCGGCGAAGCGCGCCGCTTCGTGCCGAACGAGCCGCTGACATTGTTGCTCGAAGCGCAGACGGCGCAGCTTTCAGGCGACCGCGCCCAGGCGGAGGCTGCCTTCAAGGCCATGCTCGACAAGCCGGAGACGCGGGTGCTCGGCCTGCGCGGTCTCTTCGTCGAGGCCAAGCGTCGCGGCGACATGGCGGCGGCCCGCGCGTTTGCCGACGATGCGGTGCGGCGCTCGCCCTCGCTCGCATGGGCCAATGATGCGCTGCTCGATTTCCACACCAACGCCGGCGACTGGCAGGCGGCGCGAACGGCCGTCGAGCGCCGCGCCGCGCTGCGGCTCGCCGACAAGGCGGAAGCGCGGCGCCAGCGCGCCGTCCTGCTCGCCGCCGAAGCGCTGCAGGAGAGGGACCGTGAGCCGGAGAAGGCGCTTGCCGCCGCTCTCGAGGCGGTGAAGCTCGCGCCGTCACTGACGCCCGCGGCCGCGCTTGCCGGGCGGATGTTGTCCGAGCGCGGCGATGTCCGCAAGGCGTCCAAGCTGCTGGAAGCAGCTTGGCGTGAAGCGCCGCATCCCGATATCGCCGCCGCCTATCTCGATGCGCGGCCGGGCGACAGCGCGCTCGATCGGCTTAACCGCGCGACCACCTTGTCGAAGCTGCGGCCGGCCGACCCAGAAAGCGTGCTGGCGCTGGCTGGGGCTGCGATCCAGGCGCGCGAATTCCAGAAGGCGCGCGAGATCTTGAAGCCGCTGCTCGCCGGCGGAGCCTCGGTGCGGGCCTGTCTGCTGATGGCCGAGCTGGAGGAAGCCGAGCACGGTGCCGCTGGCCGAGTGCGCGAATGGCTGGCACGGGCGACGCGGGCACCGCATGATGCGGCCTGGGTCGCGGACGGGCTGGTCTCCGACCACTGGATGCCGGTCTCGCCGATCACGGGCCGGCTCGACGCCTTCGTCTGGACGGTGCCGCCAGCGACGCTGGGGAGCCCGCCTCAGGCGCTCGATGACGTATTGGTCGATCTCGACGACTCGACCAAGCTGATCGAGATCAAGCCGTTGTCGGCAACGACGATCGAGCCGGCGGTGGTAGCTCCCCCGGCCGCGCCCGCGCCGAAGGAAGAACCGAAGCCGGAGCCGGCCGCGCCGGTCGCGCAGCCCGCTCCCAAGGAGGAGCCGAAACCGGTGGAGACGGTGACCGAGGTCGCGAGGCCGGCCGAAGCCAGGTCCGCAGAGGCCGCCAAGCCGGCTGTGTCTGCGCGGGAGGCCGCGCCGCCCAAGCCGGTGATCTTCCCGGTCTCGCATGCGCCGGACGATCCGGGGCCGGACGACGAGCCACCGCCAGAGCCGAAAAAGAGCGGCTTTCGCCTGTTCGGCTGAGGGCGGCCGCCGGCAACATTCTCGGGCGAAGCGCAGGCCCGGGAATCTCTTTCAGCGCGAGGAACAGGAAGCCCGTGTCATGAGATGCTCGGGTCACGCCCGCGCATGACGGGGGAGCATTGCGGAAAAGGCGTGCGGTCCCGCTGCATGCAACGTATAGCGGCGCAATGACCTCCGTTTCCGATCCGAATGCCAGCGTGACCCTGCAGGTCGGTCCCGAACAGGCCGGCCAACGCCTCGACAAGGCGCTTGCCCTGCTGGCCGGCGAGATTTCGCGTGCGCGGCTGCAGCAGGTCATCAAGGAGGGCGGCGTCCGCCTCAACGGCGCCGTCGCCAGCGACGGGAGCCGCAAGGTCGTCGAAGGCGACGAACTCGCCCTCGTGATGCCCGAGGCCAAGCCGGCGGAGCCGATCGGGCAGGATATCCCGCTCAACGTCGTCTATGAGGACGAGCATCTCATCGTCATCGACAAGCCGGCGGGGCTGGTCGTCCATCCGGCGGGCGGCCATGAGGATGGTACGCTCGTCAATGCGCTGATCGCCCATTGCGGCGAGAGCCTCTCCGGCATCGGCGGCGTCCGGCGTCCCGGCATCGTTCACCGGCTCGACAAGGATACCAGCGGACTGCTCGTCGTCGCCAAGAACGACCAGGCGCATCAGAAGCTCGCCAAGCAGTTCGCCGACCATGGCCGCACGGGCCCGCTGCAGCGCGCCTATCTCGCCATCGTCTGGGGCGTGCCGCGGCTGCACCAGGGCACGATCGATGCGCCGATCGAGCGATCGAACCGCAATCGCGAGAAGATGATGGTGGTCAAGGAAGGGCGGGGCCGCGAGGCGATCACGCATATCGAATTGATCGAGCGTTACCCGCCTCTGCTCAAGGGGCTCGACGAAACCGAGCCGCTGGCGAGCCTGATCGAGTGCCGGTTGGAGACCGGGCGCACGCATCAAATCCGCGTGCATATGAGCCATATCGGCCACCCGTTGCTCGGCGACCAGCTCTATGGCTCGGGATTTGTCACCAAGGCAGTGCGGTTGCCGGCGGAGGCACAGGCGGCGCTCGCCGCGCTGGGGCGCCAGGCACTGCATGCCGCCATTCTCGGATTCGCGCATCCCGCCACGGGCGAGGAAATGCTGTTCGAATCCGAGCCGCCTGCGGCTTTTGCGAATCTGCAAACCGCCCTCGCGACGCTGTGAGTCAATCTGGCTTCTCTGCCACCTTTCCGCCAGACTGAGTTCGCATATACTAGGGTTGTCGGATGCGGATGGCCAAGGGGGCGCCGCACGCGATCAGTCCAGCCGAACTCCACAGCAGTTGCTGCGTTGGATCTATTCGCATCATCCGAAACCTGCGCGAAGGTTGATCGCGCGGTGGGCCTGCCGCACAGCGGGAGCCTTGATGAGGAGACACGCGCATGGCGAGTGCTTCGCTGCCTGTCCTGTCCGCCGAAGGCGGGCTGTCACGTTATCTCGACGAAATCCGCAAGTTCCCGATGCTGGAACCGAGCGAGGAATACATGCTGGCCAAGCGCTGGCGTGAGCATGGCGACCGCGATGCGGCGCACAAGCTCGTTACCTCGCATCTTCGCCTCGTCGCCAAGATTGCCATGGGCTATCGCGGCTACGGCCTGCCGATCGGCGAAGTCGTGTCCGAAGGCAATGTCGGCCTGATGCAGGCGGTCAAGCGCTTCGAGCCTGACAAGGGATTCCGCCTTGCCACCTATGCGATGTGGTGGATCAAGGCCTCAATTCAAGAGTACATCCTGCGCTCGTGGTCGCTCGTGAAGATGGGCACCACGGCCAACCAGAAGAAGCTGTTCTTCAACCTGCGCAAGGCCAAGAGCAAGATCTCGGCGCTGGGTGAGGGCGATCTGCGCCCCGATCAGGTCAAGCAGATCGCGACCAAGCTCGGCGTCAACGAGCAGGACGTGGTCGAGATGAACCGCCGGCTCGGCGGCGACGCCTCGCTCAACACGCCGCTGCGCGAGGACGGCGAGGGCGAGTGGCAGGACTGGCTGGTCGATGATTCCGAGAGCCAGGAGCGCCGCCTCGCCGATTCGGAGGAGAGCAGCAACCGCCATACTGCTCTGCGCGAGGCGCTGGAGGTGCTGAATCCGCGCGAGCGCCGGATATTCGAGGCGCGTCGTCTCGCGGAGGATCCGATCACGCTGGAGCAGCTCTCCGAGGAGTTCGGCGTTTCGCGCGAGCGCGTCCGCCAGATCGAGGTGCGCGCCTTCGAGAAGGTGCAGGAGGCGGTCAAGAAGGCCATCAGCCGCATTGAGGCGCCGAGCGCGGCCCTGCCGGCGGCCTGAGCCGGCGCTGCAGCGCAGATAAGTTCAAGGGGCGCCGCGGCGCCCCTTTTTCATGTGTTTAGTAGAGAGAGGGCAGCGGCTGGAGCGGCAGCCGGAAGGGCCCGATGAAAACCCGGCCTTCGCGCAGCGACACGGGCGGCAGCGGGGTGAGGCCGGGTGTCGCCGCGGGATCGGCACCGCGCCCGCCGAGAAGACCGCCGAGGCCGCCGAGGAGGCTGCCGATGCGAATACCGCCGATCTGTTCGATGCCGGCTGCTGCCAGCCGGAGATCGCCGGAGACACGGCGCATCGGATCGAGCTGCAACTGGCCGCTGCCATCGACGCGGGCCTTGCCCTTGGTCGAGACGAGGCGGGTCAGCTCGAAGGCGCCGTTGGCGCCGCGCCAGCTTTCCAGAGCGTCGGGATTGAAGCCTTTGCGGAAGGCTTCCGCCTGCGTCAGCGTGGCTTCCAGCGCGATCTCGCCGGTATCGGTGTTGCGGAGCAGCATGTCGATCGGCGGCAGGACCGTACCCTTGGCCGTGAGGGCGATGTCGACGGCCTGGTCGGTGGCCGGCCGCGCCGGGTTGCGGCGAAGGTGGGCCTCGAGGGACTTGCTGCTCCAGGTTTCCGGATTCAGGCCGGGCGCCGTCTGAACGGCCGTAAGATCGCTGGCGACGAGGGCGAAGCGCTCGGGATTGCGCCAGGCGAGGCTGGCATCGAGGTTGGTCCAGGTCAGAGCGACCGAGCGGCCTTCGGGCAGGGTGACCTTGGCGGGGCCGGTGAGCTCGACAATCACGAGACTGGGCGAATAGATCTGGCCGACGGCGACGGCAGGGCCGGTCTCGACGCGAACGGCGTCTCCCCAGCGCGTCGAGGTCAGTGCGAGCGCATTGCAGCGCAGCTCGATTCTGAAGGGATAGCCGCCGATCGTGCGGTCGCTGCAGGTCCAGGTGCGGCCGCGCTCGGCCTCGCGCGCCAGGGCGGCATCGATCTCGGCCGCGGCGCGCCCGCGTGCATAGAACCAGAAGACGGACCAGGCCGCCGCCAGGATAACGAGCAGAAGCGTGGGACCGTAGAGCCAGAAGCGGCTCTGGCGGCGCGTCGGAAGGGTATCGGTCATGCGGCAGGCGTTCCTTGCGCGGAGGCGGGCGGATTGTTAGCTCGCCGAAGGAGCCGGCGCCAGAGCGGGAAGGCCCTTGCGCTGGACGGCGCGGGACAGCAAGCAGCTTGGCGCGGCCAAATTATGGGATGGCGATGACGACCGAATTCGGTGCGACCGATCTCTGGGTCTTCGGCTACGGCTCGCTGATCTGGCGGCCTGGCTTTCCCTTCGCGGAGAGCGTGCAGGCCCGGCTGCACGGCTATCACCGCTCGCTCTGCGTCTTCTCGCATGTCCATCGTGGCACGCCGGAGCGGCCGGGGCTGGTCCTCGGGCTCGATCGCGGCGGCGTCTGCCGGGGCCTCGCCTTCCGGGTCGCTGCGGCACAGGCGAAGGAGACGGTGGACTATCTGCGGGCGCGCGAGCAGGCGACGGCTGTTTATCTCGAGCGCCATGTTCCGCTCAGGCTGGAGGATGGCCGGCAGGCACGCGGGCTGGTCTATGTCGCTGACCGCAAGCATCTGCAATATGCCGGCAAGCTGCCGCCCGCGCAGCTGCTCAAGCTCGTTCGGGAGGGAAAGGGCCAGTCCGGCGAGAACCCGGACTATGTGCTGCAGACGCATGAGCATCTGCGCAAGATGGGCATCTACGATCCGGTCCTGGCCTGCCTCGCGCAGGAGCTGGCGCCCGGTCTCGGCGCGCCGCATCCGCCGTTGGGGGCCGGCTGATCAGGCTTCCGGGCTGGCCTCCGGCATCAGGTCGAGCAGCGCGGCCCGGCGGCTCAGGCCATCCTCGGCGAGAAGATGCACGTGAATCTCGGCAGCGCCTGCGGCGCCGATCGCGCGCTGCCAGCGGCTCAGGGCCGCCTCGACACCGAAAGGGCCGGAATCCCGCGCCGCGATGATGCGCCGATCGGGAGAGACCGCGAGCAGCACGGCATCGGTGAAGCCGAGCGCATGCATGTCATCGACGGCGAAGACCGAGGCGACATAACGCCGGCCGGACCGGCCGCGCCAGGCGGTGAAGCGGCGCTCGCTGAGGCTCGCGGTACTGCGCAGCGGCATCTCGCGGGCGACGAGGGGCTCGTCGAAAAGATCGGGAGTATAGCGATAGGCGAGAGCGGCCATGTCCGTTCCTCCGCAATAGGAACAAAATGGGAACGACATGGAGATAAGTCAAGCGTCGGAGCCGGCAGCTCCCGGGGCGGCGTAAAGTTCTGCTGTCAGGGTTTGTCAGGAGCCTGCGCCGCGAGCGGGTCGAGGCCGAGCGCGGCGAGTTCCGCCCGCCCCTGCGCCAGCAGCCTGTCGCAGGCTGTTTCGATCCGTTCCTGCAGCTCATGCTGAAAGGCGAGCTTGCCGAGACCCGGCATGATCGGTGGCAGGATCTCGATGCGGATCGTGCCGGGTCGGCGCAGGAATTTGCGGCGCGGCCAGTAGAGGCCGGTATTGAGTGCGACGGGAACGCAGGGGACGCCGAGCTCGGCGTAGAGATGGGCGGCGCCGAACTTGTAGGCCGGTGGGGCGCCGGGGGGGCGGCGCGTGCCTTCCGGGAAGATCAGCAGCTGACGGCCGTTCTGACCGAGCTCGACCTTGGCGCGCCGCGTGACGTCGGACAGGGCGCGGGCGCGGGCACCGCGGTTGACGGGAATCATGCGCAGCTGGTTCAGCGCCCAGCCGAAGAGCGGGATCCAGGTCAGCTCGCGCTTCAGGATGAAAACCGGGTTCTGGAAGATCGTGACGAGTGTGAAGGTCTCGACGAAGGACTGATGCTTCGCCGCCACCATCAGGCCGCCCTGCGGAATGTTCTCGATGCCGGTGACCTCGTAGCGCGTGCCGGCGACCACGCGCAGCAGCCAGAGCGAGGACCGCGACCAGGCGATGGCCGCGGCCAGCAGAATCCGCCTCGGCAAAAACAGCGCCGGCAGAATGATGAAGATCAGCCAGAGGACAAGATTGGCATAGAAGAGTGTGTTGAAGGCGAGGGAGCGCAGGACGAGCATGCTGCGCAATGAGCCTGAGACGCGGCGCCGGTCAAGCGCTTGCGCTATTTCGGGGCTCAGCCCTCGTGGCGGGAATGGCCCGGCAGCCGCGACCGCTTCTCGGCCGCGGGGCCCAGAAGCTCGGCCGGCTTCGACGAGACAGGCTTGCGGCCGCCGGTGATCACCGAGAGCCGCGAATTCTCGGGATCGCTTTCGACGAGACTGCGCAGGCGTGCGACGAGATATTTCACGTATTCCGGCGCGAGGACCTTGATCGTCGCCCAGCGATACCACCAGCCTGTCGTGTCGAGATGCTCGGTGACGACCGGGTGGGGGATCAGCGTGACGCCCGGCATGGCATGGGCGAATTCTGCGACCGTGCGCGGCATGTGGTAGTTCGAGGTCACGACCATCAGCGAGCGAAAGCCGTGCTCGCGGACCCAGCGCCGCGCCTCGATGGCGTTGCCGATGGTGTTGCGGGCGCGGTAGTCGAGATCGACGCAGCAATTGAGCAGGTCGCGCGAGGCGGGGTTGAGCTTGGCCAGTTCCTCGCGGCTGGTCTTCTCGTTGACGCCGCTGATCAGGAGCCGTGAGCCGCGATCGGCCCCAAGCAGTCCGATGGCGTCGCCGATACGCTGGGCGCCGCCGGTGACCACGACGATCGCGTCCGTACGCGGGGAAGTCGCCGGTTCCTGCGCGTCGATGGCCGAGGCGAAACGCACATAGCCGAGGCCGAGCAGCGCGACGCAGGTCCCCGCCAGCGCAGCGACGGTCAGAGCCAGGATGCGGCGCAGCGAGGGCCGCACAGCCTGCCCGGAGCCCCGGATCGCTGAATCCGGCGGCTCGATCCCGAGATCGTCCTTCGTGCTGCCGATCATGGCCATGATATCGTTGGCATAACCCGGCATTCGGGCATAACGGCGGCGGCAGGATGCCGGCTTTCGCCGCAGGAGTGAAGGATCCGTTGACGTCCGGCTGTCGCCCCG
The DNA here is from genome assembly GCF_052114025.1 of Allobosea sp. RAF48. Classification (NCBI taxonomy): domain Bacteria; kingdom Pseudomonadati; phylum Pseudomonadota; class Alphaproteobacteria; order Hyphomicrobiales; family Alloboseaceae; genus Allobosea; species Allobosea sp. RAF48. The sequence continues at coordinate 53,798 of NZ_JBFRDZ010000013.1, forward strand.
CGCGCGCTCATGACAGCATCCGCAGATAGTGACGGACGGTGAAGCGCGAGACGAGACCGGCGATGGCGGCGACCACCATTGCGACCAGAAGCACCGCGGCATAGCCGGCCCAGCCTATTTCGAAGGCGCCGAACAGAGCCTGCAACTGCTCGGCCTCCGGCGCCGTGCGCCAGCGCGAGACGATGAAGCCGATGAGGGCGATGGCGAGGATCGCGGCGAAGCCGCCGAAAGCCCCGCCCTTGAGACCCAGCCTGATGAAGCGGCTCTGGAATTCGCGGGCGATGAAGCCGTCATCGGCGCCGACGAAATGCAGCACCTCGACGCTGTCGCGGCTGCCCGCCATCGCGCCACGTGTGGCGAAAGCGACGGCGAGCGCGGCCGCTGTCAGGACGAGCAGAACGATCGCGAAGCCGGAGGCGACGATGGTGCCGGCCATGGCTGAGAGCCGCCGGACCCAGAGCCGGTGATCATCGAGGATCGCCGTCGGCACCTCGCGGCGCAGCGCCGGCCCGAAGCTCGCCAGATCCGGGCTGGCGCCGCTCTTGAGCTTGAGCACGATCAGGCGCGGAATCGGCAGCTCGACGAGGTCGAGGCCGGTGCCGAGCCAGGGTTCGAGCAGCTTGTCCGATTCGGCCTTCGGCACGGCGCGCACGCTGTCGATGCCGTCGAGCGCCTGCGCCATCGCCACGGCGCGCGCGACATCGCCGTCGATGCTGCGATGCGAATCGGGACGGATCTGGATGGTCATCTCGTTGGAGATGGCCCCCCGCCACTGATCGGAAGCGCGCGCGGCGAGCACGGCGGCGCCGGCGCTGAGCGCGGCGAGGAAGGTCAGGATCGCGATCACCGCCATCAGCGCGCGGCCGGCAACGGTGTCGACAGGCACGAGCGGCAGGTCGCGCCGCAGATTGGGCGGCAGCGTCCTTTCCTCGCGCTCCGGTTCGTGATGGCTGAGCTCAGGCATCGACATGCAGATGCCCGTCGGCCAGCACGAGGCGCGGCGCGTCGTAGATCTCCATCAGATTGAGATCATGCGTGGCGATGATCACGGCGGTGCCGAGCGTCTGCAGCTCCATGAACAGCCGCAACAGCCGCCGACCGAGGCCGGGATCGACATTGCCGGTCGGCTCGTCGGCGAGCAGCAGTTCCGGCCGGCCGATCAGGGCGCGGGCGATCGCGGCGCGCTGCTTTTCGCCACCGGAGAGGACCGGTGGCACGGCATGCATGCGTTCGCCGAGCCCGACCCAGCGCAGCAATTCGACGACCTCGGCGCGATAGCTCGCCTCCTCCTTGCCGAGAACGCGCAAGGGCAGGGCGACATTCTCGTAGACGGTGAGATGATCGAGCAGGCGGAAATCCTGAAAGACCACGCCCATGCGGCGGCGAAAGGCGGTGAGCGTGTCGGCATCGAGGCGCGAGACATCCTGGCCGAACAGGTTCACCAGCCCGCGCGTCGGCTTCAACGCCATCAGGATGAGACGCATCAACGTCGTCTTGCCCGCACCGGACGGGCCGGTGAGATACTGGAACGAGCGCGGCGCGATGCTGAAGTTGATGTCCTTCAGCACCTCCGGCCCCATGCCATAACGCAGGCCGACATTTTCGAACCGAACCAAGCGGTCTTCCTCATTCAGCGAAACGCGTATCCGGGCCAATCCTACACCGCAAGCGAGCCTGCCCGGAACGGCGCGATGGGTGCAGTCTGCGTCACAGATTCTTCACGGGGCGTTAACCATAAATCGTGCCAATAGCAGCGGGCATTTCCGTTCGCCGCCATTCGTGCTTCAGCGCCTGTCGTCGTGCCAGATCCTGAAGGACGAATCCCGGGCCGAAGCGTACCGGAGACACCCGGCCATCGTTGCGAAGAGATTGCCCAAGCCCATGCTGATCGTCTGCCCATCCTGTGCCAGCCAGTATGAACTCGACGCGGCCAAACTGGGGCCGGAAGGTCGAAAGGTGCGCTGCGCGAGCTGCAAGACCGCATGGCATGTCGAGCCGGTCGCCGTCTTTCCCGATGCACCCAGCGAGGAGGAGACGAAAGCCCTGCTGGCGGAGGAGATGGAGCGCGCTGCCGCCATCGACGCCGAGATCACCGCGCTTGCCGCCGAAACCAGTGAGAAGGCGGTTGCGGAGGCGGAATCCGACATCGTCGCCAATAGCCGGCCTCTCGCCCGGCGCGGCAGGCCCGGTGCGGCAAGGGCAACCGCTTCCAGGGTGAAGGGTTTGCGGCGCGCGGCGGCGTTACCGGCGGCGGCCGCTGTGGCGGGTCTTGCCCTGCTCGGCCTTTTCGCATGGCAGCGCAACGCAGTCGTCCGCGCTGCCCCGCAGCTCGCGAGCGTGTTCGAGACGGCCGGGCTACCGGTGAATGTGAGGGGCCTGAGCCTGGGCGCGATCGAGAGCGGGCTCGTCGAGGATGGTGCGAACCGTTTCCTCGTCGTCGAGGGCGATGTCACCAATATCACCAAGAGCAAGGCGAAAGTGCCGCTGATCGAGGTCGCGGTGAAGGATGCTGCCGGCGCGACGCTCTACACCTGGACGACGGAGTCGCCGCGGGCGAGTCTGGAGCCTGCCGAACTCATCCGTTTCCGGGCCCGGCTTGCTTCTCCCCCGGAAAGCGGGCGGTCCGTGCGGGTGCGCTTCACTTCGGCCGCGACAACCGCCAATATCGCCAGCACGCCCTGACGCTGCTAGGACGGGTGCTTGTCGATCGGGCCTGTCGGGCTGGACGGCGTTCATCAACAATCGCTGCACGGGCCCCGGCGCATCGATCTTGCGCGGGCCGGTTGCGGCCGGAAATGAAGACGGAGATATCATGCCGGAACGGCGGATCAGGGTTCTTTACGACGAGGCTGCGATCGCGCGGCGCAACCAGGAGATGGCGGAGGCCATTGCCGCCAGCAATCCCAAGGATCTGCTCGTCGTTGCCGTTCTGAAGGGCAGCTTCATGTTCGCGGCCGACCTGATCAGGGCGATGCACCGCATCGGCCTCGCGCCGCAGGTCGAGTTCATTCACCTCTCGAGCTACCGGACGGGAACCGTCTCGTCGGGGCAGGTCGAAATCCTGCGCGACGTGCAGAGCGAGGTGCGCGGGCGCGACGTGCTTCTGGTCGACGACATCCTGGAATCCGGCCGCACGCTGGCTTTCGCCAAGGATCTGCTGGCCGCACGCGGTGCCGCGAAGGTGTCCACCGCGGTTCTGTTGGAAAAGCCGCATAAGCGCGCGGTCAACATCCAGGCTGATTATGTAGGCTTCGAATGCCCGGACTATTTCGTCGTCGGCTATGGCATGGATGTCGCGCATTCCTATCGCCAACTGCCTTTCGTCGGCGTGATCGAGACGGAAGATCAGGCCGGACTGCCGGGCATCTGAGGAACTGCGATGTCACGTATTCTGGTCGTCGACGACGAGGAGCCGCTGCGCGTGCTGGTGGCGCGCGGCCTCAGCCTGGACGGCCATAGCTGCCTCACTGCTGCCGATGGCGCCGAGGCGCTCGACATCCTTCTGGCGGAGGAGGGGCGCTTCGACCTGCTGCTGACGGATATCCGCATGCCGCTGATGGACGGGATCGCGCTGGCGCTCGCCGCCAAGCAGCGCTTCCCCGAGCTGACCATCATGCTGATGACCGGCTATGCCGAGCAGCGCGAGCGCGCGAAGAGCCTGGAGACGATCGTCGCCGAAGTGATGGCGAAACCCTTCACCATCGCCGAACTCCGCGCCACCGTGATGAAGGTGATCGAGCGCTCGATCGGCGGATAATCCTCAGCGGTTGAGCCACCAGATCGAGGCATTGAGCAGGGTCGCGAAGGAGACCCATGCGAGATAGGGCCAGAGCAGATTGGCGGCGAGCCGGTCGAGCGGTCTGAAGGCGGCGATGGTCGCGAGGATCAGGACGAGCAGCGGCAGGATGACGATCAGCCCCGCCAGCGGGCTGTTGGCACCGAAGAAAGCGAAGGACCAGCCGATATTGAGCAGAAGCTGCAGGTGATAGACCAGCAGCGCGCGGCGCCGGCCGGGCACCCCGACAGGGATGCGCAGGATGCGGAAGGCCGCCAGCGCCATCAGCGCATAGAGCGCGGTCCAGACCGGCGCGAAGATCCAGTTCGGCGGGTTGAAGGCCGGCTTGGCGAGCCCGGCATACCACCCCGCAATCTGAGGAACCGTGACTGCACCGCCGAGCACCGACGCTGCGACGACCGGCAGGATCGCGATGATCAGCGCCGCCCAGAGCGGGGAGCAGCGTTCGGAGTGAATTCCCGGAAGCGTGTTCATACCCGGAAGATGATGCCGGTGCGTTGGGGCGGCAAGGCTGCCTGGCGCCACCTGACATGCGTCCTGCTCTGGATGGCATGTCTTCCGGTCATGGAACTCTTCCTGAGAAGGCCGAGGCGGAGGCCGCTTGCGAGACCGGGCGCTAGGCCCGCCGTTCGGGGCGAGCCGCCGCGGTAGCGCGCTCCGGCCGACCAGCTTGCGCCGGACCGACCACTTCGCGCATGGCGACATAGGTGTAGAACGACGACACGTTGGGGTCGTCGTGGAAAACCTCGCGCGCAAAGGCCGCGTAGGCTTCCATGCTCTCGACCTGAAGGTGGAGGACGAAATCCGCGCCTCCCGTCACATAGGACGCGTACCGAACCTCCGGCCGCAAACGCAGCTTGCGTGCGAAGGCCTCGGCGAGCTGAGAGCCCCTGTCGATCGAGACCAGCACGTGAATTGTGAGGGGAACGCCGAGCACGGCGGGGTTCACGATGGAGATGTCGGCCGTGATGATCTTTTCGGCTCGCAATCGCCGGAGGCGGCGGAGCACGGCGCTCTGAGACAATCCGACTCGCTCCGCCAGGACGCGGGCCGGCGTCTGGTTGTCGCGCTGCATCTCTTCGAGCAGGGCATGGTCGAACTGATCGAGGTCGGCGATTTTCGGCATCATGAGTTTCCTGGCGACGAAAATAGTCGCCCTATGGTGAAAAGCACCAACTTTAATTTTGGCTGAGCCCTAGAGTGCGTCTGACCGATCATGCGAGATCGTGTCGACATAGGCAGCGTGACGGTTGGAGAGACGATGAGCACGAAAAGCTGGAGCCCGCGGAGCCTCGCAGCGCAGGCGATGGGCAAGGTCGATTCGGTGACCAAGGCCGTGGTGCCGCCGATCCATGTCTCGACGACCTATATCCGCGACGAGGACAACGGCTACTCGACTGGTTTCATCTATGGCCGGCCTGACAACGAGACGGTCCATGAGGCGCAGGCCGTGCTCGCCATGCTGGAAGAGGCCAAGGCCGGCGCGCTGCTGTTCGGCTCGGGCATGGCTGCGGCGACCGCCGTGTTCCAGGCGCTCTCACCCGGCGACCACGTCGTCGCCTCCAAGGTGATGTACTGGGCGCTGCGCGCCTGGCTGCTCAACGAGGCGACACGGTGGGGCCTGAATGTCGATTTCGTCGAGACCGACGATCTCGCTGCGCTCAAGGCAGCCGTGAAGCCCGGCGCGACCAAGCTCGTCTGGATCGAGACGCCGTCGAACCCGCTCTGGACCATCACCGACATCGCGGCCGCGGCCGAGATCGCGCACAAGGCCGGCGCGCGGCTCGCGGTGGATTCGACCTGCGCCTCGCCGGTGCATACGCGGCCGCTGACGCTCGGCGCCGACATCGTGATGCATGCGGCGACCAAGGTTCTCAACGGCCATTCCGACGTCGTCGCCGGCGCGCTTTGCGCCAATGCCGACGATGAGTTCTGGAACCGCATCAAGACCGTGCGCAAAGGGCAGGGCGGCATCCTCGGCCCGTTCGAGGCTTACCTCCTGATGCGCGGCATGCGCACGCTGCATCTGCGGCAGGAGCGCCAGTCGGCTTCGGCGATGGAATTGGCGCAGCGCCTCTCGGCCCATCCGCTGGTGGCGCGCGTGCTCTATCCCGGCCTGCCGCAGCACCCCGGCCACGACATCGCTGCGCGGCAGATGGAAGGCGGCTTCGGCTTCATGCTGTCGATCCAGGTCACCGGGGGCGAGGCGGCGGCGGTCAAGGCCGCGGCCCATGTCGAACTCTACAAGCGTGCGACCTCGCTTGGCGGCGTCGAGAGCCTGATCGAGCATCGCGCCTCGATCGAGGGCGCCGGCTCGCCCTGTCCGACCGATTTGCTGCGCCTCTCGACCGGTATCGAGGATGTCGGGGATCTCTACGCCGATCTCGACCAGGCGCTGAAGGCCGGGCACGTTTGAGGGGCGGCTAGATCCAGATCGCTTTGGCGAGCTTCAGATAGCGCGCCCGCGCGGCCAGGCCGTTGTGCCCGCCATTGACGAGCTTCGTCACTCGCTCGACATCGTCGGCATCGGCGGCTGCGCCGATGCCGCGCTCGCGCCAATAGGAAAAGGCGACGGAGAGCGCGATCGCAGGTTCCTTTGCCCGCTCGGGCTCGGCTTCAAGATCGATGCCGAGAAGCTGCCCGAAGCGGCGATAGTTCGCCCGGCCGGTGAGCTGGAAGATGCCGCGGCCATGATAGCGAATGCCGTCGCCGGCCTGCGTGTTGCCGAGATCGCGCCGGCCTTCATAGCGGCTGAAGTAGACGGGGCCGCCATATTCCTCGAGCGTGCGGAAGCCGTCGGTCTCGTGTGCGGCTTGCGCGAGGAAGTGGCATATGCGCAGCCGCGTCGTCACGCCGTGGCCGGGCGCCAGCCGATCGAAGCCGCCTGCAATGCCGGCGAGGATCGCCGCGCCTCCATCGGGCGCGAGCCGGCGAAGCTTCGGCTCGGTGACGGCTGAGGGCGCTGGTGCCACAATCGTCGGCGCTCCCGTCCGGCCAAAAATCGACATGCGCAGGCTCCCCTGAGGTTTGAGCCGGCCAGCATGCGGCCGCCGTCCGGACCGGGGATAGAAGTGCCCCTTTATCCCCGCATTCCGTCACAGGGCTGAAACACCGCTTCGCTACGCGGCACCGACCCCGCAGGAGGCGACGACCATGCAAGCCCTCGAGACCAATCGCCGTGCGTTGCTGCTCGGCCTCGGCGCCGCTGCGCTGACGACGCAGGCCATGACCGCTTCGGCCCGCTCTTTGCCGGCACTGCCGACCGCGAATATCGGCTCCGACACCGCCTATTGGACTGCCGTGCGCAATCTCTATGCGGTGACGCCGGACATGGTGAACCTCGAGAACGGCTATTGGGGCATCATGGCCGAGCCGGTGAAGGCAGAATACAAGCGCCTGACCGACTTCGTGAATTTCGAGAACACGGTCTATGCCCGCACCAAGATCGGCAAGGACCTCGACGATGTCCGCACGCCGCTCGCCGCCTTTCTCGGCGTCGCGCGCGAGGAGATCGCGCTGTCACGCGGCGCGACCGAGGCTCTGCAGGCGCTGATCTCCGGCTACAACAAGCTGAAGCCCGGCGACACGGTGCTCTATGCCGATCTCGACTACGACTCGATGCAGTATGCGATGAACTGGCTGAAGGGGCGCCGCGGCGTCGATGTCGTCAAGTTCGCCATCCCGGAGCCGGCGACCCGTCAGGCGGTGCTCGACGCCTATGACGCTGCGCTCAAGGCCAATCCGAAGTCACGGCTCCTGCTGCTGACCCATGTCAGCCACCGCACCGGCCTGATGATGCCGGTCAAGGAGATCGCCGTCATGGCGAAGGCGCGCGGTGCCGACGTCATCCTCGACGCCGCCCATAGCTGGGGCCAGGTCGACTTCCAGGCCAAGGACCTCGGCGTCGATTTCATCGGCTTCAATCTGCACAAATGGATCGGCGCGCCGCTCGGCGTCGGCATGCTCTACATCAACAAGGAGCGCCTGGCCGACATCGACACCTATCTGGCCGACGAGGACTTCAAGGCCGACGATGTGCGCTCGCGGCTGCATACCGGCACGGTGAACTTCGCCGCCCAGCTCGCGGTGCCGACGGCGCTGGCGCTGCATCAGGAGATCGGCCCGCAGGCCAAGGAGGCGCGCTATCGCCATCTGCGCAACTACTGGGTCGCCAAGGCGCGAGAGCTGAAGGGCGTGGAAATCCAGACACCGGACGATCCGAGCATGGTCGCCGGCATTACCTCCTTCGCGCTGACCGGCAAGCGCACGGTGGCGGAGACCAACGCGATCGTCGCGGAGCTGCGGGACAAGCACAGGGTAATGACGGTGCGTCGTGGCGGCGTCGCCCGGGGCGACACGATCCGCATCTCGCCGGCGCCCTACATCATGGAAGCCGATCTCGATCGCTTCATCGCCGCGCTGGCGGTGGTTTCGGGCAACCGGGCGGGCTGAGGCCGATCGGGAAGCCGCGGGGCGGGGGTCCATGCACCCGTCCCGCCGCAAGCAGTGCGCCGCGGTTACGGCACGTGTCAGCCGCTGATGGCGGTATATTCGGTCTCGATCGAGGAGGCGTGAACCTCGTGGTCGAAGCCGTAGATATGGATCGAAATCGCCTCGCCCGGCCCGAAATTACGCATGCGGTGGATGTTCGGGCCTGAGGGCAGCATGCAGGCAACATAGCCCGGCTGGCGCTCCTGCTCTTCGGTAGGCACGGCGCGGGCGCCGTCGATGGCCCGATACCACGTCTCGGTGACGGTGCCGGAGACGACGCCAAAGCAGCAAGAGCAATGGTGATCATGGGTCGAGGTGGCCGAGCCTTCGCCCCAGACGATGGCCCAGACGCTGACATCCTCATTGCCGGCGAGCAGGTTGCGGCTGTAGCCGCCCGCCTTGCGCTCCAGCGGCAGGCGCTGGATCAGATCGGGCATGGCGACAAGCTCGTGCAGGACTTCTCGCGCTGCTGAGAGATAGTCGCGCGACAGCGTGCCTGCATCGGTCCGCAGGCTCTGGAGTACGGCCCCACGCCGCTCCTCGTTCAGAAACCCCTGCATGTCGTCCCCCTCTCGAACCCTTGCGAAAAAGGATACGGGAGGGGGGCGGGCATTGGTTTGCGCAGTTGGAGAATTTTCTTCCCTGATTGGAACCTGTTGCCCTAAATGGGATAATACGTGGAAAATATTCTCCGCTTCATTCCTTGGGAAAGAAGCTGATGCCGAATTCGCCGAGGTTTCATGGCCAAGCTCGATGCTTTCGACCTGCGCATTTTGGCGCGGCTGCAGGAGGATGCGAGTCTGCCGCTCGCTGAACTCGCGGAGGCGGTGGGGCTATCGTCATCGCCCTGCTGGCGGCGGGTGCAGAAGCTCGAGGAGGGCGGCTACATCAAGCGCCGCGTAGCGCTGCTCGACCGGGAGATGCTCAAGGCCGGCGTCACGGTCTTCATCGCGATCAAGACGGCCCGCCATTCGATGGAGTGGCTCGAACGCTTTCATCAGGCCGTGCACGACCTGCCGGAGATCGTCGATTTCTACCGGATGAGCGGCGAGATCGATTATCTGCTCAAGGCCTATGTCGCCGACATCGCCGCCTATGACGCGCTCTACAAGAAGCTGATCTCGCGCATCGACCTCAGCGACGTGACCTCGATGTTTGCGATGGAGGAGCTGAAATCCACCTCGGCGATCCCGCTGGGTTTCGCCGAGGTGTGAACGCCGGCGGCGGAGGGAGGGGCGAACCGTTCCCTTTCCGCCAGCCGAACCGCCGAAGCCGGGCCGGATCTCAGAAGCGGTAGGTGACGCCGGCGCCGATGAGCCAGGGGTCGATCTTGACCTTGCCGGCGATGAGTCCGTTGTTCACCTTCACCTTGGGCTCCAGGAAGATTTTCTTGACGTCGAAGTTGAGGCCCCAGTGCTGGTCGATCATGTAGTCGAAGCCGGCCTGGAGCGCGAAGCCGAAGGTATCCTTCAGGTCGAAATCGGTGAAGCCGCCCTTGGCCTTCTCGTTGAAGAAGACGGTGTAGTTCACGCCGACGCCGAGATACGGCTTGAAGGCGCCGAGGTCGGTGAAGTGGTACTGCAGCATCAGGGTCGGCGGCAGCAGCCAGGCCGAGCCGATGCGCGCGCCGGCGAGACTGCCCGCACCCTTCACATTATGCGGGGTGACGCCGAGGATGAGCTCGGCGGCGATGTTCTTGGTGAAGAAGTAGGTGATGTCGAGCTCGGGCACGACCGAATTGGAGATATCGACCTTGCCGCCGACGATCGGCGCCCCGCCCAGCCTCAGGCTCGCCTCTTCCTGCGGCATGACGAAGAGCGCGCGTCCGCGGATCATCCACGGGCTCCAGCTGGTGAGCACCGGGGCCAGGGGAGCGGCCTTGGTCGAGGGCAAATCGGCCGCCTGGGCGCTGGTCAGCGCCGTGGCGCCCAGCAGCACGGCGGCAAGAGAAAGACGGATCGAGCGAGACATCATGGTAGCAGCTTCCGGAGTCGCGAGCCTGCGACGCGGGTTGCGCCTCAAAGCTCATGCCTCCATCAGCGCCGGTTTCGCGCGATGCGAATTGATGCGGATCAACCCGAAAGGAGCGCGCCGCGGCCTGTCGCTTTCAGGCCACAGCGGCCGGCTCAGCCCTTCACGCCCTTCTGATAGTCCTTGATGGCCGAGAAGGTCACATCGGGTGCGCGCTCGGCGTCGTATTTCAGCGTGAACTGTGATGAGGCCATGAAGACCGGGTCGCCGTCGAGGTCGTCGGCCATGGCCGAGGGCTTCAACCCGACGAATTTCGCCAGCGCCGCCTTGTCGTCCGAGGAGACCCAGCGGGCGATCGCGAACTGGCAGGGCTCGAAGTCGATCGGCAGCGAATACTCCGCCTCCATGCGCTCCTTGAGCACGTCGAGCTGGAGGGCGCCGACGACGCCGACGATGGCGGGCGCGCCGTCATGCGGCAGGAAGAGCTGGACGACGCCTTCCTCCGCCATCTGCTGCAGGGCTTCGCGCAGCTTCTTGGCCTTCATCGCGTCCTTCAGCTTGACGCGGCGCAGGATTTCCGGCGCGAAGCTCGGCACCCCCTTGAAGACGATGTCCTCACCCTCGGTCAGCGTGTCGCCGATGCGCAGCGTGCCGTGGTTGGGCAGGCCGACGATGTCGCCGGCGAAGGCTTCCTCCGCAATCGAGCGGTCGCGTGCGAAGAAGAACTGCGGCGCGTTGAGCGGCATCGGCTTGCCGGTGCGGACGAGCTTGGCCTTCATGCCGCGCGTCAGCTTGCCCGAGCAGACGCGCATGAAGGCGATGCGGTCGCGATGGTTGGGGTCCATGTTCGCCTGGATCTTGAAGACGAAGCCGGTCATCTTCGGCTCAGACGCTTCGATCGGGCGCTTGTCGGCGAGCTGGGCGCGCGGGCTCGGGGCGTAGGCGCCGAGCGCATCGATGAGGTCGCGCACGCCGTAGTCGCGCAGTGCCGCGCCGAAATAGAGCGGCGTCAGATGGCCCTCGCGGAAGGCCTGCAGATCGAAGGGCTTCAGGCCCTCGGCGGCGAGGAAGACCTCTTCGCGCCAGGTCTCGGCGGCGCCATGCGGCAGAAGCTCGTCGAAGAGCGGATCGTCCCAGCCGGAGACGCGCTGATCCTCGGCGCTCTCGTCGCCCTTCTGGTTGCGGCGGAAGGTGTTGGCCTTCAGGTCGTAGGTGCCGGCGAATTCGCGCCCGCGGCCGACCGGCCAGGTCATCGGCGCGACGTCGAGCGCCAGCGTCGTCTCGATCTCGTTGATCAGGTCGAAGGGGTCGCGGGTCTCGCGGTCGACCTTGTTGATGAAGGTTACGATCGGGATATCTCTGAGACGGCAGACCTCGAAGAGCTTCTTGGTGCGGTCCTCGATGCCCTTCGCCGCGTCGATCACCATGACGGCGGAGTCGACCGCGGTCAGCGTCCGGTAGGTGTCTTCCGAGAAGTCTTCGTGGCCGGGCGTGTCGAGCAGGTTGAAGACATGGCCGCCATATTCGAAGGTCATCACGGAGGTGACGACCGAGATGCCGCGCTGGCGCTCGATCTTCATCCAGTCCGACGAGGTCTGGCGGCGGCCCTGCTTGGCGCGGACTTCGCCGGCCAGCTGAATGGCGCCGCCGAAATAGAGCAGCTTCTCGGTCAGCGTCGTCTTGCCCGCGTCAGGGTGCGAGATGATGGCGAAGGTGCGCCGGCGCGCATGCGGCGCGGGGCGGGCCGCGGACGCCTCGATGGTCGAAAGATCGGTCATGGCGCGCATCAAGACGGAAGGGGGGCGGAAGTCAATTGGTTGTACGGAACGTCATTCTCGGGCGTAGCGAAGCGCAGACCCGAGAATCTCCTCCCGGAGGAGGCTCGGGCGCGTCATTGTCATGAGATGCTCGGGTCAAGCCCGAGCATGACGGCTCTCTTGCTCAATTCTTCAGCCGATATCCCGTCTTGAAGATCCAGCCGACCACTGCGATGCAGGCGGCGAGGAAGACGAGCGTCATGCCGAGGCTCACGCCGAGGCTGACATCGGCGAGCCCGAAGAAGCTCCAGCGGAAGCCGCTGATCAGATAGACGACCGGGTTGAACAGCGTCACCGTCTGCCAGAAGGGCGGGAGCATGCTGATCGAGTAGAAGGAGCCGCCGAGGAAGGCGAGCGGCGTCACGATCAGCAACGGGATGACCTGCAGCTTCTCGAAGCCGTCGGCCCAGATGCCGATGATGAACCCGAACAGGCTGAAGGTCGTCGCCGTCAGCACCAGGAAGAGCAGCATCATGAAGGGGTGCTCGATCCGGAGCGGGACGAAGAAGGCCGCCGTTGCGAGGATGATGAGGCCGAGCAGGATCGATTTCGACGCGGCCGCGCCGACATAGGCTATCACCGCCTCCCACCAAGCGACGGGAGCGGAGAGCAGCTCGTAGATCGTGCCGGTGAATTTCGGGAAATAGATCGCGAAGGAGGCGTTGGCGATGCTCTGCGTCAGCAGCGAGAGCATGATCAGGCCGGGCACGATGAAGGCGCCATAGGGCACGCCGTCGATCGACTGCATGCGTGAGCCGATCGCCCCGCCGAAGACGATGAAATAGAGCGAGGTCGACAGCACCGGCGAGACGATGCTCTGCAGCGGCGTGCGCCAGGTGCGCGCCATCTCGAAGCGGTAGATCGCCGCGATGGCATGCGGGTTGAAGCTTGCGGCGCTCATGCCCGCTCCCTCACCAGATTGACGAAGATCTCTTCCAGCGAACTCTGGCTGGTGCTGAGGTCGCGGAAGCGGATGCCCGCTTCCGACAGGCCCTGGAGCAGTGTGGTGATGCCGGTGCGCTCGGCCTGGGTGTCGTAGGTGTAGACGATCTCATCGCCACCCTCAGACAGCTTCAGGTCGAAGCCCGCGAGCGTCGCCGGGACGGCGCCGATCGGCTGCTGGAGCTGCAGGGTGAGCTGCTTCTTGCCGAGCTTGCGCATCAGCTCGGCTTTTTCCTCGACCAGGATGATTTCGCCCTTGGAGATCACGCCGACGCGGTCGGCCATTTCCTCGGCCTCTTCGATGTAGTGCGTGGTCAGGATGATGGTGACGCCATCATCCCTGAGCCGGCGCACCATTTGCCACATGTCCTGCCTGAGCTCGACATCGACGCCGGCCGTCGGCTCGTCAAGGAAGAGGATGCGCGGCTCGTGCGAGAGCGCCTTGGCGATCATCACGCGCCGCTTCATGCCGCCGGAGAGGCGGCGGATCTGCGTGTCTTTCTTGTCCCAGAGCGAGAGGTCCTTGAGGATTCGCTCGATCAGGGCCGGATCCTTCGGCTTGCCGAAAAGCCCGCGGCTGAAGCTGACCGTGCTCCAGACGGTCTCGAAGGCATCGGTCGTCAGCTCCTGCGGTACGAGGCCGATGGCGGAACGGGCCGCGCGATAGTCGCGCTGGATGTCGTGCCCATCCGCCAGAACCGTGCCGGTGCTTGGCCGCACGAGCCCGCAGATGATGCTGATCAGCGTCGTCTTGCCGGCGCCGTTGGGGCCGAGCAGAGCGAAGATCTCGCCGCGCCGGATGGCGAGGTCCACCGATTTCAGCGCGCTGAAGCCGGTGGCATAGGTTTTGGAGAGGCCGGAGACCGAGATGATCGGCGGGGTCGTGTCTGACATGGGCGGCATATAGGGGAGCCGGAGCTTGGTTGCGATGGCGGGGCCATGCCGGGAAAGCATGATCGCCTGTCAGTTCGTGGCGGGAAGCGCCGCCGCAAACGAGAAGGCCGGGCGCAGGGCCCGGCCTTCTTCACGCGACGCAACCGCACGCTACTTCATGAAAAACCACAGCAGGATGATGATCGGGATCGGAATACCCACAAGCCACAGGATGATGGAACGCATTGGCAGCCCCTCATTGAAAGGATGATGCTGCGGCAACGCTTCCGGGCGGGTAAAAGTTCCTACCGGTCCGTGCCTGGGACGGGGCCAGGGCTTCCGCGCTCGGGTGCCAGATAGGTTGGTAGCCATGCCTCAGCGCGGCAAGCGTGGCTGGCGGGGTGAGAACGGTCGCCAGCCCTTTCGGACGGGGATGAAGCGCAACATAGCCGGCTGGTGACCAGAGCAGGGCGGTGTCTGCGCGCAGTGCCAGAAATGCTCCTTCGCTCTCGGACAGGAGCATCGCGCCGTCCGGCAGTTCTTCTGCCGGCAGCCGGTGCATGCGCTTGGCCCGTCCTATCCGGCGATCGGCATCGAGGATGCGGTCGATCTCGGGAAAGAGCGGCGTTTCCGGGAGGCGCAGGCCCTGCACCAGCGCGTCGCGATAGGCGAGCGCGTCGCGGCGGCGGCATTCCATGCAGGGGCGATGGCCGGCTGCAAGCGCCGTCACCTCGTCGCAAAAGAAGAGCTCGGTGTAGCCGTGGCCCCAGACCTTCCGGCGGCGCCCCTTGAATGAGAGGACGCAGCAGAGCCAGTGCTGCGTCGCCTGAATGCGGGCCGGCACCTCGCGCCGGTCGGGATCGTGGAAGCGGCCGCCGCGATTGCCGAAGAACAGCCCGCGCGCCGGGTCGGCGGTGAGCGTGCCGTCAGGCCTGACTCGGTTGGGCAGGGGCATCGACGATCTCCGTTACGAGCGCGGGATCATGATTTAGCCCCCGCGCGTCAGATCACGTCAGCGATGTCGATCGTGGCAGCTTCCCGCTGAAGCGCTGCATCGCCTGGATCGTTACCGGCAATCTGTGCAAGGCAACGGCCGGCAAGGGGCGCGTCGGCGAGCGTGCGACGACAGGAAAAGGGGGCTGGCGGTCGTTGTCGACCTCCAGCCCCTTTTTTCGTTCGGTTCCGTTCTGGCCGGCCTCGGTCCGGTCGGGTTCTCCGCAGCGGGCTTCTCAGGCGGCTCCGGCAGGGCGGCCGGCGTCCGCGTTGACGCGCTCGACATCACTGCGCGACAGGGCGAGATCGGAGAGGGCCCGTTCGTCCATCGCGTAGAGCGCGCGTGCGCTGCTCCTGGCATCGAGCCAGGCCTCGAGCTGCAACAGCAGCCCCAGGGCACGGCCGCTCGACCGGCGGGGAGCGGAGAAGGAAAGTCCGGCTATGGCAGGGCTGGCGTACATGACGCGCCTCCTGAGTGATCTAATCGACCCGGAATCTGCGCCTTGCTCGAGGGGGAAGCAAATGCGAAGTTCTTCGCATTGCCCAAGCTGAACTTGGCCTGACATGAGCCGTCGCCATCTCCCGCCCCTGGCTTCCCTGCGCGCCTTCGAAGCCGCTGCCCGGCATCGCAATTTCGAGAAGGCGGGGGATGAGCTCGCCGTTACCGCAAGCGCCGTCGGCCAGCATGTGAGGTCGCTCGAAGCCTGGCTGCGGCGCCCGCTCTTCATCCGGCTGCCGAGCAAGGGCGTTGCCTTGACCGAGATCGGCGAACGTTATGCCGCGACGATCTCGCAGGTGCTCGACCAGCTCAACGAAGCCACGGCCCGGGCTTTGAGACCGGAGGCGCCGAACGCCCTGACGGTCAGCACCTTGCCGAGCTTCGCCCTGAACTGGTTGATCCCAAGGCTCGGCTCGCTGAAGGAGCGCGAGCCCAACCTGGAGGTGCGGGTCGAGATCTCGGTGAGCCTGACCGATTTCGCCCGCGAGAATGTCGACGTAGCGATCCGCTTGGGCCGCGGCGGCTATCCGGGGTTGCAGACGGATCTCCTGATGGAGGAGAATTTCTTTCCCGTTTGCAGCGCCGCGCTGCTCGGCGACCCGGAGCGGCCGCTACGCGAGCCGGCGGACCTCAGCCATCACACCTTGCTGCATGAGATTCCGGAGGGAATCCCTGATTTTATTACCTGGCCGCGCTGGCTCGGCGCGGTCGGCCTGCCCCAGATCGACGCGACGCGGGGCCCACGCTTCTCGCACACCTTCCTGGCCTTGCAGGCCGCCGCGTCAGGGCAGGGGGTGGCGCTCGCCACCAATGTCCTGATCGGGGATTATCTCGATGCCGGTCGTCTGGTCCGGCCGTTCCCGCATCAGGTCAAGGGGCCGCACCAGTACTATCTGGTCTGCCCGGTGGCTTCCGCGCAGCGGCCGGCCATCGCGGCTTTCCGGAAGTGGATCTGCGACGAGGCGGCAGCCCATGTGGCGCTGAGCGTCGGTCCGTGAGCATGGCTGCCGCGCTCACGGACGGCGCCTGATGCCGGTCACGCCGGAAGCAAAAAAGCCCCTCGGAGAGGGGCTTCAGTCTGGTCTCGAGAACTCAGGGTGCCGAAGCCTCAGTAGTAGCCGCAGACCCGGCGGTAGCCGATGACGTTGCCCCAGCGGTCGAAACGCTCGACCAGATCACAGGAGCGGACGGGAGCGGCATAATAGCCGTGGCCATAAGCCGGGCGAGTGGCCGAGGCGATGATAGCGCCCGCGGCGAGCGCGCCAACCACACCGGCTCCGACGCCCCAGCCACCGTAGCCATAGCCCCAGCGCGGGCGCGCCTCGGCGCCGGAGGCGATGAAAGTGGTGGCCAGGGTCGCGGCCGCGAGGGTGGCGGTCAGCGTCTTGCGGAACGTCGTCATGCTCGTCTCTCCCGACTGGTGCGAGAGCGAACTGCTCGCCCTCTATGCCGATTGGTCGCGGGACGGAGCGGGGAGGTTCAATGCAGGAGGCGATTATTTTTTCGGGGTCGATCCGCGGGAGCGCACGAACCCTGCTTTCATTGGCAAATCAGCCCGCCGCTCTTGCGTAGAAGCGCAGCAATTTCAGCCCCTCAGGGTTGTCCCAGTCCGCTTCGCCGACGAGATAGCCGACGCTACGCGCTTCATGATCGAGCACATAGGTCATTGGCATGCCGTAGAGGGCGAATGGCGTTGGCTGGGTCGATTTCGGCCCGGAAGCAACTGCGCCGGCAGCATCGATGAAGGTCGAGAGGTCGGCAAGCCCAAGGCGCTTGAGATAGGCGATCACGGTCGCCGCCGATTTGTCCAACGACACCGGAAGGACGACGAAGGGCTCATGCGCCGCTCTTGCCTGCAGGCGCCGCAGGATCGGCAGCTCGCGCCGGCAGGGCGGGCACCAGCTCGCCCAGAAATTCAGGAGAATGGCTTTGCCGCGATAAGCCGAGAGGGGCCTGCTCTTGCCGTCGAGGTCGGTGAGCGCGAGGGAGCCGGCATCCTCCGGCGGATCGAGCTGCACGAATTGCGAGGCGGAGCCGGCAAAGAGCGGCGGCCGCGCAAGAGCGGGCACGGCGGCAAGCGGCGAGAGCAGCGTCAGCGCGAGGGCTTGGCGGCGCGTCGGCGAGGGGGCGTTCAGCTCCGGTGCCGGTCCGCCGTTCTTCGAGTCAGGCATGGCCCCGCACCTAGCAGCAGGGAACACGGAAGTGGAGGCGGCGCGGCTTCCAACTCGCGAGCCTGTGATGTTCTCAGCCGGCTTCCGCGATGGGCGAAAGCCGGCGCTGGCGGTGCCTGTGGTCTGCCTTGCCCGGTTCAGACCTTTGCGGCGCTGGCAGCAGCGTCGATATTGGCGACGAGTTCCGCGTCCAATCCCAGCGAACCGGCGAGGCCGGCCAGGAAGTCCTTCTCCGGCGCAGTGTCCGGATTGATGGCGATGCGCGCCGCCGTATAGATCTGCGCGGCGAGTTCCGGGCTTTCTGAGGCTTCGACGAGTTCGTCGATCGAGGCTGGCTTGGCGAGTTCCTGTGCCAGCCAGGCATGGGCGTCCTGATCGAGATTGGCCTCCTTGAGGCCGCCGAGAATCGCATCGCGTTCTTCGGTGTCGATATGGCCATCAGCCGCCGCTGCCGCGATCATGGCGCGGACGAAGACGAGGGCGGTCGCTTCGCTCGCCGCCTGCGGCTCGAAGCCGGTTCCGGCGGGGGCGGGCAGCAACTCCTGCTGGCGGCTGTCGAGCACGGGCTTGCCGGCCTGATAGTTCTGGTAGGCCTTGTAGGCGAGGCCGCCGATCAGGGCGAGGCCGCCGAGCTTGGCTGCCGAGCCGGCGACGGAGCGGCCGGTCGAGGTGCCGAAGACGAGCGCGCCGAGACCGCCGAGCACGGCCGTTGCGAGGGCAGGGTTGCTGTTGAACAGGCCCTTCGCCTGCTCGATGAGCTGGTCGGGTGTCTTGCCGCCGGTGATCCGGCCGAGCGCATCGTTCGCGCCCTGCTGCACGCCGGTCTGGCGCGCGGCGTCGCCGACGCCCTGACTTGCCTGGGTCAGGATTTGCCCGGCGAGCCCGCCGAGGCCACCCGAACGCTGCACCTGTTCCGCCAGGCCGCCGAGCATGCCGCCGAGGCCACCCTGCTGACCCGCCTGCGTACCTGCCTGGCTGCCGGCGCTGATCAGGGCATCAAGCAGCGATTTGGCGTTGAACATCGACGTTCTCCTGTGGTGGCCGCAGTGGGAGGGCATGCGACCGGGATCGATCAGCCGCATCAAAGCGGCGTGACGAAGGCGCAGTTTGCACAAGCGCCGCGCTATGTCATCGGCAGCGGCAGGAGCCCCGGTTCCTTAAGCGTTTCGAGCGCGATCTCGGAGCGGACGCGCGCCACGCTCTCATGCGGCATCAGGATTTCGTTGACGAGCCGGGCGAGCGCCTTGAGATCGCCGACCGCCACCTTCAGCAGGTAGTCCGCCTCGCCCGTGAGCGCATGAGCCTCGAGAATCGCCGGCGTCAGCCGGACGAGGTCGCGGAAGCGCCGGGCGTTGTCGCGCGAATGGGTGTCGAGCGCGACATGGATGAAGACGATGACGCCGAGCCCGACGGCTGCCGGCTCCAGCGCCGCGCGGTAGCCGCGGATGACGCCGTCCTGCTCGAGGCGCTGGCGGCGGCGCGAAACCTGGCTGGCAGACAGGCCGATCTGCTCCGCGAGAGTTGCATTGGTCAAGGAAGCGTCGCGCTGCAGGGCATCGAGAAGCCGCCAATCGAGGGTGTCGAGCGTGGTCATGTCGTGCGCCATTCTGCTTGTGGGTGCATGGATGATGCATCTCTTGCGCGGCTGCGTACAGATTCGCACGCCCCTTGCCTCCATTCTGCGTGACCATGTGCCCTCAACAGAACAGGAGGAGTGCCATGGGTCCCTTTCCGCACGATGCGGCACCGCCGGAAATCTCGGCCGCGAATCCGATGGGCACGGACGGCTTCGAGTTCGTCGAGTACGCCCATCCCGAGCCGGAGAAGCTCGGCGCGCTGTTCGAGACCATGGGCTTCATGCCCGTTGCCCGTCACCGTTCGAAGCAGGTGACGCTCTACCGCCAGGGCGATGTCAATTTCGTCGTCAATGCCGAGCCGGATTCCTTCGCCCAGGCCTTCGCCGCCGAGCATGGCCCCTGCGCATGCGCGATGGCCTTCCGCGTGGTCGATGCGAAGCATGCCTTCGAGCGGGCCGTCTCGCTCGGCGCAGAGCCCTATGAGAGCGCGATCGGGCCGGGCGAGCTTGCGATCCCTGCCGTACGCGGCATCGGCGGATCGCTGCTCTATTTCGTCGATCGCTATGGCGAGAAGGGCTCGATCTGGGATGTCGATTTCGAGTGGATCGGTGAGCGCGATCCGCATCCCGAGCAGGCCGGCCTCTATTATCTCGATCACCTCACCCACAACGTCCACCGCGGGCGCATGGACCATTGGGCCGGCTGGTACGGCAAGCTGTTCAATTTCCGCGAGATCCGTTTCTTCAACATCGAAGGCAAGCTGACCGGCCTGATCTCGCGGGCATTGACCTCGCCCTGCGGCAAGATCCGCATTCCGATCAACGAGTCGCTCGACGACAAGAGCCAGATCGAGGAGTACCTGCGCCAGTACAAGGGCGAGGGCATCCAGCATGTCGCGATGGGCGCGCGCGACATCTATGCCAGCGTCGAGCAGTTGCGCCGTAACGGCCTGCCCTTCATGCCGTCGCCGCCAGACACCTATTACGAGAAGGTCAATGCGCGCGTGCCGAACCATGGCGAGCCGGTCGAGCGGCTGAAGGCGGACGGCATCCTGATCGACGGCGAGGGAGCCGTGGCGCTCGGGGACAAGCAGGGGCGGATGAGCAAGGTGCTGCTGCAGATCTTCTCGGGCACCGTGCTCGGCCCGATCTTCTTCGAATTCATTCAGCGCAAGGGTGATGACGGCTTCGGCGAGGGCAATTTCCGCGCTCTGTTCGAGTCGATCGAGGAGGACCAGATCCGGCGCGGCGTGCTCAAGCCCGCGGACGCGGCGGAGTGAGGTTTCTGCCCTGTCGCGCGGGTGCCTTTCGCGCGGCAGGGTCTACGGATTGAGCTTGCGCATCAGCAACGGCGCGCCGACCGCCGGGTCCTTGCGCCATTGGCCATTCTCGAAAATCAGGTCGATGCCGTGGCCACGGCGGGCGACGAGGGTGAGGCGTCCGCCGTCATAGCGCCAGCCCGCCGGGTCGAAGATGGTGAGCCCGGTATCCTGGCAGGAGCCTTCGAAGGCGGCTGTCGCTTGCCCGGCTGCCGTTGGCGGAGACAGGATGAGACGGCACGCTTCGCGGTTCTGCTGGCGCATTACCACATAGCGCCCGGGCAACGTCGTGGCCGCAGGCGCTGTGGCCGGGTCGACCGGAGTCTGTCGTTGTGCGGCGGTCGCCGGATTCGCGGATGAAGCCGGCGCGACGCGGGGGTGGTCCTTCGAGAGCAGCCGATAGGCCTTGCCGTCGCTGCCTTTGCCGTCCAGTCCGGTTGCAGGCGTGCCCTTCTGGAAACCGACCACTTCCTTGCCGCTGGCGTCCAGCAGCTGCGGCTGGCCGTTGGCTGCCAGTGTCCAGCCCGTCGCATCGTCGAGGATCGGCAGAGCGCGGCGGCATGTGGCGGGGAAGCGCAGCTGGCGGGCCGTGCCGGATGTCTCCGCACCGAGGGTGACGGTGCAACTGCGCGTGGCGCCTGCCAGTTCGAGCTCCCAGGCTCCAAGCCAGCGACGGATCGTCTCCGGGGCCTTGTCGGCGCCGCGCGGAAGCGGCGCCGTCTGGGCGGCGGCCGGCAGGCTGCCGGCGCCGAGCACGAGAAGCGGCAGCAGCCGGCGAATCAGGCCTTTTTCCATGGGGTCTCCGGCACGGGCGTCAGCGGGCCCTTGCCATCGAACCATGAAACGAGATTGTCGACCAGAAGCTGGCCCATCGCCTCGCGGGTATGGACCGAGGCCGAGCCGACATGAGGCAGGAGCACCGCATGCTCGATGGCGATCAGCTCGGCCGGCACGCGCGGCTCATCCTCGAAGACGTCGAGGCCGGCGGAGAGGATGGTCTTGTCCTGCAGCGCCTTGATCAGGGCCTGCTCGTCGATGACGGTGCCGCGGCCGACATTGACGACGATGCCGTTCGGCCCGAGCGCCTTCAGCACCTCGGCATTGATGATGTGATGCGTCGAGGCTCCGCCCGGCGCGACCGAGATCAGGGTGTCGACGTCAGCCGCCATGTCGACGAGCGAAGGATAGTAGCGATAGGGCACGTCGTCCTGGCGCGAGCGGCCGTGATAGGCGATCGATACGCCGAAAGCCTCGAGCCGGTGCGCCACGGCCTTGCCGATGCGGCCGAGACCGACGATGCCGACCGAACGCTTGCGCAGCGAAGTCGTGAGCGGATAGGCGCCCTTCAGCCACTTGCCCTCGCGCAGGTAGCGGTCGACCTGAGGAAGCTGGCGTACGGTCGAGAGCAAGAGGCCGATCGCGAGATCGGCGACCTCGTCGGTGAGGACGTCGGGCGTGTTCGTGACGACAAGGCCGCGCCGGCCGGCCTCGGCCGCATCGACATGATCGTAGCCGACGCCGAAGCTCGAGACGATTTCGAGCTTGGGAAGCGCATCGAACAGTGCACCGTCGACGCGATTATGGCCGCCGCCGGCTGCGACGCCGCGGACGCGTCCGGAGACCTCGCGCAGCAAGGCGGCGCGATCGGGCGCATTCCAGAGCTCGTGGACCGTGAAGCGCGCCTTAAGCTGATCGGCGGCATAGGCCATCAGCGGTCCGGTCATGATGATTTCGGGCTTGGTCGAGGCTGTCATCGTCGCGCTGTCCGTGGGGCTGGAAGGAGTGTTGATTCGCGGCTTCTGAATCGATTAAAATGAAACTAGCCTGCTTGGCGCGGCATTCTAGCCATGCCTTTGCATGAGCGGTACCCGATGACGCCCCGCACCGCGGTGGGGCGCTTATTTAGTATGCTTTATTCGCATGATTTTTCCCGTCTCGGTAGCGTAGTGCGTGCCGAGCGAGGCGAGAGTCGTGTTCAGGCTGTCGATCACGAGCCCGGCCATCCGGGCGGAGGCGAGGTCGCCGTCGCGGTCGATGATGGCGAGCAGGACGTGCTCGTGGTCCGGGAGCGATTCGATATAGGCGGCCTCGTCCCCCGTCTTGAGCAGCAGCGACCATTGCAGCGTGGCGATGACGGCGCTGGCGAGGCACTGCAGCGCGGCATTCTGTGCGGCAGCAAAGATTGCTTCGTGGAAGGCGAGATCGGCGCGGATAGTCGCCTCGGCATAGGGAGGGCCGTCGGCCATGCCGCGATAGGCCGCCTCGATCCGGGCGATGTCAGCGGAGGTCCGGCGCTGGGCGGCGAGGCGGGCGGCGCTGGGCTCGACGAAGCGGCGTAACTCGAAGAGATCGCGAATGAAACGCTCGTTCGGGTCCGCTTCGAAATGCCAGGAGAGAACATCGGGGTCGAGCAGGTTCCAGCGCTCGCGCGGCGCGGCGCGGGTGCCGCTCTTCGGGCGTGCCTCCACCAGCCCCTTGGCGGTCAGGATCTTGACCGCTTCGCGATAGGCGGTGCGTGAAACCGAGATGTCCGAGCGCAGATCGTCCTCGTTGGGCAGAACCTCGCCGGCCTTGATGCGACCGGTGATGACCGCGACCGCGAGCTTCTGCGCGACCTGGCCGAAGAGCCTGTCCGGATTAAGCGTCGTCGGACGCGAGAAGTCGCGCACGCGCATGATGGGCTCTCCCTCTGCGGCCTTGCCGGAGCCCCTCATTTGAGGCGCGGCACAGACCATGGCGGCGCTTGACACGCTCGCTTCTATCGTATGACTTTATCGCAGACTGGAGCGGACACAATCGCCCGAAGCAGGCGAGGTCCGCTTTCATCATTCGGTCATCAGAAGCCGATTGTGGTCGCGACGCCTGATCGACGGGCGCTGCGACAAGGGAACGGAAAGCAGGGAAGGACGGCATGGCTTCAGTCCAGATCGCCGACGTACGCAAGGCCTACGGGTCGACGCAGGTCATCCATGGCGTCGACATCGACATYAACGACGGCGAATTCGTCATCCTTGTCGGCCCCTCGGGCTGCGGAAAGTCGACGCTGCTGCGCATGATCGCGGGGCTCGAGAACATCTCGGGCGGCGAGATTCGGATCGGACCGCGCGTGGTGAACGACGTGCCCCCGAAGGAGCGCGACATCGCCATGGTGTTCCAGAACTATGCGCTCTATCCGCATATGACGGTCGCCGACAACATGGCCTTCTCGATGAAGCTGCGGAAGGCGCCGAAGAGCGAGATCGACGAGCGCGTCAACAAGGCCGCGCAGATCCTCGGCCTGAACAAGCTGCTCGACCGCTATCCGCGCCAGCTTTCGGGCGGTCAGCGCCAGCGCGTCGCCATGGGCCGCGCCATCGTCCGCGATCCGCAGGTCTTCCTGTTCGACGAGCCGCTCTCGAACCTCGACGCCAAGCTGCGCGTCCAGATGCGCACCGAGATCAAGGAGCTGCACCAGCGCCTCAAGACTACGACGGTCTATGTCACGCACGACCAGATCGAGGCCATGACCATGGCCGACAAGATCGTGGTGATGCATGACGGCATCGTCGAGCAGATGGGCGCGCCGCTCGATCTCTACGACAATCCGGCGAACCTGTTCGTCGCGGCTTTCATCGGCTCGCCGTCGATGAACCTGCTCAAGGGCAAGATCACGGGCAATGGCTTCGAGACCGAAGGCGGAGTCGTCTGGCCGATCGGCCAGCATCCGGCGAATTCCGACGGGCGCGCAGCCGTGCTGGGCATCCGCCCGGAGCACTTCCAGCTCGACCCGAACGGCCTGAAGGCCGAGGTCGCGGTCGTCGAGCCGATGGGGTCGGAGACACAGGTCGTCGTCCGCTGCGGCGGGCAGGATCTGACCTGCATCTTCCGAGAGCGCATCACAGCCAAACCGGGCGAGACCATCGGGATCACGCCCGATACCAGCGTGACGCACCTCTTCGACGCTGGGACCGGCAAGCGCCTCTAGAGTGCGCGCCATCCGGGCCGCGCAACGGCCCGGGCGGACCACGCGTCCTCTGGCACGAGTTCAGAGCCGGCGCCGGGCAGGCTGACGCGATCAGGCCGGTGCCGCCTCTCAGAAATTCGCCGCCCATTGCATCGGGCGGCGGATAATGGCTGTTCAGTGCCCATAATCCATGCAGGACGGAGGTCCCATGTAGGCCTCCGCCGCACCCCACGGAGGAGACGGTTTCATGAGCATTTCCAGAAGAGACGTATTGATCGGCGGCGCCGGGCTTGCCGCCGGCGCAACGCTGCCGCTCGCGCCGGCCATCGCGCAGGCCAATATCGAGAAGGGCGCGACGCTGCGCGTGCTGCGCCCGACCAAGTTCGTCGATCCCGACCAGGCCATCTTCAACGAGAACACCGAGGCCTTTACCAAGGCGACGGGCGTGCCTGTCCGCGTCGACTATGCCGGCTGGGAGGACCTGCGCCCGCAGACGGCGGTGACCGCCAATACCGGCGCCGGCCCCGACATCGTCGTCGGCTGGGCCGACGACCCGCACATCTTCTCGGACAAATTGATCGATCTCACGCAGATCGCCGAGGATCTCGGCAAGAAATATGGCGGCTGGTATCCGATCGCCGAGAAATACGGCAAAAAAGACAAGACCAATCAGTGGGTCTCGATCCCGATGGGCGCCTCCGGCGCGCCGGCTGTCTATCGCGAATCCTGGGTCAAGGAAGCGGGCTTCGATACCTTCCCGAAGGATCTCGACGGTTTCCTCAACCTCTGCCGCAAGCTCAAGGCGAACGGCCACCCCGCCGGCTTCGCGCTCGGCAACGCGGTCGGCGATGGCAACGCCTTCTGCAACTGGCTCGTGTGGACCCATGGCGGCTACATGGTCGACGAGAACAACAAGGTCGCGATCAACTCGAAGGAGACGATCGCGGCGCTGAAATACGCCAAGGCGCTCTACGAGACCTTCATCCCCGGCACGCTCTCCTGGCTCGACATCAGCAACAACAAGGCGCTGACGGCCGGCGAAATCGGCGTCACCCAGAACGGCGTCTCGCTCTACTTCTCGATCAAGAATTCGAAGGACGAGAAGACCGCGGCGATCGGCAAGGACCTGAACCACGCGACCATGCCGGTCGGCCCGCTCGGCCGCCCGTCGGAGCCGGCGCTGATCATCAACGCCATGGCGTTCAAGCACACCAAATTCCCGAATGCCGCCAAGGAATACCTCCGCTTCATGATGGAGAAGGAGCAGTACGACAAGTGGCTGACTGGCTGCTACGGCTACTGGACCCAGCCGCTGAAGGCCTATGCCGAGAGCAAGGTGTGGTCCAGCGATCCCAAGATCCTGGTCTATCGCGATACCTGGGAGCGGGCTCTCTGGAGCGGCTACAAGGGCTCGATCAACGAGGCCGCCGGCACGGTCAACGCCGAATATGTCGTCGTCCAGATGGTCGCCTCCGTCTGCGCCGGCCAGGCCACGCCTGAGGAAGCCGCGGCGGAAGCCGAGCGCCGCGCCAAGCGCTACTATCGGACCTGACCCGCTTCTCCCGGCCGCCGTCCATGGTCGGCGGCCGGGAATGCCGGTCCAACTGCGAGCGCGCCATGGCGATTGCTGCTGCCGAATCGCGAACGGTCTACAAGCTGGAACAGAACTGGCTGGTACGGCTGTTCGACAACAAGACCTTCCTGATCTGCATCTGCCTGTTTCCGGCGGCGGCGCTGCTGCTCGTCTTCCTCAGCTATCCGCTGGGCCTGGGCATCTGGCTCGCCTTCACCGACACCCGCATCGGGCGGACCGGCCATTTCATCGGCTTCGAGAACTTCCAGTCACTGCTTCAGGACCGGGTCTTCATCACGGCGGTCTGGAACACGCTGCTCTATACCAGCGTGGCGACGGTGGGTAAGTTCGCGCTGGGCCTGTGGCTCGCGCTGCTGCTCAACAACCATCTGCCGTTCAAGTCGCTGCTGCGAGCGCTGATCCTGGTGCCCTGGATCGTGCCGACGGTGCTGTCCGCGATCGCCTTCTGGTGGATCTACGATCCGCAGTTCTCGATCATCTCCTATGTGCTCGTCGACGTGCTCGGCTGGCGCGACACCTATATCGATTTCCTCGGCCAGCCCTGGCCCGCGCGCTGGTCGCTGATCGCCGCCAATATCTGGCGCGGCATCCCCTTCGTCGCGATCAGCCTGCTGGCCGGCCTGCAGACGATCTCGCCCTCACTCTACGAGGCGGCGATGCTCGACGGAGCCAATGGATGGCAGCGCTTCCGGCATGTCACGCTGCCGATGCTGATGCCGATCCTGGCGGTGGTGCTGACCTTCTCGGTGCTGTTCACCTTCACCGACTTCCAGCTCGTCTACGCCATCACCCGCGGCGGACCGGTCAATGCGACGCATCTGATGGCGACCCTCGCCTTCCAGCGCGGCATCCCGGGCGGCCAGCTCGGCGAGGGCGCGGCGATCGCGGTGGCGATGATCCCGTTCCTCGTGATGGCGACGCTGTTCAGCTATTTCGGGCTCGCCCGGCGCAAATGGCAGCAGGGGGAAGACAATGACTGATCAGACCCTGAGCACGCGCCCGCCGCTGACGGACAAGGAGAGCACCGGCGTCATCGACTGGTCCTCCGGACCGCGGCGCTTCATCACGCTCTACCTGCCGCTGTCGATCTTCGTGCTGGTGTTGCTGTTCCCGTTCTACTGGATGGCGATCACGGCGATCAAACCGAACGCGGAACTGCTCGACTACAAGAACAACAACCCGTTCTGGGTGAAGTCGCCGACACTGGAGAACATCAACAAGCTCCTGTTCCACACCGACTATCCGCAGTGGCTCTGGACCACGATGATGGTCGCGGTGGTGGCGACCGCTCTCTCGCTGTTCGCCAGCGTGCTCGCGGCCTATGCGATCCAGCGGCTGAAGTTCAAGGGCTCGCAATATGTGGGTCTGGCGATCTATCTCGCCTATCTGGTGCCGCCCTCGATCCTGTTCATTCCGCTGGCGACGCTGATCTTCCAGTTCGGGCTGTTCGACTCGCCGCTGGCGCTGATCCTGACCTACCCGACCTTCCTGATCCCGTTCTGCACCTGGCTTCTGATCGGCTATTTCAAGTCGATCCCCTATGAGCTCGAGGAATGCGCGATGATCGATGGGGCGACCCGGCTGCAGACGCTGCGGCAGATCACCCTGCCGCTCGCCATGCCCGGGCTGATCTCGGCCGGCATCTTCGCCTTCACCCTGTCCTGGAACGAGTTCATCTATGCGCTCGCCTTCATCCAGTCGGCGGAGAAGAAGACGGTGCCTGTCGCGGTGCTGACCCAGCTCGTCGAGGGCGACGTCTATCATTGGGGCTCGCTGATGGCCGGTGCGCTGCTGGGCTCGATTCCCGTCGCGATCCTCTATTCCTTCTTCGTCGACTACTACGTCGCCTCGCTGACCGGCGCGGTGAAGGAGTAGCCAGTTTTGGCGCCGGCTTCCGCGAGGCCGGCGACTTCCTTGCGGGCATGGCGCGAGCCGTGCCCGCTTTCGTTCAAAGAGTGACTACGCCCATGTCCGCTCAACCGATCTCCAGCATCGCCTTCGTCGGCCTCGGCGCCATGGGTGCGCCAATGGCCGAGAACCTCGTCAAGAAGCAGTTCCGCGTCACCGGGTTCGATATGCGCGAGGCGGCGCGTGACGCGCTCGTGGCCGCTGGCGGTCATGGCGCGGCCAGCGCCAAGGAAGCCGCCAGCGGGGCCGAAGCACTCGTGCTGATGGTCGTCAATGCTGCCCAGGCCCGGGCTGTGCTGTTCGAGGCCGGGGCGCTCGCAGCGCTGGCGCCCGGCGCGACCGTCATCCTGATGGCGACCTGCCCACCGGGAGAGGCAGAGGCGATCGCGACCGAAGTCACCAAGACGGGGCGGCACTTCATCGACGCGCCGGTTTCCGGTGGCGTGAACGGCGCGCGGAACGCGACGCTGACGATCATGGTGGGCGCGCCGGCCGACAGCTTCGCACGGGCGAAGCCCGTGCTCGACGCGCTCGGCGACAAGGTTTTCCATGTCGGCGAGAAGGCGGGGCAGGGCGCGACGGTCAAGACCGTCAATCAACTGCTCTGCGGCGTGCATATCGCGGTTGCGGCCGAGGCCCTGTCGCTGGCCGAGAAGGCCGGCATCGACGGGCGATTGCTGTTCGAGATCATGGGCGGCTCGGCCGCCTCGTCCTGGATGCTCAGGGATCGCGGGCCGCGCATGCACGAGCCGGATCCGGTGGTGGCGAGCGCGGTCGACATCTTCGTCAAGGATCTCGGCATCGTGCTCGATGCCGGGCGCGCGGCAAAGACGGCGCTGCCGCTCGCTGCGGCGGCGCACCAGATGTTCCTCGCCGCTTCCGGCCTCGGCCATGGCGGGCGCGACGATTCGCAGGTCGTGCGTGCCTATCGCGCGCTCAATGCGAAACCCGCCAACGATGCCTGAACGGTGTTGATCCGGTGGCCCGCGATCTCAGCCMTCATCCCGAGGAGCCGCGCAGCGGCGTCTCGAAGGATGTTTCGGGAAGCTCGGGAGACATCTGGACCATTCTTCGAGAGGCGTCTCTGCGAAGCGCTCCTCGGGATGGGGGCTCGAGGGATGAAGAGCTAACGCGGCGGGCAGGTCGTTCCCCGGACGATCAGCGCAGGCGTCAGCAGCAGACGCTGCGTCGGCGCAGTGGGATCTGCGATGCGGTTCAGCAGGAACTCCGCCGACTTGGCGCCCATGTCGTTCTGGAAGTTGTAGATGGTGGTGAGCGCGGGGAACCATTGCGCGGCCTCCTTCACGTCGTCGCAGCCGACGATCGAGAAGTCGTGGCCCGCTTCCAGTCCGCGATGACGCAGGCCGAGCATGGCGCCGAAGGCGGCGAGGTCGTTCATGCAGACCGCCGCGGTCGGCGGGTCGGTCGCGTCGAGTACCTTGAGGATGCCCTTGTGGCCGGTTTCACGCGTGCCGAAGTCGAAATGCACCAATGCTGGATCGAGCGGCAGGCCGGCGCGGGCCAGTGCCTCGCGATAGCCGGCATAGCGGTTGCGCCCGGTCGAGATGCTTTCGTTCGCGCAGAGGAAGGCGATGCGGCGATGGCCGAGGTCGATCAGGTGCTCCATCGCAAGGGTGGTGCCATGGCGGTCGTCGGAACCGACGAAATCGAGGTCGACCCCGGCGATCTCGCGCGAGAGCTGTACGATCGGGACGCCGGAATCGGTCAGCGGAGTCAGGCTCTCCGCCGTGCTGCCGCCGGCCGAGCAGAGGATCATGCCGTCGGGACGGTATTCGGCGAGGCTGCCGAGCACCCGCGCCTGTTTCTCGATATCTTCCGCATAGGTGCCGAGCAGGATCGAGCGGCCATGGCGGCCCGCCGTTTCCTCGATCGCGGCCAGAAGCTCGGCGAAATAGGGATTGGTGATGTCGTGAAAGACGACGCCGATGATGTTGGTCCGGTCGGTGCGCAGCGAGGCGGCGCTGCGGTTGTAGCTGTAGCCCATAGCGCGGGCGATCTCGCGGACGCGTTCGCGCGTCGCTTCGGCGACGAGCGGCGAGCCCCGGAGCGCCAGCGACACCGTCGCGGTCGAGACCGAGAGGTGATCGGCGATGCTCTGCAGGGTGACGCGGCTGCGGCCGGCCGTGCCTGCCGTGGTGGGGCTTCTGGTCCGGCTGGTCTCGGGCGGGCCGTCGGCAGTCATGAATCGTCCACTGTGAGCGCTGACCTCGCGATGACCGGCGAGTCGGGTCGTTTTCTCCACGTTCCGTTTCATCTCAACCATATCAGCGGGAGAATTTGAAGATGACTGCAACCAAAGAGTCGGTGGGCTTCATCGGCGTCGGCCTGATGGGGCAGGGCATGGCCCGCAATCTGGTCGACAAGGGCTTTCCGCTCACCGTGATGGGGCACCGCAACCGCAAGCCGGTCGAGGAGCTGGTCGCGGCCGGCGCAGTGGAGGCGAAGACGCCGAAGGAACTCGCTGCCCGTTCGACCATCATCTTTCTCTGCGTTACCGGCTCGGCCCAGGTCGAGGCGGTGGTGAGGGGCGAGAACGGGATCATCGCGGGGGCCAAGCCCGGCACCGTGATCGTCGATTGCTCGACGTCCGACCCGACGGTGACGGTGCGGCTCGCTGCGGAGCTGGAGGCGAAGGGCCTGCATCTCGCCGATGCGCCGCTCGGTGGCACCCCGGCTCAGGCGGCGCTCGGGCAGCTCTCGGCGATGATCGGCGCTTCGCCCGAGGTCTTCGCCCGGATAAAGCCGGCCTGTGAGGCCTGGGCACAGAAGATCGTGCATCTCGGGCCGGTCGGCGACGGGCACAAGATGAAGCTGATCAATAACTTCCTGTCGCTGGGCTATGCCGCGATCTATGCGGAGGCGCTGACGCTCGGCCAGAAGATCGGCATCACGCCGGAGACCTTCGACAGCGTGTTGCGCGGCAGCCGCATGGATTGCGGCTTCTACCAGACCTTCATGAAATACGTGCTGGAGCGCGACCGCGACGCGCACAAGTTCACGCTCAGCAACGCGCTGAAGGATGTGCGCTATCTCGAGAGCGTCGCCAATGATGCCGGTGTCGCCAACCCGATCGGCAACGCCGTCAAGAACAGCTATGCGGCGGCGGTCGCGAGCGGGCACGGCGAGGACTATGTGCCGATGCTCTCCGACTGGATTGCCGGGCTCAACGGCGTTTCCCTTGCCGGCAAGGGCTGAACGATGACAACGAGGCGCCCGAGGATCGTGCGGGCGCCGCGACCGGATGTCAGGGCTGCGCCAGCAGGCGGGCCAGGCCGTCCGACAGGCCGGTGCTGGCGACGGGGGCGGGCAAGGCGAAGTCGCCGCTCTCGGGCTTGCGCAAGGGCTGGCTCAGTGCATCGAGCAGCATCCGGATGCCGGCCTCGGCCGAGCAGATCACCGGAATGTCGACATGGGGCTGCACCCGTGCGGCAAGTCCGGCGAGGCCGGCGCCGCCGAGGATGACCGCGCCGGCGCCGTCGCGGTGCGCCACGAGGCGGCAGGCCTCGGCGAGCATGGCGATGGAGCCGTCCGGGTCGCGGGCGATGTCGGCCCCGGTGGGCGCGACTGTCTCGACCGCTGCGAGGCGCCCGCCGAGGCCGAGCGAGCCGAGGAACTCCCGCAGCATCGGCCCCCAGCGCTCGCCGCCGGTGACGATGGCGAAGCGCTGGGCCTTCTGTGCTGCGAGACGGCTGCTCGCCTCGGCCATGCCGATGACGGGAACGCGCGCCATCTCCTTGAGCGCGAGAAGGCCGGGATCGCCGAAGCAGGCGAGATAGACACCGTCACAGCCATGGCCGTGCTCGGCGAAGGCCTCCAGCGCGGCATGTGCAGCCACGACGCTGGCGCTGCGGCTGGCGATGTAATGCGCGCCGAAGCGCCCGGTCACTGGCACAATGGTCGTGTTCGGCGGCAGATAGGGCTCGATCACCCGCGCGACCAGGGCCGTCATTTCCGGCATGGTGTTGGGATTGATGACGAGAATGCGCAAAGCGATCGGTTCCCGATTTGCGAAGCGATAGAGCGCTCCGGCGAGAGGGCAAGTCTCTCCGGCGGCACATCATCCATGCCATGAAGGAGCGCGGTTTCCGGCGCAAGAGTCTTGTGCCGTGACGCGACGCGGGAGGCCGCGCAAGAGGGCTCCCGCCGGCGATGTCGATGGCGCCTTTGATCGGACGGACAGAAGGCAGGAGTTCGGACGGGATCTGAGCATGCCAAGCAGAAGGGCAAGATTTGGCGGGCGCCGCGCCGGATTTGCCACCTGCTTGCCCCGGGCGAAATCTTCTCGCTTCTGCCGGCGTCGGCCATTGCTTCGGCCGAATAAGTGTCCGGGTCACTCTAATCTCGATTGGAAGCAAGCGGAGGACCGTCTATTGTCGATAGTTGCCCGGACCGAGTGTATTGGCCCGATAGGCACGACCCCATCCGGTCGACGCTTGACAGGACATGCGAAATGAAAACACCTCAATATGTGTGTCTGCTGCTTATCGCTGGGTCTGCTCTTGCAGGGTGCCAGACATCGCAGTCAAGACAATCGCAGCTCGCGGCCATCTGTGCCGATCCGGCCAATCGGCGGCCTCAGACCGCTTATTTTTCCGAATGCCAGACGCTCTATCCTTCGACGGATCGGGCCTTGCAGAGGAACTATCAGCTCGGCGCCCCCACCGGTAATTGACCAACAGCGGCACTGCCGTAAAGAGACAGCGTGCGTGGCGATGTCTCGCGCGAGATCGCTGCCGCCGCGTCGTTGTGACGAGGCGACGGTGACTCGTAGAATGCTCAGGCTTGCTCAGCATGCCGCCAAGATCGGCGGATCGTGTTTTGGTGCCCCTGGCCGGGATCGAACCAGCACTCCTTGCGGAACTCGATTTTGAGTCGAGCGCGTCTACCAATTCCGCCACAGGGGCCCATACAGGCGGGCGGACTATAGCGATCGGTCGATGCCGGTCAATCGGTGGAACGGCCGCCGCGGCTGGTTTCGGTGCGTTGTGCTCTGACGGCCGTGGGTTTTTCACGCATGGGCTCTTGCAAGGATGGCACACCGGGGTGGCGACAGCGCTCCGAAGGCTCGCGCACCGTTGCGTCAGCCGTCGCCCCATGGTCTAGAGCGCCATGCTCAAGCGCCTCTACGAATGGACAATGTCGCTCGCGGCCCGGCCGCGCGCCGAGCTCTGGCTGGCAGTCGTCGCCTTCGTCGAAAGCTCGTTCTTCCTGATCCCGGCCGATGTGCTGTTCGTGCCGATGGCTTTGGCGCGGCCGCAGCGGGCGTATCGGTTGGCCTTCATCGCCACGCTGTTCTCCGTGCTCGGCGGTATCGCCGGCTATGCGCTCGGCTACTACGCCTTCGAGGCGCTGGCGAAGCCGGTGCTCGCCTTCTACGGCAAGCTCGGCGCCTTCGAGACGCTGCGCGCCTGCGCAGGCCCGGACACGACGCTCATCCTGCTGACCACCTCCGGCCTGGCTCACCTGCCGCCGATCAAGGTGGTGACGATCCTGGCCGGTGCGGTCCATATCGGCCTCGCGTTTTTCGTCATTTCCTGCGTGCTGGCGCGCGGGGCGCGCTTCTTCGCCTTGGCCTTCCTGCTGCGCCGCTATGGCAACGCGATCCGGCATTTCATCGAACGTCGCCTGAAAGTGATCGCGGTAGTCGGCGCCGCCGTGCTGATCCTGCTTTATTTCGGCCTCAAGCTCGTCGCAGGGTCAGGCCAGCTTCTTTCCTGCTGAGCCTTGCCATGACCGCCTCTTCAGCCATTGCGTCCCACGGTCCCAACCGGTTGCTCACGCCGCTGCGGTTGATCGCGCTGATCGGACTTGCGAGCCTGGCTCTGATCGGAGGCGCCTGGTTCTTCGAACTGGTCATTCATCTGCGGCCCTGCAAGCTCTGTCTCGAACAACGCGTGCCGCACTATGCCGCCATCGGCCTGGCTCTCGCGGCGCTGGTGCTGGCACGTTCGCCGCGGCTGCAATGGCTCGTCCTGCTCGGGTTGGCCGGCCTGATGGCCTGGAGCACAGGGCTCGGCTTCTACCACGCGGGTGTCGAATGGGGCTGGTTCGTCGGGCCGAATGATTGCGGGGGCGCGGCCTCGGCAGCAGCCGGCATGCAGGATTTCATGAAGCAGCTGCAGACGACCCGGATCGTCGCCTGCTCGGAAGCGGCGTGGCGTTTCCTCGGTCTGTCGCTTGCAGGCTGGAACGCGCTGGTATCGGCCGGGCTGTTCCTGCTCGCCATCTTCGGGCTGCTGCGCGGGGTTGTCGGGCGCCGGCTAAACCAGCCTGTTTGATCAGCGAGATTCCTGAAGGTCGGGCGTCGTCTTCGCCCTGGCTGTCGGCACGAGAGGCACGCTTCGGCGGCGCCTGGGGCGGTCGCCGCAGGCCTATGCTTCACCTTCGCGGTGGCACCTGAGGCTGCGATTGCGGCTCCCGGAAGCAGGCGAAAGCGCCCGAGCGCGTACTCTTCCCCAAACGTGAGATATCAGCCGCTCCGCCGCCATCGCCGACCTCATGGACTTTGCCGGAATCGAACCCATATTGATTCCACGGAGTTTTGAGCGTGAGACTCGCGCGGGTGGCCCTTTTCGCAGCGGCCGTCATAGCCGCAGCGGTCCTTTCTTCCTTCTCACCGGCCCGAACGGCGGGGGGGCGGGTCGCCTTGAGCATCGCGATCGACGGCGCGATCGGTCCGGCGAGCACGCGCCAGCTCAAGGAGGCGCTGAGCGTCGCCGCCAAGCGCGATGCCGAGGTTCTCATCCTGCAACTGGATACGCCCGGCGGCCTGGTCACGTCGATGCGCGAGATGATCGCCGACATCCTGGCCTCTCCCGTGCCCGTCATCGGCTATGTCGCGCCGCCGGGCGGCCACGCGGCGAGTGCCGGAACCTACATCCTCTACGCCACCCATGTCGCGGCGATGGCGCCCGGCACCAATCTCGGAGCTGCGACCCCGGTGGCGATCGGCGGGCTGCCCTCGCTCCCCGGCGGCGAGAAGGATAGCGGCCCGGGCGGCAACGGGAAGGACGCCGGCGGCCGGCCACCCGGCGACGCGATGATGGCCAAGGTGACCAATGACGCGGTCGCGTTGATCCGCTCGCTTGCCGAATTGCGCGGGCGCAACGGCGACTGGGGCGAGAAGGCCGTGCGCGAGGCGGCGAGCCTGTCGGCCAGCGCGGCGCTTGATCAGCATGTCATAGACTTCGTCGCCCGCGACACGACCGAGCTCCTGCAACTGGCCGATGGCCGCACCGTCGACGTGGCCGGCAAGAAGGAAGTGCTGGCCACGAAGGGCCTGGCCGTCGAGACTCTGGAGCCCGGCTGGTTCATCCAGCTTCTCGCCGTCATCACCAACCCCAACATCGCCGTCGTGCTGATGCTGGTTGGCGTCTATGGCCTCGTCTTCGAGTTCATCAGCCCCGGCGCGGTGGCGCCGGGCGTGCTCGGCGCCACCTGCCTGCTGCTCGGCCTCTACGCGCTCGATCTGCTGCCGATCAACTATGCCGGGCTCGCGCTGATGCTGCTCGGCGTCGCCTTCCTCATCATGGAGGCCTTCAATCCGACGGCCGTGCTCGGGCTCGGCGGTGTGGCGGCCTTCTTGCTCGGCGCCACCATGTTGCTCCAGGTCGAGGGGCCGGGCTTCGCCATATCCTGGGCGGTCATCGGCCCCGCGGCCGCGCTGACGCTCGGGCTCGCGCTGCTCGCCGGCACCTATGTCTGGGCGGCGCGGCGCAATCCTCCGCGCGTCGGTGGCGAGGCGATGCGGGGCCTTGCCGTCGACATCCTCGACTGGGACGGCCGGGAAGGCCACGTGCTGGCGCTCGGTGAACGCTGGCGGGCGAAGGCCGACGAGCCGATCATGCCGGGGGACAGCGCCGAGGTGACCGCCATCAGCGATCTCGTCCTGACGGTACGGCGGCGGGCCGCGGCGAACGATGGAGCAAGATGATGACGACGATGGTCGGTTATGTGGCCTATCTGATCATTGCGCTGCTGGTGGCCTTGTTCCTGTCAGCGGCGATCCGCATCCTGAGGGAATATGAGCGCGGCGTGGTCTTCACGCTCGGTCGCTTCACCGGTGTCATGGGGCCGGGCCTCATCATCCTCGTGCCGTTCGTCCAGCAGATGGTGCGCGTGGATCTGCGCGTCGTGGTGCAGGATGTGCCTCCGCAGGATGTCATTTCGCGCGACAACGTCTCGGTGAAGGTCAACGCAGTGCTCTATTTCCGCATCGTCGATGCCGAGCGCGCGATCCTCCAGGTCGAGGATTTCATGACCGCCACCAACCAGCTCGCGCAGACCACGCTGCGCTCGGTGCTCGGCAAGCACGAACTCGACGAGATGCTGGCCGAGCGTGACAAGCTCAACAGCGACATCCAGGAGATCCTCGACCAGCGCACCGATGCCTGGGGCATCAAGGTCTCCAATGTCGAGATCAAGGATATCGACCTCAACGACAGCATGGTCCGCGCTATCGCCAAGCAGGCTGAGGCGGAGCGGCTGCGGCGCGCCAAGGTCATCAACGCCGACGGCGAGCAGCAGGCAGCGGCCAAGCTGGTCGAGGCCGGCCGCATGCTGGCGGCCGAGCCCCAAGCCATGCAGTTGCGCTATTTCGAGGCCCTGCACGACATCGCCGGCGAGCGCTCCTCGACGGTGGTGTTCCCTCTGCCGGTGGATCTGTTGAGTCAGTTCCTGAAGTAGCCGGGCGGCGATGGCGGGGGCACGCGACAAACGCGCCTGGGAAAATTAGAGCCTTGATCCTGAGGAGCGCCGTAAGACGCGTCTCGAAGGATGATCCAGATATCTCCTGAGCTTCCGGGAACACCCTTCGAGGAGCCATTCCTGACGAAATGGCTCCTCAGGACGAGGCTCGGGGAATTCCCAAACGGCTCTTATTGGGTGCAATGCAGCTGCTGCCTGAGCCTTACGGCTCCAGCTCGGAGTCCCAGTAGAGATAGTCGAGCCAGCTCTCGTGGAGATAGTTCGGCGGGAACAGCTTGCCGTTGCGGTGGAGGTCGTTGACCGTCGGCGCATAGGGCTTCTGGGCCGGGAACATCTCGACCGCGGCCGGCATCTTGTCGCCCTTGCGCAGGTTGCAGGGCGAGCAGGCGGCGACGACGTTGTCCCAGGTGGTCAGGCCGCCCTTGGAGCGGGGGATGACGTGGTCGAAGGTCAGTTCCTCGCGCGTGTTGCAATATTGGCAGGCGAAGCGGTCGCGCAGGAAAACGTTGAAGCGGGTGAAGGCCGGCGTCCGGGATGGCTTGATGTAACTCTTCAGCGAGACGACCGAGGGCAGCCGCATGTCGAAGCTGGGGCTGCGGACGACGGTGTCGTATTCGGAGACGATGTTGACGCGGTCCATGAAGACCGCCTTGATCGCGTCCTGCCAGCTCCAAAGGGACAAGGGATAGTAGCTGAGCGGCCGGAAATCGGCGTTCAGGACCAAGGCCGGACAGCCGTCCGGCGACGCCATCGGATGCATCACATGCGCCGTCAAACCCGTCGCACCTCCGCTTCGCCAAGCGGGACGAATCCCGCCCTCAGATCAATGTAAGCGCGAGACGACAGGAATGTGAAGGAACTTATTGCGGGTGCGACAAAGCCCCTCGCACGGGCGAGGTGCTTCCTCGCTCGTGGCAGCCGCTCAGCAGATCATGGTGCTTTTCGTTCAATTCGCGGGTTCTGGCCCGCCGGCCGTGATTCGTCAGCGGGTTGGGACGGGCTTCTCGCCGCGGTAATCGTAGAAACCGCGCTTGGTCTTGCGGCCCAGCCAGCCGGCCTCGACGTATTTCACCAGCAGCGGGCAGGGCCGATATTTCGAATCGGCGAGGCCGTCATGGAGCACCTGCATCACGGACAAGCAGGTGTCGAGGCCGATGAAATCGGCGAGCTGGAGCGGGCCCATCGGGTGGTTGGCGCCGAGCCGCATGGCGGTGTCGATCGCGTCGACCGAGCCGACGCCCTCATAGAGCGTGTAGACGGCCTCGTTGATCATCGGCAGCAGGATGCGGTTGACGATGAAGGCCGGGAAGTCCTCGGAGACCGAAACGGTCTTGTGCAACTGGCCGACGAGCGCCTTGGCGCGCTCGAAGGTGCCGTCGTCGGTGGCGATGCCGCGAATCAGCTCGACGAGCTGCATCAGCGGCACCGGGTTCATGAAGTGGATGCCGATGAAGTGCTCGGGGCGGTCGGTCGCGGCCGCAAGCCGGGTGATCGAGATTGAGGAGGTGTTGGAAGCGAGGATCGCCTGGGGCTTCAGATGCGGACAGACGGCCGTGAAGATCTTGCGCTTGACCTCCTCGTTCTCGGTCGCAGCCTCGATGACGAGGTCACAATCGCCGAGATCGGCGAGGCCGACCGCGGGCTCGATCCGTTGCACGGCGGCGCGGCGATCCTCGTCGGCGAGGGCGCCCTTCTGGACCTGGCGGGCCATGTTGCCGTCGATGGTGGCGAGCGCCGCCTTGATCCGGTCCTCGGCGACGTCGTGCAGCCTGACATCGAACCCGGCCACCGCCGCGACATGGGCGATGCCGTTGCCCATCTGGCCTGCCCCGATGATGCCGATCGTCTTGATCGCGTGGTCCGACATGGTCTGATCCCGGATAGTCTTCTTATGCTCCCGCAGGAGCGGAACGGGCCGCCCTAAGGCGGCCCGGGAACGATGGTCTATGCCTTACTTGCCGGCTTTGGCGAGTTCGGCGTCGAGCTCCGGCAGGACGGTGAAGAGGTCGCCGACGAGGCCGTAATCGGCGATCTGGAAGATCGGCGCCTCTTCGTCCTTGTTGATGGCGACGATGACCTTCGAGTCCTTCATGCCGGCGAGATGCTGGATCGCGCCGGAAATGCCGACCGCGATATAAAGTTCAGGCGCGACCACCTTGCCGGTCTGCCCGACCTGCCAGTCGTTCGGGGCGTAGCCGGCATCGACCGCAGCGCGCGAAGCGCCCATGGCGGCGCCGAGCTTGTCGGCGACGGGCTCGATCACCTTGGTGAAGTTCTCGGAGGAGCCGAGCGCGCGGCCGCCCGAGATGATGATCTTGGCCGAGGCGAGTTCCGGACGGTCGGACTTGGCGACCTCCTCGCCCTTGAAGGACGAGTTGCCGGGGTTCTCAGCCGCCGAGACGGTCTCGACCGCGGCCGAACCGCCTTCGCCCGCCGCCTGGAACGAGGCGGTGCGGATGGTCAGCAGCTTCTTGGCGTCGGTCGACTGCACCGTCTGGATGGCGTTGCCGGCATAGACCGGGCGCTCGAAAGTGTCGGGCGAGACGATCTTGCTGACGTCCGAGACCTGCATCACGTCGAGCAGGGCGGCGACGCGCGGCAGCACGTTCTTGCCGGTGGTGGTCGAGGGCGCGACGACGGCGTCATAGCCGTCCGCGAGCTTCACGATCAGCGCCGCCAGCGGCTCGGCCAGCGCGTGGCTGTAGGCCGCGTCATCGGCGAGCAGCACCTTCTCGACGCCGGCGAGCCTGGCGGCGGCATCGGCTGCGGCCTTGGCGCCCTGGCCGGCAACGAGGATGTGAACCGGAGTGCCCAGTTCCTTGGCAGCGGTCAGCGCCTTGGCGGTGGCGTCCTTGACGGAGACGTTGTCGTGTTCGGCGATCAGCAGCGTGGTCATCAGATCACCCCGGCGGTCTTGAGCTTGGAGACGAGTTCGGCGGCGTTGGCCACCTTGACGCCGGCGGAGCGGCCGGCGGGCTCGACCGTCTTCAGAACTTTCAGGCGCGGCGCGACATCGACGCCGAGCGTCTCGGCCGAGGTCTCGTCGAGCGGCTTCTTCTTCGCCTTCATGATGTTGGGCAGCGAAGCGTAGCGCGGCTCGTTGAGGCGCAGATCGGTGGTGACGATCGCCGGCAGCTTCAGCTGGACCGTCTGCAGGCCGCCATCGACCTCGCGGGTGACGTCGACGCTATCCGCGCCGAGCTCGACCTTGGAGGCGAACGTGCCCTGCGCCCAGCCCAGCAGCGCGGCGAGCATCTGGCCGGTCTGGTTGCAATCGTCGTCGATCGCCTGCTTGCCGAGGATGACGAGACCGGGATTCTCCTGCTCGACCACCTTCTTCAGAAGCTTGGCGACCGCAAGCGGCTCGACCACGCCGTCGACCTTCACGAGGATGCCGCGGTCGGCGCCCATGGCCAGCCCGGTGCGGATCGTCTCGGCGGCCTGCGCCGGGCCGATCGAGACCACGATCACTTCGCTCGCCTTGCCGGCTTCC
Organism: Allobosea sp. RAF48; assembly: GCF_052114025.1. Taxonomy (NCBI): domain Bacteria; kingdom Pseudomonadati; phylum Pseudomonadota; class Alphaproteobacteria; order Hyphomicrobiales; family Alloboseaceae; genus Allobosea; species Allobosea sp. RAF48. The sequence goes on from NZ_JBFRDZ010000013.1 coordinate 93,911, forward strand.
TTGAGGCGGAGCGCCTCTTCGACGGCGATCTCATCGAAGGGGTTCATCGACATCTTCACATTGGCCAGCTCGACGCCGGACCCGTCCGCTTTCACGCGGATCTTCACGTTGTAATCAACCACCCGCTTGACGGGCACCAAGATCTTCATCGTCAGATCACCGTTCAGAAGAGATGCGCCTCGCGCCGCGCCGTCCAAGACGGCAGAGTGGCGGCATCGCGGCCCTCGGCTGGAATGCGCAGGGACCGTAGCGACGCCGGTTTGGGCTTGTCAACGTCGTCCAAGGTCTGGTCGGAGGGGCAAAAGCGCACGGGCTCACCCGCCGACCGGCCGGCGGCCGAACAAGGGCACGCTGCGATGGATGAAGAGCGGCGTGAGCGCAGCCCCGGTCGCAAGCCCGCCAAGATGGGCCCACCAGCCGACATTGCCGTCGGTCTGGAACAAGGCCGAGCCGGCCTGCAGAAGAATCCAGCCGCCGAGCGCGTACATCGCCGGGATATGGATCGGAATCCAGTTGAAGGCGACGCCCCAGATGCGCACCTGCGGATAGAGCATCAGATAGGAGGCGATGACACCGGAGATCGCGCCGGAGGCGCCGATCAAGGGCTGCTCGGAATCGGGATACATTCCGGCGTGGATGAGCGAACCGCCCAGACCGCAGAGGAAGAAGAACATGAGGAAGCGGGCATGGCCCATCGCGTCCTCGACATTGTCGCCGAAGACCCAGAGGAACAGCATGTTGCCGGCCAGATGCGCCAGATTGGCATGGAGCAGCACATTGCTGAACAGCGTCAGCCAGGGCGGCAGATGGGCGAGCCCTTCCGGCAGCTGCGCCGTGCCGAACAGCACCGAGGGGATCATGCCGAAACCGGCCATGATCGCGATCTCGGCGTTCTCTCCCGGCCAGAACCAGAGCGCGACCTGGGCGGCAAGACAGGCGCAGATCAGCGCGTAGGTGACATAGGGAGTTCGCATGAAGCGCAGCGGCACGCCGTCATGCAGGGGAACGAACATGGCTGATCTCAGCGATTCTGGCCGGGCACCCAGAGGACGTCCCCGCCGGCCTTCGCATTGAGGAAGCGGGAGGCGACGAACAGGAAGTCCGACAGGCGATTGATGTATTTGAGCGCGGCCGGTCCGACGGTCTCGCCCTCCGTGGCGGCGAGTTCCGTCATCAGCCGTTCGGCGCGGCGGCTGACGGTGCGGGCGAGATGGAGGTGCGTCGCGGCGGGCGTCCCGCCGGGCAGGACGAAGGAGCGCAGGGGCGCAAGGCTCTCGTTCATCCGGTCGATCTCGGCCTCCAGGCGATCGACCTGCGCCTGGACGATGCGCAGCGGCTCGAAGGCAAGGGGCTTGTCCGTCTCCGGCGTGGAGAGATCGGCGCCGAGATCGAAGAGGTCGTTGCTGATGCGGCCGAGCATGGCATCGACCTCGGCGTCTTCGCCCTCGGCATGGAGGCGCGCCAGGCCGACACAGGCATTGGTCTCATCGACCGTGCCGTAGGCCGCGACCCGCAGGTCGAATTTCGGGCGGCGCGGCCCGGCCGTCAGCCCGGTGGTGCCGTCATCGCCGGTGCGGGTGTAGATGCGATTCAGCTTGACCATGCGACGCTTATAGCGCGGCACGGTCGGGACGGAAGCGAGGTTTTCTGCTGAGGCTGGTTGCTAGAACGTATAGCCGAGCCGCGCGCCGATATTGGCCGGGCCTCGTGGCGAAGACCCTGCACGATCGCCGCAGCTGGCCGTGCTGAAATGCTCGAGCGTGGTGACCAGGCTCCAGCGATCGGAGAGCCGCACACCGAGCGCCGCGGCCTCGCGGGTACCTGTGTTGCAGCCGACGTTGAGGCGATTCTCGGGGACGAAGCCGGTCTTGCCGTCGTTCAACGCTGCGCCGAAGCTCGCTTCGACGAAGACGTCCCGCGTGACGTCGAAACTCCAGGTCGCTCCGGCATAGGCGTAACGGGTGCCGTTGAGGTTCAGGCTGGTGCCGAGATTGAAGCGCGGGATGAAGGCGGCTGCGATTCGGTCCTGCAGGGGGATCAGGCGAGGCGAGAGCACCTCCGCTCCCACGTTGAGAAGGCTGCCTTCGCCCCCGCCGGGGTTGGCGAGCCCGGCGCCGATGCGGGTTTCCCAGGCCGGGGCCGGCGGCTCGGTCGCGGGAGCGTAGCTGGAGACATTGCCGGAGAGAGAGCGGGTCTGTGCCTGAGCCGAAGAGGCGGCCAGACAACCGGCGAGGAGCAGCAACGCGACGCGAACCATGGGCCTTCGGCAGGGTGTGAGAGAGCAGGCGTTAGTGAAGCACACACACTCGTGTTCGGAATGTGGCAGAGCCCGCGAAGCCAGGGCTCTGTTCACAGCTAATCGTTCCAAAAAACGTCAATGACGTCAATCAATTGGGCAGGATGTCGCGGCGGGTCAGCCGTTGCGCCACCAGAGCACGGTGACGATCAGGATGATGGCGACGAACTGCAGCACGACGCGCAGACGCATGAGCTTCTGCGAGGTGTCGGCACTGCCACCGCGCAGCATGTTCACAAGACCGAGCAGCAGCACGACAGCGACGGCGCCGACCGCGACGGAGACAAGAGTGTTCGAAAGCGTCATCGTGAAAGCCTGTAGAACGGAGCCCGGTCCGTGACCAGCGGCGGGATGCCGCGCCGGAAGATCGGGGTCAGCTTGTCGCGGCGTTCTGCGCGAGGGCCCGGCCGCGCACGGTCTGCGACAGATCGTCCGCAAGGGCCCGGCTGATCGCCGGCAGCCCTTCGAGCAGGTCGGGCATGAAGGCCTGCGACGGCGGCGGCCGCTTCGCCAGGGCATGGATCGCCCTGGCCATGACGAGCGGATCGCGCTCGCCCTCGCCGGACTGCGAGGGGTCGCAGAGCATTTCGACCAGGCTCAGTTCGTCCGCCCGCTGCGCACGGATTGCCTGCTCCAGGCGAGGCTTCACGCGCGGCACGATCAGCGCCGGCTTGTCGAAGGAGAGGATCTCGCAAAAGGTGTTGTAGCCGCCCATCGCCACGACGCAGTGCGCGCGATTCATCAGCAGTTCGAGGCGAGGCTCGAAGCCGAGACCCTCCAGCTTCGGATTGCGCGCGATCCGCTCGGCGAAGTCCTTGCGCTTCTCGCGCGACATGAAGGGCCCGAACACGATCAGCGCCGGCAGCGCGATGGTCGGGTCGGCTTCATAAGCCGAGATCACCCAGTCGATCACGCCGGCACCATCGCCGCCGCCGCCGGGGGTGACGAGGACGAAGGGCTGTTTGGTGATCCGCGGATAGCGATTCGGCGGCATCGGGCTCGGGACCGCACGCTTGAGATAGCCGACATAGCGAATCTTGTCGGCGAAACGCTGCTGGTCGGGCAGGCCGCTCAGGGGTTGGTAGATGCCCTCCAGCCCATAGACGAAGATGTCGTCGTAGATGGTGTCGAGCGCGTCGAGCGCGCCGCTATGGCGCCACTCCTCCAGCAGCGTGGCCGGATCGTCGAGCACGTCGCGCACGCCCAGCACGATGCGGGCGCCGCGGCGGCGCAGGATGTCGAGCGACGGCTTCAGCTCTCCGCGCAGGCCGACGGGCTCCTTGTCGACGATGACGACATCGGGATCGAAGGAGAGGACGGTCTGCTTGATCAGGTCGGTGCGCAGCCGCAGCGTGTCGCCGAGATCGAGGTTGAGGTGGTGCGGCTCATAGCGGCCGTCGCTCTGCTTCTCGATGCCGGGGATGCGGACATAGTCGATCCCGTCGCCGAACTGGAAGCTCGAGATCACCGAAGAACCGGAGACGATGATGACCGAGATGTGCGGAAAGCTGGCGATCAGCGCATTGGCGATGGCGCGGCAGCGGCGGATATGGCCGAGACCGAAAGTGTCATGGCTGTAGATCAGCACACGCGGCGCATGAGGGCTGCGCGGCGCCCTTTCGGCTCCGATCAAATCGATGACGTTGGAAGACATCGGATGCCGCCCTCCGCAAAGGCCAGACGACCTCTTGGCGAGGACGAACGCAGCTCGGAACCAGTTTAGAGCGCTTATAGCGCGGCGAGGTCCGTCAACCAAGCCCGTGCGGGTGGTGACATGCAGGATTCATCTTAGCCGGTGCGACGCCTATACTCTGGCAGGAAGAAGCTCGGCCGGATCAGCGAGATGCACGGCCGGATGGGCGGCTGCAAGGCTCAAGATGTCGTGGAGAACGGACCAAGCGCCTTCGTCATGGTCGCGGTGATGCAGGAGCAGACCGAGCGCGGCCGCCTGATCGGGGCCCTCGCCGCGCATCGCGATGATTTGTGCCACGATCTCGGGCAGAAGGTCATCCGCGCGCCGGCCCATGCGGCCGCCATGCCAGTCCATGACATCGATTCGGGTGTTGAGTAGGCGGGGGCCGCCGGCGGGACCGTGGCGATAGTTGCGGAAGCATGACAGACCGGAGAAGCCGAGGCTGCCGAGCCGGGCGGCGTGGCCGGGGTCGATGCGATTCCATGGCGGCACGAAGACCGGCATGATGTCGCCGCCGATCAGGTCGCGAAGGCGATCGCGGCCCTCGGCGATCTCGCCATCGACGGCTGTCCTGTCGCGATCGGGGCCGAATTCCGACTTCTTTCCGCCTGCCGGAGCATGGTTGCGATGCCAGACGCCGTGCTGGCAGGGACGCAAGCACGGCATGCCCTTCAGGGCCGATGCCAGGGCGGGTTCCGCCAGCATCGGGATTACCGCCAGCAGGACAGTTGCACCATGGCGTTCCGCCAGAACCGAAAGCCGCGCCAACGCCGGGCTCGGCGCGACCGCGTCGTCGTCGCGGAGCCATAGCCGCAGCTGCCGGCCGGCGGCCTGCCAGTTGTCGAGTTCCCGCGACAGAGCCTGCCAGTGCGTCTCGTTCATGACGCGACGCTGCCTGCGGCCCTGAGCTTGTCGCGGCGGTGGCGGCAGGCGAGGTCGAGCCCTTCGGCCAGCCTTGCGGCGGCGCGGGCGTTCGTACGCTCGTCCAATACGAAGCGGCGAGCATCGTCTCCCATCCGTTCACGGCGCGCCCTGTCCCGCAGCATGGCGACGAGATGACCGGCGAAAGCCGCTTCGTCGCCTTCCGGCGCCAAGAGCGCTGTCTCTCCTGACATCACCGTCGCGGAGACGCCGCCGCTGTCGAAGGCGACCACGGGCAGCCCGACCGCCTGGGCTTCGAGATAGACCAAGCCATAGGCCTCGCGTACGCCCGGCCAGACGAAGATGTCGTGCCGCGCCAGCTCGTCGAGCGCCCGCTCGCGCGGGATCAGGCCAAGCCAATCGATTCGTTCTTGCGGCAGGCAGGCGAAGGCCTGCTCGATCTCGCCGCGCTGGCGGCCGTCGCCGACGATGCTCAGGCGCCAGTCCGCATCGGGAATGCGCGCCAGGATGCGGGCGAGCGTCAGATAGCTGTTCTGCTTCGTGCCCTGGCGCATCATCGCGATGGTGATCAGGTGGGGAGGTCCGGGATGGTTCCGGCGCTGCGGCGGCTCCTTCTCGAAGGTGATGAAGGGCGGGAGCTCCAGAAGGGCGGTGCCGGGCTGGCGCCAGGGTTCGAGCCCCTGGCGGTCGCGATCGGTGAAATAGAAGTGGACGTCGCCCGCCGTGAGGCTGTGCCGGACGATTTCGGTCTGGGCGCTCCATTGATCGAAGGCGCGGCGCTCGGAGTCGCTGGCTTCGGCCGTGACATAGGGGATGCTGAGGGCATCGGCGATCGCAGGGCCGAGCAGGTCCGGGGCGCGGTAGTAGTTGTGATAGGTGAACCAGAGGTCGGGGCGAGGGCTATCGGAGCGATAGCCCGCCAGCAGCCGGTCACTGAGCCGTGCAGCGTCGGCGCGATGCTGGTCGAGGCAAGCCGGATCGGCGCTGGGCAAATAGCCGCGGGTGGCCCGGACAGGCTCGACGACATGGCCCAATGTCTCCAGTGCCGCGACGAGCTGGCGCGCCATGCGGCGGTCGCCGGAGACGCCGCCGTCGTCGAACAGGTTCAGCGGAGTGTGGAATGCGATGCGCAAGGGGATACTGGAAAGGGGCGGAGCGTAGCTGGTCAGCGATAAGGATCGGCTGCATCGCGCAGGCCGTCGCCGAGGAAGTTGAAGGCGAGGATGATCACGATCACGGGCACCACCGGATAGAGCAGCCAGGGATAGAGCGCCACCACATTGATGTTCTGTGCCTCGTTCAGCATCACGCCCCAGCTGGTGATCGGGGGCCTCAAGCCCAGGCCAAGGAAAGAGAGCGCGGTCTCGCCGAGGATGGTCTTGGGTATGGTGATGGTGGCCGAGGCGATGAGGTGGCTCATGAAGCCCGGCACCAGATGCAGGCCGATGATGCGGGCGGGCTTCGCGCCCATCAGCTGGGCGGCGACGACATAGTCCTCCTCGCGCAGCGACAGCAGCTTCGAGCGGACCGAGCGGGCAAGCCCCGTCCAGTCCATCAGGCCGAGGATGATGGTGATGCCGAAATAGACCACCACCGGGCTCCATGACGGCGGCATGATCGAAGCCAGCGCCAGCCAGAGCGGGATATGCGGCAGCGACTGCACGATCTCGATGATGCGCTGGATGACGAGATCGACGCGGCCGCCGTAATAGCCCGCGATGCCGCCGATGATGACGCCGAGCACGAAGGAAACGGAGACGCCGAGCAGGCCGATCGAGAGCGAGATGCGTCCGCCATAGAGGATGCGCGAGAACATGTCCCGGCCGAGCCGATCCGAGCCGAGCCAGAAGAAGGTGCCGTCCTTGGGCGGGCAGACCAGGCGCCTGTTGCCTGGGATCAGACCCCAGAACTCGTAGCTGTCGTCGCCGCGGCAGAAGAAGCGCAGTTTCTGCGGCCGCGTGCTGTCGACCTCGTATTCGCGCTTCAGGTTCTCCATGTTGAGCCGCATCTTGTACGGGTAGACGAAGGGGCCGATGAAGCTGCCTTCATGGAAGAGGTGGACGCTCTGGCCCGGCGCGCGGATGAAGTCGGTATTGCGCGTTGTGTAGTGGTAGGGCGCGAGGAATTCGGCGAAGGCCGCCATCGCGTAGATCGCCACGATGACGAAGGCGGAGATGACCGCGAGCTTGTGGCGGCGGAACTTCCACCACATCAGCTGCCATTGCGAGGCGAGATAGATCCGCTCCTGCTCCGGCGTCATCGCCTCGGTGGCATAGGGCTCGAAAGGCGCGGTCGAGGCCGCATGCGGCAGCGGCGCGCCATCGGGCGGAAGTGTGTTGAGCAAGTTCGCCTTCACTTGGTCGCCGTCCCCTGCAGACGGATGCGCGGATCCAGGATGGCGAGCGCGATATCCGAGATCAGCACGCCGATCACGGTCAGGAAGGACAGGAACATCAGGAAGGAGCCGGCGAGATACATGTCCTGGGCCTGCAGCGCCCGGATCAGCAGCGGGCCGGTGGTCTGCAGCGAGAGCACGATGGCGACGACCTCGGCACCCGAGACGATCGAAGGCAGGATGTCGCCGATATCCGAGATGAAGAAGTTGAGCGACATGCGCAGCGGATATTTGCGCAGCGCCTTGCCGGGCGGCAGGCCCTTGGCGCGGGCGGTGACGTAGTACTGCTTCTGGAGCTCGTCGAGCAGATTGGCGCGCAGCGCCCGGATCATGCCGGCGGTGCCGCCGGCGCCGATGATGATGACGGGGATCCAGAGATGCTCCAAAACGGATCGGAGCTTGGCCCAGCTCATCGGCTGGTTGAGATATTGCGGGTCGACGAGACCGCCGATCGAGGTGCCGAACCAGACATTGGCAAAATACATGAAGACGAGCGCCAGCAGGAAATGCGGCACTGCGAGACCGATCAGGCCGATGAAGGTCAGCCCGTAGTCGCCCCAGCTGTACTGGTGCGTGGCCGAGTAGATGCCGATCGGGAAGGCGACGACCCAGGTGAAGACGATCGTGGCGAAGGAGACCAGCATGGTCAGGAGCAGTCGGTCGCCGACGATCTCCCTGACCGGCCGCTGATATTCGAAGGAATAGCCCATATCGCCCTGAAGCAGGCCCGCGACCCACCAGAAATAGCGCTCGACCGGGGGCTTGTCGAAGCCGTACTCCTGTTTCAGGAACTCGATGCGGCTCATATCGGCCTTCTCGCCCTGCGCCTGCATTTCGGCTGCGAGAGTCTCGAAATAGTCCCCTTCCGGGAGATTGATCACGGTGAAGATCAGCGCGCTGGTGACCAGCAGCGTCGGGATCATGATCAGGATGCGCTTGAGGATGTAGCGGAACAGCACGGATCAGCCTTTGGTCTCTTGCCGATCGAACCAGAAGGTGTCGGGCATATAGCGGCCGATGAAGGCGCCGGGTTCGAAGCTGTAGAGGCCGACCTCGGGCACGTTGCGCAGGTCGCGGGAGACGACGATCGGCTGCAGCGTGCTGTTGATCACGCCGATGGTGAAAACCTGCTCGGCATTGATGGCCAGCATCTTGTGCCAGATGGTGCGGCGCTGGTCGCGCGTCGAGCTCATCCGCCATTCCTCGTAGAGCCGCACCAGCTCGTTGACCTCGTGCGAGGCCGGTCTTTCGCCCTCGCGGCCGCTGGTCTCGATGAACTGGCCCCAGCGCGGCCACTGGAACTGCGCCGACGAGGTCGGCGACAGCGCATCCGGTTCCATGTCGGAGGTGATGAGCGCGTTGTCCATGCCGGCCCAGGCCGACATGATGGTCTGCCCCGCGACGATGCGGCGGCGGAAGACGTCGCGCTGCGTGGAGCGCGGGTAGATCTTGATGCCGACGTTCAGGAAATCCTGCTTGAGCAGATCGAGGATGTCCGTCTCCTCGGTGTTCTCGCCGGCTGTCTCGATGGTGAATTCGAGCCTGCGGCCGTCCGGGAGCAGACGCACGCCGTCATCGTCGCGCTTGGTCAGGCCGATCTCGTCGAGAAGCCGGTTAGCCAGATCCGGGTCGTGCTGGATCCAGAGCGAAGCGAGCGTGGGATCGTAGAGCGGGCTTTCCGGCAACGCCGTATTGGCGCTTTCGCGCGCCAACCCGAAGAAGATCACCTTGTTGATGTCGGCGCGGTTGATCGCGACCGAGATGGCGCGGCGATAGCGTACGTCGCGATTGAGGTCGCGCCAGACCGGATCGATGGCGTTCAGATTCGGCAGAAGGGCGAAATAGGCGCCCTCGGCCCGCTTCCAGAGCCTGACCTCGAAGTTCATCCGCTTCGAGGCTTCCTTGAGGAAGGTGTAGTTGTCGAAGCGGATGTAGCGGGCCTGAAGATCGGCCTCTCCGGCGGCTGCCTTGGCCGGGATCAGTGAGCTTGTGCCGATAGTCAGCGTGACCTGATCGGCATAGGGCAACTGCCGGCCCTTCTCGTCGACGCGATGGAAGAAGGGGTTGCGCTCGAACACGAATTGCTCGGCTGGCAGCGGCGTGGTGTTGCGCCAGGGCTCGAGTGTCGGAAGGTTTGGGTTTTCCGGCCGGTACATGCGTGAGAGGCGTTCATGCAGCGCACCCCAGTCGCGCACACGGTTCTCCTTCACGCGCTTGACCAGCTCGTATTTGGGCGCGTGCTTCTCGTGGAACTGCTTGAGGTAGCCCGAGGGCATGAAGATGTAGGTCGGCTGCGCGCCCGCCAGCGCCGGCAGGAAGATCGGGTTCGGCATTTCCCAGCTGTAGCGAACCTCGGTCTCGCTCAACACTTCAAAGAAGGGGAGATTGCCGCCGGCGAGCATCGCCTGGGGCGGTCCGCCGGGCGACAGGCGCTTGTTGTTGGCGACATCCTCCCACCAATAGCGAAAATCTTCGGTGGTGAATGGCGAGCCGTCTGACCAGCGATGGCCGGCGCGCAGCCGCAACGTGAAAACGCGGCCATCCTCGACGTTGCAGCTTTCGAGCACGTCCGGCACGAGCTCGAGGTTCTCGTCATAGACCATCAGGCGCGTGTAGCCGTAGAGCGTCATCATCCGGACATCGCGCTGGTCGCCCATCAGCATGCGGATATTGCCGCCATGGCGTCCCGGCGTGCGGCCGAGCTTGCCGAGATCGATGAGGCGGGGCACGGCCGGCAGGCGCTGCGCCACCGGCGGCAGCGTTCCCGCGTTGACCTTCTCGGCGAAGAAGGGGCTGTCGATCGGGGCAGGCTGAGCCGGCTGGGCCAGCGCGCGGCGGGGCAGGGCGGCTCCGGCGAGCGCCGCCGTTCCCAGCAGCAGGGCGGCGCGGCGCGTCGTATGCGGGGAGCGGGAGGTCATGGGACCATCTCCCGGACATCGGCATTGGGCCGCGCAAGGACGTAGTGGCCCTCTCCGAGCGACAGATGCGCCAGGGCGGAGGCGTCGGAACCGACCTTGAAGGCGTCACCCCAATGGCTGTCATCGGAAGCACCGCCCGGCGCCGCGAGCTTGAAGTCGAGCTTGCGATCGAGATCGGCGAAGGGCACGGAGCGCAGCAGCGCCTTGGTGTAGGGGTGGACCGGCTTGGTGAAGAGGCTATGGCGCGGCGCCAGTTCGACGATGCGGCCATTGGCCATCACCGCGATGCGGTCCGCCATGTAATTCACCACGGCGAGGTTGTGCGAGATGAACAGGAAGGTGAGGCCCCGCTCGGCCTGGATGTCCTTCAGCAGGTTGAGGATCTGCGCCTGCACGGAGACATCGAGCGCCGAGACCGGCTCGTCGCAGATGATCAGTTCGGGATCGAGCGCCAGGGCGCGGGCGATGCCGATGCGCTGACGCTGCCCGCCCGAGAAGGAATGCGGATAGCGATTCAGGAAGCGGACATCGAGGCCGACATCCTGCATCAGGGAGCGAACCCGCTCATCCTGGGCTGCAGAGTGGCCCCTGTCATGGACCGCAAGCGGCTCGCGCAGGATGTTCATCACCGTCATGCGGGGCGAGAGCGACGAGACGGGATCCTGGAAAATCATCTGGATGCGCGGGCGGAAGGCGCGCAACGCGTCGCCCTTCAGCCCGAGTACGTCGACCCGTTCATGGCCGTCGTCGAAGATGACCTCACCGGAATCGGCGGTGATGGCCCGCATCACGATCTTGCTGACGGTCGTCTTGCCGCAGCCGCTCTCGCCGACGAGGCCGAGGCATTCGCCACGGCGGATGTCGAAGCTGACATTGTCGACGGCCTTCACGGCGCTTTGCGTGCCCTTGCCGAAGAAGCTGCGAGAGCCGGTGACATAGGTCTTGTGCAGGTTGCGGACCCGAAGCAGCGGCGTGTTCTCGCGATCCGCGGGCGGCGGAGCGGGGCGTGGCGCCGCCGGGGGGCGGGGCCTGGCTTCCCGGAGCGCGACGAGGCGCTCGCCCTCCTGCATGTCGAAATGCGGCGAAGCGTTGAGCAGCGCCTTGAGATAGGGGTGGCGCGGCTGCCGGAAGATGTCCTCGACCGGGCCGCGCTCCAGAATCTCACCGTGGAAGATCACCACCACCTCGTCGGCCATGTTGGCGACGACGCCGAGATCGTGGGTGATCAGCAGGATCGCCATGCCCATCTCGGCCTGGAGATCGCGCATCAGGTCGAGCACCTGCGCCTGGATGGTGACGTCGAGCGCCGTGGTCGGTTCGTCGGCGATCAGCAGGGCCGGCTTGCAGATCAGGGCCATCGCAAGCATGGCGCGCTGGCGCAGGCCGCCCGATAGCTCGAAGGGATACAGCCCATAGGCGCGATGGGCGTTCTTGAAGCCGACGCGCTTCAGCATGGCCTCGATCAGGCCGCGCGCCTCCGCCTTCGGCATCGGCCGGTGCAGGAGCAGAGCCTCTTCGATCTGGTTGCCGATGGTGTGGACCGGAGAGAGCGACGACATCGGCTCCTGGAAGATCATGCCGATGCGGCCGCCACGCAGCGCACGAATCTCCGGACCTTCGGCGGGCAGGGCCGCGATGTCGATCACGGTCTGTGGCGCCAAGGGGTCGCGGAACAGGATCTCGCCCCCGGTCACGGCGCCCGCGCGGGGCAACAGGCCCATGATGGCCTGCGAGATCACCGATTTGCCGGAGCCGGATTCGCCCACGAGCGCGACCGTCTTGCCGGCCGGCACGCGCAGGCTCGCGCCCTTCACCACCTCGCGAGACAAGCCGTGAACGGTGAAGCCGATACGCAGGTCGCTGATGCGCAGGATATCCATGACCCGATCTGACGCCACTCCGGAACCGTCCGCAATTCACCTGACGTCACTAGACGTCTAAAGTTCGGTCTTGCCAATGATTTTCGACACATCGACTCATTCGGCCGGACATTGGCCGAGCCGGATGACATCGCTGCAACGCGGCCCGCGGCGGAAATCGTCGTAGCTGACGCTCCAGGGGAGGCGGCCGGGAGCACGATAGGGGCCGAATTTGAAGTACTGGTTGGTGTCGAGGCCCGGGCCGCCTTGGCCGATATGCCCGCGGATGGTCACGATCGGGACGCCGTTGGCCATGATCTCGATGCGTCCGTCGCCGTGGGGGCCTGGTTGCGATCGGATGACGAAATCGATCCAGCCCATCCGGGCTGCCGGCAGATCGGCATGGCGCGTGACCTGGATGTCCGGGGCGCAGGCGTTGAAATAGCCGGGGTAGCTCCCGCGCGGTGCGCCGGCCTCAACGGCGACCAGAGCCCGCGTCTGATGAACGTTCGGGTGGTCAAGCACCAGCGCCTCGCCGGGGCGGCAGCCATCCGGGCGCTCCGGGCTCCCGATCGGATAGGAGACGACGCGATCCGTCTCGATGGTGATGCCGAGATGCCCCCGATAGAGTCGCAGCGCCAGGAAGGGTGAGTCGTCTCCCTCGGCGGCGGGCCGGGCCTCGCGCTTCCATTGGGCGATCACATATCTGCGATCGTCCTGCGGCAGCGGATCGTCGAGACGCACGGCCAGCCCGTACCAGACCGTGCTGCGGTAGGGAGCGAGCACCTCCGGGCGCTCCCAGACCTCGGCGCGTTCGCTGCAGTTGACGCGGTGGGGCGAGCAGGACGCCATGACCGTCAGGGTCAGCGCCCCGGTGCCGCGCAAGGGCGCTGCAGGGCCGAAAGCCACCCGGCCGCCGCGTTGCTCGAAGCTCTTCTTATAGAATAGCCCGCCTTCGGCGGCGAAACCGCCTTGGTCGAAGCCATCGTGCAGCAGGAGAGAAGCGTTGCCCGCTGCGACTTTGGCGCAGGCGGATGCCAGGGGAGCGGCGACGACAATCACGAGAGCAGCGCAGCCAAGGGCCGCGCGTAGCAACAGACGCTTCACATCTCTCCCCGACGCGGCGCGATCCGGGTGTGCCGCCGCCTCAAAGTGGCTCGCATTGCACTCCGCCGCAACCTCACCACATATGGTCGCTTTCAGGGGCCTTGCCCCGGCATGACAGCGCCGTCGGCGTTTCGCGACAGGATTGCCCTTTGGAGCCCAACCTCTTCCGTTACATCTGGCAGAAGAGTCGCGGCGAGCAGATCATCGTCCTGCTGATCATCCTTGTCTCGATACCCTTCAACTGGGCCTCGTTCGACGTCCCGAAGCGGATCGTCAACGACGCCATCCAGGGCGGAGCCTTCCGGGGCGGCAAGACGACCACCACCTTCATGGAGACGACCCTCCATCTCCCGTCCTGGCTGGGCGGAGCGACCCTGAGGCTGTTCGAAGGCTTTCAGGTCAATCAGGTCGGGCTCCTCATGGGGCTTTCCAGCTATTTCCTGGTGCTCGTCCTGATCAACGGTGCCTTCAAATACATCGTCAACGTGCGCAAGGGCATCCTCGGCGAGCGCATGCTGCGGCGCATGCGCTACGATCTCTTCAGCCAGCTGATGCGGTTTCGCCCGGAGGAGATCCGGGCGGTCAAGCCGGCCGAGATCGCCAGCATGATCAAGGACGAGGTCGAGCCGATCGGCGGCTTCGTCGGAGACGCCTTCATCCAGCCGGTCTTCCTGCTGAGCCAGGCCCTGACGGCACTCGTCTTCATCATGGTGCAGAGCTTCTGGCTCGGCTCGATCGCCCTGCTGATCGTGCTGGCGCAGGCCATCATCATCCCGATCCTGCGCCGCGAGCAGCTGAGGCTCGGCCGCGAGCGCCAGATCGCTTCCCGGCAACTCGCGGGAAGGATCGGCGAAATCGTCGATGCCGGGCCGATGATCCAGGGGCATGGCGCCACGGGCTACGTCCAGGCGGATATCGCCGGGCGGCTCGGGCACCTCTTCGACATCCGCTACGAGCTCTACAAGCGCAAGTTCGCCGTCAAGTTCCTCAATAACCTGCTGGCGCAGGTCACGCCGTTCTTCTTCTATGCGATCGGCGGCTATTTCGCGCTGCAGGGACGCCTCGACATCGGCCAGCTCGTGGCGGTGATCGCGGCCTATCGTGACCTGCCTTCGCCGATCAAGGAACTGATCGACTGGGATCAGCAGCGCAACGACGTCACGATCAAATACGAACAGGTCATTTCCCAGTTCAACAGCGACGACACGCTCGTCCTCGACGAGGCGAACGGCTGCTCGCCGCTGCCGGTCAAGGGAGACATCCGGCTCGAGGCCGTGCAGATGCTGGACAATCGCGGACAGCCGCTGCTGACGCCGCTCTCGTTCGTCCTGCAGCGACCGGGCTGGGTCGCGGTGATCGGGCCCCATGGCTGTGGCGGGGATGTGCTCGGCCGCATCCTCGGGCGGCAGGCGACCAACTACACGGGGCGGGTCCTCATCGACGGCGAACTGCTCGCGGATATGTCGGTCGAGCGGGCGAGCCATCTGATCGGCTATTCCGGAGACCAGGCGGAGGTCATTGCCGGGACGATGCGGGACAATATCCTGTTGCCGCTGCGGCGGCGCCGGCCGGAGATCAAATCCGACGGTCCGGTTTCCCCGGAGGAGCATCGCCGTTTCGTCGAGGCGGTCCGTTCGGGCAACTCGCCATTTCCGTTCGAGGCGGACTGGACGGACTACGAAGGTGTCGGGGTCGCCGACGCGGCCGAGCTCGCGGCGCGGGTGCGCGAGCTGCTCGACGTGTTCGGCTGCACTCAGGACGTGTTCGAGCTCGGCCTGGGCGGCAAGGTGATGCCGCCGGTGAGCGCGGAAGCAACCGAACGCATCATCACCGCCCGTCATGTCGTGGCCGCCGAGCTCGAGCGCATCAATCTTGGCGGGCTGATCGAGCCCTTCGCCCTCGACCGCTACAACCGGAACGCCTCGGTCGCCGAAAACCTGATCTTCGGAACGCGGACCAGCGCCCGCTTCGGCAACGCGACCCTGCTCTTCGAGCCTTATGCCCATTCGATCCTGAAGGCGGAGGCACTGGTGGAGCCTTTGACCGAGATGGGGGCGCGGATCGTTGCCACGGTCGTCGAGATCTTTGCCGGCCTGCCGGTGGGGCATGCGCTGTTCGAGCGCTATTCCTTCGGCGAGAATTTCGACTTCGAACGCCTCAACGAGCTGGCGGACATCCTGGCCAAGCACGATATGCGAAGCCCGCTCGATCAGGAGACGGAGCGTGACCTGGTGGCCCTGGCACTCGGCTATATCGAGCCCAAGCACAGGTTGAACCTGATCGACGACCGGCTCGAGCGCCGTATCCTCAGGGCGCGCGCGAGCTTCCGCAAGCACCTGCCGGCCGATGCCGCGGGCGATGTGGATTTCTATGCTCCCGACAAGGTTATGCTCGGCGCGAGCGTGCGGGACAACCTGATGTTCGGCCGCATCGGCTACGGCATCCCCGACGCGGGCCGGAAGGTGGCGGAGATCGTGCTGCAGGCGCTCGAGCGCTCGGGGCTGGGAGAGGCGCTCTATCGTCTCGGGCTCGACACCGAGAGCGGCATTCGCGGGCGCTATCTGCCGGCGCGGCTGCTGCAGGCCATTCCTCTGGTTCAGGCGCTGGTCAAGGCGCCCCAGATCGCTGTTCTCGACATCGCGGCCCTGCTCGCGATCTCCGACGAGCCGGAGAAGATCGTTGCCCGGTTGAGGGGCTATTGTGCCGGCATGACGCTGTTTCTTCTGCTGGGAGATGCTAGACTTGTCGAGGACATCCCGATGCGGATCGTTTTCCATGGTGCGACGGGGACGGTCGAGGCCGGTGGGGCGCTCGAGGCAGCGAACGATGCCGGCGATCAGGCGTTGCGCTTTGCGGATGCCCAGCGAATGGAGGCACGGTCATGAGTCTGGAAGCCGATATCGGCTGCTTGCGCAGCCTGCCGCTGTTTCGCGACATGCCTCCCTCGCGGCTCAAGCTCGTCGCACTGATGGGCGAGAGGTTGCGCTTCGAGCCGGGCGCTGTCCTGATCGACCAGAAGGGCCGGCTGGATGGCGTCTACGTCATCCTCGAGGGGGACGTCGAATTCTCGCAGTCGCGCCCCGATGGCGAGGGGCGCCGATTCCAGAAGGACGCCGGCAGCATTACCGGCGACGTGTCGCTGCTCAGCGGCCGGCCGTTCCTCGGCACGGTCAGCGCGAAGACGCCGGTCCTGGCCCTTAGAATTCCGAAGGACCTGTTCTTCGAACTGCTTCAGACCGTGCCGGAATTCAGCCTCGCGGTCTGCCGCGACCTGGCTGACCGCGTTCATCGTCTTGCCAGCGTTTTGCTCCGCGAGCACGAAACCGTTTGATGAGGTCGAGCGTCGTATGAATCGGCCACAAGCCGCCGGCACGCAGCGCACACAAACGGCGCGCAGCAGTATGGGCGCGAGCATCTATCAGGTCTCGTCCTGGAGCCGCGACATTCGTCTCGTCTCGGGCCTGATCCTGCTGACCTTCGCGACGACGCATTTCCTCAACCACGCCGTCGGCATCCTCGGGGTCGATGCCATGGAGCGCGTCCAGGACTGGCGCTACAACGTCTGGCACTCCCGCATCGGGACGATTGTGCTCTACGGCGCGCTCGTCATCCATCCGGTGTTCGCGCTGCTGCGCGTGGTCCAGCGGCGCACCTTCAAGATGCCGCTGCGCGAGATGCTGCAGATCGCGCTGGGCCTCGCGATTCCGCTTTTGCTCGTCGATCACATCGTCAGCACGCGCGTGTTGGGGTACTATTTCGGCGTCGACGAGACCTATCATGCCGTGCTGCGGCGGCTGTGGCCGGGCCGTGCGCTGCTGCAGTCGCTGCTGCTGCTGCTGGTCTGGACGCATGGCATCATCGGCATCCATTTCATGCTGCGCTCGCGCGATGCCTATCGCCATTGGCGTGATCCGTTCCTGCTCGTCTCGATCCTGATCCCGCTGCTCGCATTGATCGGCTTCATGGTGGCGGCGCGCGAGGCCGAACGGATGGCGCTCCCGCCGGAGTTCGTCACCGACGCGCAGCGGGCGATGTTCGACCGCGACGTGATGTGGGCGAAGAGTGCCTTCTATGGACTGGTCGGCGCCTTCGTGCTGTTCGTCGGCATCCGCGAGATCCGGGTCAGGACCCGTCATCAGATCACGGTGCGCTTCGTCGGCCACGGCACGCGCCGCGTAGCGCCGGGGCCGACGGTGCTCGAGATGTTCCGGCGCTTCGGCATTCCGCACGCGGCGCTCTGCGGCGGGCGGGCGCGCTGCGCCACCTGCCGTGTGCTGGTGATGGACGGCATGGACAAGCTGCCATCGCCGGGGCCGAACGAGGCCAGGTTGCTGCGGCGCATTTCGGCACCGGAAGGTGTCCGGCTCGCTTGCCAGATCAGGCCGCATGACGACCTGCAGGTGCAGATCCTGCTCGCCTCGCGCCTGAACGCCACCGGTGCGCGGGCGCTCGAGCCCGATGATGCCATCAACAAGCGCGGCCTGACGGTGGTCGTCGCCGATCTGCGCGCCTTCTCGGCGCTCTCGGAGCGGCAGCTGCCGCGCGAACTGATCGGCCTGCTCAACCGCTTCTTCGACGAGATGGGCCAGGCGATCACGGCCCATGACGGGCGCATCGACGCCTTCTACGGGGATGGTTTCATGGCCGTGTTCGGCCTCGATGGCTCGCAGGCGCGCGGAGCGCAGGCGGCGATCAGCGCTGCGGCCGACATCGTCCGGGCGGTCGAGGCGCTCAACCGCGAGTTCGGAGCGGCGCTGCCTCTGCCGCTCAGGATCGGGATCGGGATCCATACCGGCGATGCCATTACCGGCGCGGTCGAGAACGACAATCTCGGGCGGCGCGAGATCACGGTGGGCGAAACGGTGATGATCGCGAGCCAGCTCGAAGCGGCGACACGCCGGGTGCTGGCCGATGTCGTGGTGTCGGAGGACACGATTCGCACCACGGGCCGCAGCTATGCCGGGACGGTGGCGCTCAAGATCGCGATCAAGGGGCGCGAGAAGCCGCTCACGGCCTATGGCTTTGCAAGTGCGCCGGAAATTGCCCGCCGCAAGCGCGAGGATGCGGCAAAGGCGGCCATGCCGGCGTCGCCCACTGTTCCGGGAAAGGCGCTGGATGGGGCGGCTGAGCCCGTGGCCGAAGCGTCTGCCGAGCCGGGCGAAGCAAACCGGCGCGATTGAACAGGCTGGCGAGGCTGGTTTTTGCCGAAGCGGGTGCCTATGGTCCCGCCAGCCTTTGCCGACAACGACGGAACCATGACGCCTGAACCGCCCTGCGAGGCCTTCCACGACCTGCTGCGCGGAATGGCCGCCTTATCCGGCAACCGCATCGTCGCCGATGTCGCGCGCCTCTACGGCAAGGGGGCGCCGCCCGATCTGTCGATCGCCTGCAACCACAAGCAGATCGCCTCCAAACAGTGGCTGGTCGACGCGCTGGCCGATGCCTGCCCGAAGCCGGCCGGCCCGGTCTGGGTGCTCGGCGCCTGGTACGGGGTGCTCGGGGCCATGCTGCTCGACGATGTGCGGCTTGCTATCGACGACGTGGTGAGCCTCGATATCGATCCGACCTGCGCGCCGACCGCCGAGATACTGAACCACCGACATGTCGCCTCCGGGCGCTTCCGGGCGCTGACGGCGGACATGATGGCGCTCGATTTCGCAGCTCAGTCGCCCAAGCCCGGGCTCGTCATCAACACGAGTTGCGAGCATCTCGCCGATGTGCCGGGCTGGATCGCGGGCTTACCGGCCGGCTTGCCGCTCGTGCTGCAATCCAACGATTACTTCCGCGAGCCCGATCATTGCAGTTGCGTGCCATCGCTCGAGGCGTTTAGCGAGCAGGCTGGGCTCGCCGAGGTCTGGTTCGCCGGAGCGCGGCCGACGAAGAATTATACGCGCTTCATGCTGATCGGCCGGCGATGACGACTGGCGCTGCACCGCGCATCGCGGTGGCGATGAAGGGCTATCCAAGGCTGTCGGAGACCTTCATCGCGCAGGAACTGCTGGGGCTGCAGCAGCGCGGCCTTGCCTTCGAGATCTGGTCGCTCCGGCATCCGACTGATGGTGCCAAGCATCTGATGCACAATCAGATCGCGGCGCCGGTGCGCTACCTGCCCGAATATCTGCACGACGAGCCCGGTCGCGTCGCGCGCGGCGTGTTCGGCGCCTTCGCGCAGCCCGGCTTGCGCAAGCTCATTTCGGCCTTCCTGCGCGACCTCGCCCGGGACAGGACGCGCAACCGGCTGCGCCGCTTCGGCCAGGCCTGCGTGATGGCGTGCGAGCTGCCGGCGGATATCCGGCATCTGCATGTGCACTACCTGCACACCCCGGCCTCTGTCATCCGCTATGCGGCCCTGCTGCGCGGCCTGAGCTGGTCCTTCTCGGCCCATGCCAAGGATATCTGGACGACGCCCGACTGGGAGAAGCGCGAAAAGATCGCCGATGCCGCCTGGGGCGTGACCTGTACCCAGGATGGCTTCCGCGAACTCGAACGCCTCTCCGATCGGCCGGACAAGGTCGAGTTGGTCTATCACGGGCTCGATCTCGCACGCTTTCCGCCGCCGGCCCCACGCTCCGGCCGGGACGGTTCCGATTCCGCCGATCCGGTGCGCTTCGTCACAATCGGGCGAGCAGTGCCGAAGAAGGGCTTCGACGATCTGCTGGAATCCCTGGCGAAACTGCCCTGCACGCTACACTGGCAGCTGACCCATATCGGCGGCGGCGAGATGCTGAAGGCGTTGCAGGAGAAGGCGCGCGCGCTCGGTCTCGGCGACAATATCGTCTGGGCCGGGCCGAAGGCGCAGGACGACGTCATCGCCGCCTTGCGCGCCGCCGACCTCTTCGTCCTGCCCTCGAAGCAGGCGGGAGACGGTGATCGTGATGGCCTGCCCAATGTCGTGATGGAGGCGGCGAGCCAGGCCCTGCCGATCATCGCCACGGATTTTGCCGGGATCCCGGAATTCGTTCGACATGGCGTCGAGGGGCTTCTGGTGCAGCCCGGCGATATCGAAGGACTTGCCGGCGCCCTGGTGGAACTCGCCCGTTCCCCGCAGCAGCGGGGCCAACTCGGCTATCGCGCGCTGGCGCGGCTGACCGGCTCCTTCTCGGCCGCGGCCGGGCTCGACGGCATCGCTGCGCGGCTATACGCCTCTGCCGAAGAAAAGGCATGAGCGCCACCGTCCTCATCGCCGTTACGCATCTGCTCGGCTCGGGCCATCTGGTGCGCGCTGCCAATCTCGCGCGGGCCCTGGCGCAGAACGGTTTCGCCGTCACGCTGGCGAGCGGCGGCATGCCGCTGCGGTCGATGGAGCAGGAGCCCTTCACCTTCGTGCAGTTGCCGCCGGTCAGGACGGAGGGCGTCGATTTCCGCATGTTGCTCGACGAGGTCGGTCAGCCCATCGGCCTGGAACGCGAGGCCCTGCGCGTTGCGGCCTTGGAAGGGCTGGCGGCGAGCTTGCAGCCTGATGCGGTGATCGTCGAGCATTTCCCGTTCGGACGCCGGCAGCTCGCCGCCGAGTTTCTCGCTCTGATCGCCGCAGCACGCGCCGCCAATCCGAAGTCATTGCTAGTCTCCTCGGTCCGGGACGTGCTGGTGAGGCCGCGTCCCGAGCGCATCGCGGAGGCCGAGGACCGGCTCGCGACGCTGTTCGACGCGGTGCTGGTCCATGGCGATGCGGATTTCCTGCCGCTCGACCGCTCCTGGCCGGTCGACGCGCGGCTCGCAGCCAAGCTGCGCTATACGGGCTACATGGCGGATACGCCGATGGCTGGTGCGCCAATCGAGAATGGCGAGGTGCTCGTCTCCGGCGGCGGCTCGGCCGCGGCCATTCCGCTGTTCGAGCTCGCGATTGCTGCGGCGAAGCTCGGTCCGCAGGACAGGCGCTGGCGTATCCTGGTCGGGCGCGCAGTCAGCGAGGACGTCTTCGGGCGGCTGCTGGCAGGGGCGCCGGCGCATGTCACGGTCGAGCGGGTGCGGCCCGATTTCCCGGCGCTGCTCGCCGGCTGTGCGATCTCGGTCAGCCAGGCCGGCTACAATACGGTGCTCGATCTCGTCGCTGCCCGCCGGCCCGCCATCGTCGTCCCGTTCGATGCCGGTGGCGAGACGGAGCAGGCGGTCAGGGCCGAGGCGATGGAGCGGGCCGGGCTGGCGCGTTGCCTGCGGATTTCGGGGGAGGGGGCTTTGACACCCGATGCGCTGGCGGCCGCCGTCGCGGCCGGAATCGGCCGAAGCCCGCCGGGCATCGCTCTCGCGCTCGACGGCGCGCGCAATGCGGTCGAAATCGTGAAAAAGCTTCTGCACGAGCGCGTGTGAGCTATCACGAGCGGTAAGCCGGCATGCCCCTTGCGAGGGCCAGGGTGCAGCTTTGCGAATTGCCGCTTCCGGTCTTTCGCTCTAATGAGGGATGATCCGCCTCCCTCCTCGGTCGGCTCTGGGCAAACCGGCATGTAGCCGGCCACGGCCCTGCGCCTGGAGACAAGATGATGACGACGACGACCGCGCCCGGATTGCCCGACATGAAGCTGTCGGTGCGCCAAACCTTCGGGATCGACACGGATCTCGAGGTGCCGGCCTATTCGGCAGCCGATCCGCATGTGCCCGATTTCGACCCGGATTACCGTTTCGACCGCGACACCACCATCGCGATCCTCGCCGGTTTCGCGCATAACCGACGCGTCATGATTTCGGGCTATCACGGCACCGGAAAGTCGACCCATATCGAGCAGGTCGCGGCCCGCCTCAACTGGCCCTGCGTTCGCGTCAACCTCGACAGCCACGTCTCCCGCCTCGATCTCGTCGGCAAGGACGCGATCGTGCTGAAGGAAGGCAAGCAGGTCACCGAGTTCCAGGACGGCATCCTGCCCTGGGCCCTGCAGAACAACATCGCGCTCGTCTTCGACGAATACGACGCCGGCCGCCCGGACGTGATGTTCGTGATCCAGCGCGTGCTGGAGCAGTCTGGCAAGCTGACGCTGCTCGACCAGAAGCGCGTCATCCGGCCTCATCCCGCCTTCCGGCTGTTCGCCACCGCCAACACGGTCGGCCTCGGCGACACTTCGGGCCTCTATCACGGCACGCAGCAGATCAACCAGGGTCAGATGGACCGCTGGTCGATCGTCACGACGCTCAACTACCTGCCGCATGACAACGAGGTCGCGATCGTTCTCGCGAAGTCGAAGCATTACCAGAAGAGCCCGGAGGGCAAGGACATCGTCAACAAGATGGTCCGTGTCGCCGATCTCACCCGCAACGCCTTCATGAACGGCGACCTCTCGACCGTGATGAGCCCGCGTACGGTCATCACCTGGGCGGAGAACGCGGCGATCTTCGGCGATATCGGCTTCGCCTTCCGCGTCACCTTCCTGAACAAGTGCGACGAGATGGAGCGCACGCTGGTGGCCGAGTTCTTCCAGCGTTCCTTCGGCAAGGAGCTGCCGGAGAGCGCGGCGAACGTGGTCCTGAGCTAACGGAGGAAGCGAGCCATGGCGCGGTATCAAGGCAGCTGCCATTGCGGACGGGTTGCCTATGAGGTCGAGGCCGACCTCGGGCAGACGATCACCTGCAACTGCTCCTACTGCCAGCGCCGCGGCTCGATTCTCGCCTTCTCGCCGGCCACCGCCTTCACGCTCACCCAGGGCGAGGAGGCGCTGACCGAGTACCGCTTCCACACGCAGAAGATCCAGCATCTGTTCTGCGAAACCTGCGGCATCGAGTCCTTCGCCAGGGCGAACGGACCCGACGGCACGCCGATGGTCGCGGTCAATGTGCGCTGCCTTGCCGGCGTAGAGCCGGGCGATCTCTCGCCGACGCAATATGACGGGCGGTCGCGCTAGGGGGGGCCATGGTCGCGGTTACGGTTGAGCGTGAACAGGACGAGACGCGCGCGGCCGTTCTGCGTGGGTTGAGCGCGCATAACCAGGCGAAAATCGGCCCCCGGAACACCAAGCCGCTGGCCATCAGCCTGCGCGACGAGAGCGGCGAGATCGTCGGCGGCCTCGTCGGCGAGCTGAAATGGGAATGGCTCTATGTCGATCTGCTCTGGATCGACGAGGCCCATCGCGGCGCGGGATTGGGCGAAACGCTGGTCGCGCGAGCCGAAGACGAGGCTCGCCGGCACGGCGTCAAGGGTGTCTTTCTCGGGACGATGAGCATCCAGGCCCCGGGATTTTATCCGCGGCTCGGCTATCGCGAATGCGGCCGGATGGAGAACTATCCGGTGGCGGGTCAAACGCTGCATCACTTCACGAAGGCGCTATGAGCATCTCGAACCGCAAGCCCGGAACGCCGAAGGAAGCCCCGGCCGAGCCGCTGAAGCGCGCCATCTCCGGCGCGATGAAGGCGATCGCGCGCAAGCCGGAGATGGAAATCGTCTTCGCCGCCGACAAGCCGTCGCTGGTCGGCGAGCGGGCGCGCCTGCCCGAGCCGCCGCGCAAGCTGACGCCCGGCGATGTCTCGATCCTGCGTGGCCATGCCGATTCGATGGCGCTCAGGCTTGCCTGCCATGATGCCGCGATCCACCGCCGGGCAGCGCCCGAGGGCGATGCGGCGCGCGCAGTCTTCGACGCCGTCGAGCAGGCGCGGGTCGAATCGCTCGGCGCGCGGCGGATGTCCGGCATGGCCGGCAACATCACCGCGATGCTGGAGGACCGCTATCACCGTGGCGGGCGCTACGAGGAGATCACCGATCGCGCTGACGCGCCGCTCGAGGATGCGCTGGCGCTGATGGTGCGCGAGCGCCTGACGGGCCTGAAGCCGCCGAAGGCGGCCGAGAAGATCGTCGAGCTCTGGCGCGAGCAGATCGAGGCCAAGGCCGGCGGCGATCTCGACCGGTTGTCCAAGACGATTGAGGACCAACGCGGTTTTGCCCGCACGGTGCGCGACATGCTGGCGGCGCTGGACATGGCCGACCAGAGTGCGCAGGGCGACGAGTCCGAGGAGGACGAGGACAATCAGGACCAGTCCTCCGAGGATCAGCAGCAGCAGGAAGGCGAGTCGGAACAGGAGAGCGGCGCCGACCGCTCCGAAGTCGAGGTCAGCGAGGACGCGACCGAGGAACTGCAGGAAGGCGCCTCCGAGGCGACAGACGCGCCGGCCGGCGATTGGGACGAGGAGGATGACAGCTCCGAATCCGAGGAGGCCGGCGAAGCGCCGCGTCCGCGCGAGAGCCGCGGTAATGAGCGCCCGCAGACCGACTACAAGGCGTATACGACCAAATTCGACGAGATCGTCACGGCCGAGGAGCTCTGCGACGCCGAGGAGCTGACGCGCCTGCGCGCCTATCTCGACAAGCAGCTCGCGCATCTGCAGGGCGTCGTCGCGCG
Organism: Allobosea sp. RAF48; assembly: GCF_052114025.1. NCBI lineage: Bacteria > Pseudomonadati > Pseudomonadota > Alphaproteobacteria > Hyphomicrobiales > Alloboseaceae > Allobosea > Allobosea sp. RAF48. The sequence goes on from NZ_JBFRDZ010000013.1 coordinate 118,376, forward strand.
CCTCGCCAACCGCCTGCAGCGGCGGCTGATGGCGCAGCAGAACCGCTCCTGGCAGTTCGATCTCGAGGAGGGCGCGCTCGACCCCGCCCGCCTGCCGCGCATCATCCTCGATCCGTTCCAGCCGCTTTCCTTCCGGCAGGAGTCGGACGTCAATTTCCGCGACACGGTGGTGACGCTGCTGATCGACAATTCCGGCTCGATGCGGGGGCGGCCGATCACGGTTGCAGCCACCTGCGCCGATATCCTCGCCCGCACGCTGGAGCGCTGCGGCGTCAAGGTGGAACTGCTTGGCTTCACGACGCGCGCCTGGAAGGGCGGGCTGTCGCGCGAGGCCTGGCTGCAGTCCGGCAAGCCGGCCAATCCCGGCCGCCTCAACGATCTCAGGCACATCATCTACAAGGCGGCCGATGCGCCCTGGCGGCGCGCGCGCAAGAATCTCGGCTTGATGATGCGCGAGGGGCTGCTCAAGGAGAACATCGACGGCGAGGCGCTGGACTGGGCGCATAAGCGCCTGCTCGGCCGGCCTGAGCAGCGCAAGATCCTGATGGTGATCTCGGACGGCGCGCCGGTCGACGATTCCACCCTCTCGGTCAATGCCGGCAATTATCTGGAGCGGCACCTGCGCCACATCATCGCCGAGATCGAGACGCGCTCACCCGTGGAGCTCATCGCCATCGGCATCGGCCACGACGTCACGCGCTACTACCGTCGTGCCGTCACCATCGTCGATGCCGAGGAGCTGGGCGGGGTGATGACCGAGAAGCTTGCCGAGCTGTTCGAGGAGGATGGCCCGGCTGCGGGGTCCGCATCGCGCCGCCTGCACTGATGCGCCTCACGCGTCGCGCCGCTCTCGCCGGCCTCGCCGCCGCCGCCCTGCCGGGCGCGGCGCAGTCCGTCGAGCAGACCCGCTTTCCGGTCTCCGTTTCCGCAAGGCCTTTCACGGCCTTCGAGCCGCGCAACGCGGATCGGCGCCGATTCGGCGCCTTGCAGTTCCGCGGCGGGCTCGTCCTGAGTTCCGGCCATCCGCGCTTCGGAGGTTTCTCGGGCCTGGCGCGGCTGAACGGGGGGCGTGATCTCGTATCAGTGACCGATCGCGGTTACTGGTTGACGGCGAAGGTCGTGTCGCAGAGTGGCAGACCTGCCGGGCTCGATGATGTCGAGATGGCTGCCATTCTGGGCGCCTCCGGGCGGCCGCTCGCGCGCTCGGGGCTCTTCGACACCGAGAGCCTCTGCATCGCCGATGGCCTCGCCTATGTCGGGATCGAGCGCCGGCACGAGATCGTCCGCTTCGACTGGGCTGGGGAGGGCGTCGAGGCGCGGGCGCGGTCGGTGCCCGTACCGCCCGAAATCAAGCGCCTGCCGCGTAATCGCGGGCTTGAGGCGCTAGGCGTAGTGCCCGTAGGGCCGCTGAAGGGAGCGCTTGTCGCGATCGCCGAGCGATCGGGCAAGGAGGACGAGCCGACGCTCGGTGCGATTCTCGGCGGTCCCCAGCCCGGGCTGTTCAGGGTCGCCCGCCATGATGGCTACGACATCACCGATCTCGCCTTCCTGCCGTCGGGCGACATGCTGCTGCTTGAGCGCTGGTACCAGCCGCTGCGGGGCGTCGGCATGCGGATGAGGCGAATCGCCGGGCGCGATATCCGGCCGGGGGCGCTGGCAGACGGGCCGCGCCTGATCGAGGCCGACCTCGGTTACGAGATCGATAATATGGAAGGGCTGTCGGTCCATCAGGAGAACGGCCGCACTGTGCTGACCCTGATCTCGGACGACAATTTCTCCTTCCTGCAGCGGACGGTGCTGCTGGAATTCGAGCTGGTTGCATAGAGAGCGTCATGCTCGGGCTTGACCCGAGCATCTCCGGCCGAATGGGTGCCGGAGCCTCTCCGGGCCCGAGCTTCTCGAGTCGAGGCTTCGCTCCGGCCGAGAATGACGGCCCTTGATGCCCAAACGAAAAAAGCGGCCTTGCGGCCGCTTCCTTCAGACCCGAGAGGTCAAGCCGCTCAGTTGGCGGCGAGCTTCTTCTCGAGGTCGCGCTTCAGGGAGAGCGCGCCGACCGAGAGGTCGCCGGCCGCAGCCTTGAGCAGAAAGGCGTCGAGGCCGCCGCGATGCTCGACCGAACGCAGGGCGTTGGCCGAAACGCGCAGGCGCACCGAACGGCCGAGCGCGTCCGACTGCAGCGTGACGTTCACGAGGTTCGGGCGGAAGACGGTCTTCGTCTTGCGGTTCGAGTGGCTGACGAGGTGGCCGGTCTGGGTGGCTTTCCCGGTCAGTTCGCAACGGCGGGCCATGGCAATCGTTCCTTACATCCCCAGGTCGCTCAAACAAAAAAACCGACACGCGACGTGCCGGCGAGCACCGGAAGTCAAATTGAAGTCGGGGTTCCATAGCCAAGCTGGCGGGCCCCGTCAAGGAAAACTCCCGCGGCCTGTTCACATCGCCTTCAGCGTTAACGAGGTGTAAAGATCGGCATCGGATGCTTCGTTCGGCCATCGCTTCGCCGCGATGGAAAACCGGTCACGATTCGGACCGATTCAGAGTGCATGTCGCGCAGGATCGCGCCGTTCCGGAGGCTATGGATGAAATCCGCCGTCGCATCGTCCCTCACAGCGCTGGTTCTCGCAACCTGTCTGGCCGAGGTTGCCGAGGCGGCCTCGCTCGACGCGCGCTACGACGTCTCCCTTCTCGGCATCACGCTCGGTACTGCGAGCCTCTCCGGCGGCATCGACGGATCGAGCTACAAGCTCGACATGGCAGCCAAGCTGACGGGAATCGTCGGGGGCGTGACCGGCGGCCGCGGCTCGGGCGCTGCGACCGGGGCGCTGGTGGGCGGCAAGCTCGCGCCCAAGACCTTCGCGGTGAGCTCCGCAAATTCCAGCGAGAGCCGCACCGTGCGCATGGCGCTTGCGGACAACAGCGTCGCCGGCATCGATATCGAGCCGCCGATCGACGAGAAGCCCGATCGCGTGCCGCTCACCGAGAGCCACAAGCGCAATATCGTCGACCCGCTCAGCGCCTTCCTGATGCCGGTCAGCGGCAAGGGCAAGGACGCCGCCTGCAACCGCACCCTGCCGATCTTCGACGGCGCGGCGCGCTACGACATTAAGCTGTCGAGCGCCGGCACCCGCAATGTGAAGCTCGAAGGCTATAGCGGCCCGGTCTCGATTTGCCAGGCGCGCTATGTGCCGATCGCCGGCCACCGGGCGCTCCGGCCCAGCACGAAGTTCATGGCGGAGAACCGGGACATCACGGCCTGGCTCGCGCCCGTCGCCGGCACCGATGTGATGGTGCCGGTGCGCATCTCCGTGAAGACGATGATCGGCACGGCCGTGATCGAGGCCTCGAGCTTCAAGGTCGATCCCGGCGTGACCGCGAGCGCGCGGAACTGAGACTGGTTTTCAGGGCGCGCGCTTGACGCCCTGATCGTCTTCGAAAACAGGCCGGAAGAACGATCGCTCGTAGCTGATGATGAAGCGATCCTTCTCGTTCATCGCGAAGGCCGCCTGGCACTCGGGGTCGTCGAAGGAGCGCTTGCGGTAGTCCTCGTACGCCGCGAGCGACGGAAAGCTGAACATGGCGAGCGCCACGTTGGACACGCCTTCCGAGGGCATGAAATAGCCGTGGTGCTTGCCGCCGAACTTCTCGACCAGCCTGATCCAGAGCTTGCCATAGGCCTCGAAGGCATCGAGCTTATGGGGGTCGACAACATAGCGCAGATAGCAGGTGACCATGGTCAGGCGGCCTTCGCGTTGGTGAGGAACGTCTTCATCCGCTCCAGCGCCTTCTCGATGTTCCCAAGCGAGTTGGCGTAGGAGAGACGGATGTAGCCTTCGCCATGGACGCCGAAATCGGGCCCGCCGATGGTGGCGACGCCGGCTTCCTCCAACAGGGCGGAGGCGAGCTTCTTCGCCTTCCAGCCGGTCTGCGAGACGTTCGGGAAGGCGTAGAAGGCGCCCCTGGGCTCGATGCAGGAGACGCCCGGCAGGCCGTTCAGGCCCTTCACCACCGCCTTCCGGCGCCGGTCGAATTCCGCCAGCATCATATGGACCGCGTCCTGCGGGCCGGCGAGCGCCGCGAGCCCTGCCCATTGCGCCGGGGCGTTGACGCAGGAATGCGAGTTCACCGCGAGCTTGCGGGCATTGTCGAGCAGCGGCTTCGGCCAGACCGAATAGCCGAGCCGCCAGCCCGTCATCGCGTAGGTCTTGGACCAGCCGTTGAGGAGGATGAGCCGGTCGCGAATCTCGGGATAGCTGAGAAGGCAGACGTGCTTCTCGCCGTCATAGACCATCTGGTCGTAGATCTCGTCCGACATCACCGCGACGTCAGGGAAATCAGCCAGCCCGGCAACGAGCTTGTCGATCTCGCTCTTCGGAGTCACGCCGCCGGTCGGATTCGCCGGCGAGTTGATGATGAGCAGCCGGGTCTTGGGCGTGATCAGCGCCAGCGTCTCCTCGGCCGAGAAGGCGAAGCCGTTCTCCTCGCGGATCGGCACCGGGATCGGCGTTGCGCCGGTATACTCGATCATCGACCGATAGATCGGGAAGCCCGGGTCCGGATAGAGGATCTCGGCGCCGGGCTCACCGAACATCAGGATCGCCATGAACATGGTGACCTTGCCGCCGGGCACGATCATCACGCTCTCGGGCGAGACCTCGACCGCGAAGCGCTTGTGCAGGTCGGCCGCGACGGCCTCGCGCAGCGGCAGGATGCCGTTCGCGGGGGTGTAGCCGTGATGGCCGTCGCGCAGCGCCTTCACCGCCGCCTCGACGATGTGCTCGGGCGTGGCGAAATCCGGCTGGCCGATGCCGAGATTGATGATGTCCTTGCCCTGGCGCTGCAGCTCGGTCGCGCGCGCCAGCACGGCGAAGGCATTCTCCTCGCCGATGCGGGCGAAGGATGGGACGACGTGAAGGGACATGGCGCGTTTCCTCGGCGGCGCTTTTCGGACGGGCAGATTGGCCGGTTCTGTCAGGGCGTGCCTTCTGACCCGCCTTTTCTTGGCGCCAAACGGGCAGGGCTGGCAAGCGGAGGCCGCGCATCGCGCCCTATTGCATGCTGCATACAGCATGAATAAATAGTATGACTATCAGCCAGAATGGGCCTTGCCGAGCCTTTGGCGATGGGCATGATGGCTTGTCTCAAATCGTTTGAATGAGAGATCGGCAAACGGCCGTCAGCGCCGTGCCGCGCGAGAGGAAACGAGATGGCCAAGGCACCCGGCAAGACCCCCGGCAAGAAGCCGGTTCGGCGTATCAAACCCGAGCAACTGCGCTCCAAGGCGTGGTTCGACAATCCCGCCAATGCCGACATGACCGCGCTCTATATCGAGCGCACCATGAATTTCGGCCTGTCGCGCGAGGAACTGCAGTCCGGCCGGCCGATCATCGGCATCGCCCAGACCGGCTCCGACATCGCCCCTTGCAATCGCCACCATATCGAGCTGGCCCACCGTGTCCGCGACGGCATTCGCGAGATGGGCGGCGTGCCCTTCGAATTCCCGATCCACCCGATCCAGGAAACCTGCAAGCGGCCGACCGCCTCGCTCGACCGCAACCTGCAATATCTCTCGCTGGTCGAGATCCTCTACGGCTACCCGCTCGACGGCGTGGTGCTGACGACCGGCTGCGACAAGACCACGCCGGCCCAGATCATGGCGGCCGCGACGGTCGACATCCCCGCCATCGCACTGCCGGGCGGCCCGATGCTGAACGGCTCCTTCCGCGGCGAGCGCACCGGCTCCGGCACCATCGTCTGGAAGGCGCGCCAGATGATGGCCGCAGGCGAGATCGACTATAAGGGCTTCGTCGAGCTCGTCGCCTCCTCGGCGCCGTCCGCAGGCCACTGCAACACCATGGGCACGGCGTCGACGATGAACTCGCTGGCCGAAGCCATGGGGATGACGCTGCCCGGCGCCGCCGCGATCCCCGCGCCTTATCGCGACCGCTACGAGATGGCCTATCTGACGGGCAAGCGCATCGTCGAGATGGTCTGGGAGAACCTGATTCCGTCGAAGATCCTGACGCGCGAGGCGTTCGAGAACACTATCGTCATCAATTCGGCGATCGGCGGCTCGACCAATGCGCCTGTTCACGTCAACGCCATCGCCAAGCATATCGGCGTCAAGCTCGACAACGAGGACTGGACGAAGATCGGCTACGACATCCCGCTGCTGGTCAACCTGCAGCCGGCCGGCGAATATCTCGGCGAGGACTACTACCGCGCCGGCGGCCTGCCCGCCGTGATCGCGGAACTGATCGAGAAGGGCAAGCTCAAGCCGGCCATCACTGCGAACGGCCATACGCTGGAAGAGAACTGCAAGGGAGCGTTCTCGATCGCCCGCGAGGTGATCAAGAGCTACGATCAGCCGATGAAGGCCCAGTCCGGCTTCCTCAACCTCTCCGGCAACCTGTTCGATTCCGCGATCATGAAGACCAGCGTGATCACGCCGGAATTCCGCAAGCGCTATCTGGAGAATCCTGGGGATCCGATGGCCTTCGAAGGCCGCGCCATCGTCTTCGACGGGCCGGAGGATTATCACCACCGCATCGACGATCCGGCGCTGGCCATCGACGAGCACTGCATCCTGTTCATCCGCGGCGTCGGCCCGATCGGGTATCCGGGTGCGGCCGAGGTGGTGAACATGCGGCCGCCGGATTACCTGATCAAGAAGGGCGTCACGGCGCTGGCCTGCGTCGGCGACGGGCGCCAATCCGGTACCTCGGGCTCGCCCTCGATCCTCAACGCCTCGCCGGAAGCGGCGACCGGCGGCGGGCTTGCGTTGCTGAAGACGGGCGACAAGGTGCGCATCGACCTGAAGAAGCGCACGGCCAACATCCTGATCTCGGATGACGAACTGGCGCAGCGCAAGGCGGCGTTCAAGGCGTCGGGAGGCTACAAGTATCCGAAGAGCCAGACGCCCTGGCAGGAGATCCAGCGCAAGATCGTCGACGAGCTCTCCGAGGGCATGGTCCTCAAGCCGGCGGTCAAGTACCAGAAGATCCACAAGAAGTTCGGTATCCCGCGGGACAACCACTGAGCACGGGGCTTGCTGGCGCGTCATGCTCGGGCCTGTCCCGGGCATCTCGTGCCGACGCATGCGCCTCTTCCGGCGAGAGATTCTCGGGTCGGCCCGTCGTGCCGCCCGAGAATGACGGCTGCGGCGGCATTCGCCATGCGCAACGGCGCCCGTCCGCCGATGCGCGACGCCGGGGCTGACAAACGAAGCTGTCCTCGACACTATGCCAGCCTCGTATCCGCCTCTATTTGAAACGATTTAAAGATGGCCCACAGCCCGCAGGTCGAAGCCTTCCGCAAGCTGCACGAGGCCGGCTGCTTCGTGATGCCCAATCCCTGGGATCTCGGTTCGGCGCGCTGGCTGCGCGGGCAGGGGTTCAAGGCGTTGGCGACGACGAGCGCCGGCTTCGCCTTCACGCAGGCACGCGCCGACCAGGACGTGCCGCGCGACATGATGCTTGCCCATATCGCCGAGATGGTGAAGGCCGTGCCGGATCTGCCGGTGAATGCCGATTTCGAGAACGGCTATGCCGACACGCCTGATGGCGTCGCCGCCAATGCCAAGCTCTGCGTCGCGACCGGCATCGCCGGCCTCTCGATCGAGGATGCCACGGGCCGAGAGGATGATCCGCTCTATCCCTTCGAGCTTGCCGTCGAGCGGATCAAGGCCGCGCGCAAGGCGATCGACGAGACCGGCTCCGGCGTGGTGCTGACGGCCCGCGCCGAATGCTTCCTGACCGGCCATTCCGATCCGCTGAAGGAGGCGGCGCGCCGGATCGAGGCCTATGCGGCTGCTGGAGCCGATGTGCTCTATGCGCCCGGGCCGAAGACCGCAGCCGATATCGGCACCATCGTTTCGGCCGCCGGCGGCAAGCCGGTGAATGCCCTGATCTACGGCGATTTCGGGCTCTCCGTCGCGGATATCGCGGCGGCTGGCGCACGGCGTATTTCGATCGGCGGCGCCTTGGCACGGGCGGCCTGGGCGGCCTTCATGGAGGCGACGCGGCTGATCGCAGAGGAGGGCAGCTTCAAGGGCTTCGCCGGCAACGGCCCCTCGGCGCCGCTCAACCCCTTCTTCCGCAAGGATCTCGAGGAGCGCTCATGAGCGGCACGCTCCTGATCGCGCCGGAATGGCTTGGGCGCAGCGGCCTCTGGCAGATCGATGCCAAGGGCAAGCGCAAGGCGGTCGACGCCGAAGATGTCGGCCTCTCCGAGGAACTGGGCGACCGGCTCGAAGCCTGGATGGATGTCTTCGACGCGATCTATGACGACGACGATCCGGTGGCGTCCGATTTCGCCGATCAGGTCGAGCGCATGGCCTGGGAGGCCGAGGGGCATGCGCTCGCCCATGCCATTGCGGATGAGCTCGGTTCGAGCTGGAACGTTCAGCAGGATTTCACAAGCTGGCGGGGCAAGGGACTGTCATGACACTCGACTGGAAGGCGCCGCCATTTCCGCCGGCCAAGGTACTGGATGGGCAGTATTGCCGGCTCGAACCGCTCGACGTTGGCAGACATCTCGACGACATCTGGGCCGCCAATGCCGGGCATGACAGCGTCTGGGATTGGCTGCCCACCACCCCTCCGAAGAGCAAGGAAGAGTACCGCGCCCTGCTGGATTCGATGGTGGCCAAGGCGGGCATCGTCCCGCTCGCCGTGATCGACAAGGCCGACGGCAAGGCCAAGGGGCATCTCTGGATCATGGAGATCCGGCCCGAGCATGGCGTGTTCGAGGTCGGCTGGATCACCTATTCGCCGGCGTTGCAGCGCACACGGACGGCGACCGAGGCGATCTATCTCGTCGGCGACTACGGATTCTCGCTCGGTTATCGCCGCTACGAGTGGAAGTGCAACAACCTCAACGAGCCGTCGAAGCGCGCGGCGCTGCGCTTCGGCTTCCAGTATGAGGGGCTGTTCCGGCAGCACATGGTGGTGAAGGGCGCGAACCGGGATACGGCCTGGTTCTCCATCATTGATTCCGAGTGGCCGGCGCGTGCGCGCGCTTTCCAGGCTTGGCTCGCCCCCGACAACTTCGATGCGCAGGGCCAGCAGAAGGCCTCCTTGACCGATTTCGCGAAGGCGCAGGCCTGACAATGACGCCGCGCCGCGCCACGCCTGCCGATATTCCGGCCATCGTCGCGCTGACGGAGGCCGCCTATCTGCCGAACGAGGCGATCATCGGCGTGCCTTCGCTGCCACGCATCGCGGATTATGACGAGGTGCTGGCCAGCCGCGAGGTGTGGCTGGTCGATGACGAGCCGGGGCTTGCCGCCGCGCTGGTCCTGGAGATCGAGCCCGAGGATTTCACGATCTGGAGCATTGCGGTTTCGCCGGAGGCGGGCGGGCGCAAGCTCGGGGCCACGCTGATGGCCTTCGCGGATGAGCGGGCGCGGGCGCTCGGCTACGGCTCCGTCCATCTCTACACCCACGCCAAGCTGACCCAGCGCATCGGCTGGTACGAGCGCCTCGGCTTCGCCATCACGCATCATGAGGACATGGCCGACCGGCGGCTGACCCATATGCGCAAGATTTTTGCAAAAGCCGGCTAATAAAAGGAAGCGAGCATGGCAGGACGTTTGAAGGGCAAGGTCGCGGTCGTCACCGCCGCGGGGCAGGGGATCGGCCGGGCCATTGCCGAGGCTTTCGTGGCTGAGGGAGCCACCGTCTGGGCGACCGACAAGGATGTCGGCCTGCTCGAAGGCATTCCGAAGGCGAAGAAGCGCAAGCTCGACGTGCTGTCGACCAAGGCGGTCAACGCCTTCGCGGAGAAGGTCGGGCCGATCGACGTTCTCGTGAACGCCGCCGGCTTCGTCCATCACGGCACGGTGCTGAACACGGACGACAAGGCCTGGGACTTCTCCTTCGACCTCAACGTCAAGGCGATGCATCGCACGATCCAGGCCTTCCTTCCGGGCATGCTGGAGAAGGGCAACGGCTCGATCATCAACATCGCCTCGGGCGCCGGCTCGGTGCGCGGAATCCCGAACCGCTACGCCTATGGCGCGACCAAGGCGGCGGTGATCGGCCTGACCAAGGCCGTCGCGGCCGATTACATCAAGAAGGGCGTCCGCGCGAACGCGATCTGCCCGGGTACCATCCAGTCGCCCTCGCTCGACCAGCGCATCAAGGACCTCGCTGCCTCCACGGGAACGACCGAGGCCGCCGCCCGGCAGGCCTTCATCGATCGCCAGCCGATGGCCCGACTCGGCACTGCCGAGGAGATCGCGTGGCTCGCGGTCTATCTGGCCGCGGACGAGTCGAGCTACACCACCGGCCAGATCCATCTGGCGGATGGCGGCTTCGCGCTCTGAGCGCAAGCATCGGTAGCGGGCGGTCCTCCGCCCGCCACCGTTCCAGAGGTTGCGGCAAACAGCGACCCGGCACGAGAACGGATAGGGAGAGCCCATGCATGTCCTGATCACGGGCGCGGCCGGCATGGTCGGCCGCAAGCTCGCGGAACGCCTGGCGCGCGAGGGAAGCTGTGCCGGCAAAGCGATCAGCAAGCTCACTCTTTCAGATGTCATGCCAGCTTCCTTGCCGGCAGAACTCGCGGACCGGTTGACGATCCGCGTCGAGGATTCCGGCGATGCGGGCGTGGCGAAGCAACTCGCCGCGCTGCGTCCGGATCTGATCTTCCATCTCGCCGCGATCATCTCCGGCGAAGCCGAGCGCGATTTCGACAAGGGCTACCGCGTCAATCTCGACGGCATGCACAACCTGCTGGAGGCGATCCGGCACGAGGGCGGCGCGGCTTACGTGCCGAAACTCGTCTTCACCAGCTCGAGCGGCATTTTCGGTGCGCCGTTCCCGCCCGCGATCTCGGACGAATTCCACGTCACGCCGCTGACCAGCTACGGCACGCAAAAGGCGATCGGCGAATTGCTGCTGGCCGATTACACGCGGCGCGGCTTCGTCGACGGCGTCGGCATCCGCTTTCCCTCGATCGCGGTCCGGCCCGGCAAGCCGAACGCCTCGGCCGGCGGCTTCTTCTCCGGCATCATTCGCGAGCCGCTGCAGGGGCTGGAGGCGATGCTGCCGGTCGGCGACGAGGTGCTCTTCACCCATGCCAGCCCGCGCTCGGCCGTCGGTTTCCTGATCCATGCCGCGGGGCTCACGCGCGAGGCGCTGGGGCCGCGCGTCAACCTGACCATGCCGGGCGTCTGCGTCACCGTCGGCGAGCAGATCGAGGCGCTCGGGCGCATCGCCGGCGACAAGGCGGTGAAGCTGATCCGGCGCGCGCCGGACGAGGCCTCTTCCGCCATCGTCGCGGGCTGGCCGACACGGTTCGACGCAAAGCGCGCGCTGGCGCTGGGCTTCACGGCCGAACGCGATTTCGACGAGATCATCCGCGTCCATATCGAGGACGATCTCGGCGGCTATCTTCCGAACTGACGACGCGAAACTTCAGACCAAACCTTCAGGACAGAACCGATGCATATTCTCGTTCTCGGCGGCGCCGGCATGGTCGGGCGCAAATTCATCGAGCGGCTGGCGCGCGACGGGGCGCTCGGCGGCAAGCCGGTGACGCGCGTGACCGCGCAGGATGTGGTCGTTGCCTCGGCTCCGCCGGCCGCGCCCTTCGATTTCGAGGCAGTGATCTCCGATCTCTCGATCGAGGGCGAGGCCGAGAACCTGATCGCGACGCGGCCTGAACTGATCGTCCATCTCGCCGCGATCGTCTCCGGCGAGGCCGAGGCCGATTTCGACAAGGGCTATCGCATCAATCTCGATGGCACGCGCTATCTTTTCGAGGCCATCCGCAAGGTCGGCGGCGGCTACAAGCCGCGCGTGGTCTTCACCTCTTCGATCGCGGTGTTCGGAGCGCCGTTCCATGACAAGATCGAGGACGAGTTCTTCACCACGCCGCTGACCAGCTACGGCACGCAGAAGGCGATCGGCGAACTGCTGCTGTGCGACTATTCGCGGCGCGGTTTCTTCGACGGCGTCGGCATTCGCCTGCCGACGATCTGCGTGCGCCCCGGCAAGCCCAACAAGGCGGCCTCGGGCTTCTTCTCCAACATCATCCGCGAGCCGCTGAACGGCGAGGAGGCGGTGCTGCCGGTCTCCGATCAGGTGCGCCACTGGCACGCCTCGCCGCGTTCGGCGGTCGGCTTCCTGATCCATGCGGCGACGATGGACACCGCCGCGATCGGTCCGCGCCGGGTGCTGACCATGCCGGGCTATTCCTGCACGGTCGCGGAACAGATCGAGGCGCTGCGCAAGGTCGCCGGCGAGAACGTGGTGAAGCGGATCAAGCGGGTGCCGGATCCGGTGATCGACGGGATCGTCGCCGGCTGGCCGCGCAACTTCAACCCGCAGCGGGCGCTGGCGCTCGGCTTCACGGCGGAGTCGAGCTTCGAGGAGATCATCCGCGTCCATATCGACGACGAACTTCACGGCACCTTCGTGAAGTGAGGCGCGGCTGACGTTCCCGTCATTGCGGGCGTAACGAAGCAATCCAAGGAGACTGGGCTGAACCGCCCAGCTTTGAGGCCCCTGGATTGCTTCGTTGCTTCGCTCGCAAAGACGCGTCGTCGTCCTTCAAGCCGGGCAGGGCTCGGCCTGCTCCTGCTGACGGCGCGGGAGCATCCCGAGCGCCGGCGAGCGCGCCGGCTCCTCCCCTGGCTCCTGCTCGGGCGCATGGGCCCAGCCGCTGGCGCTCCAGCTCTTCAGCGCCGCCCAGGTCGAGCGGTCGAGCCGGAACTGTTCGCAAGGGAACAGCCCGCCACGCGCCGGCAGCGACTTCAGGAAAGAGCCCTCGGCCCGGAAGCCGGACTTCTCCAGAACACGCCGCGAGGCCGGGTTGATGACGCGGGTATCGGCTTCGATCGCCGGCAGGTCGACCAGCGAGAACAGGGTGTCGATCAGCCCCTGCACCGCCTCGGTCGTGTAGCCCTTGCCCCAGTGCGGCGTGCCCAGCCAGTAGCCGATGAAGGGTGTGCCCGAAGCCTGCTTATGGGCTCCGATCATGCCGATCAGCTCGTTCGGCTTGGAACGTGGGGTGATCGCCAGAACGAGGTGATCGCCCAGCGCATTGCCCTTGCGCATCGCGAAGATGAAGGGCTCGACCGCCTCGGGCGGGTAGGGGTGTGGAATCGATGCCGTCATCTCGGCCACGGCCTTCTCGCCGGCCTGGCGAAGGATAGCCGCAGCATCGGCCATGCGGGGCCAACGCAGCCAGAGACGCCGGGTCTCGAGCCGGAAGACATCGTCGCGGGTCAGTTCGGGGAACATCGGTCTCTCCGTCGGCGCAAACGAAAAAAGGGAGCTGGGACTTTGGTCCCATCTCCCCTTCGCTGACCTTCGGGAAACCCTATTCGGGCCCTGCCCTTGATCCGTTCGGTTCGATGGAACCGGCGGATCGAGGAAATTCCCTATCCGCCTTTTACTCTGCGGCCTCTTGGGCCGGCACTACGTTCACGAAAGCTCGGCCGAGTTTCGTCGTGAATCGGACGCGGCCATTCGTCGTCGCAAAGAGGGTATGGTCTTTGCCCATGCCAACGTTCGCGCCGGCATGCCACTTCGTGCCGCGCTGACGAATAATGATGTTGCCGGCAACGACGGCCTGATCGCCGAAGCGCTTCACGCCTAGTCGCTTGCTTTCGGAATCGCGGCCGTTACGCGACGAGCCGCCTGCCTTTTTGTGAGCCATAACGCCCTACCTCAAAACTTGTGCTGTCTCTCTAACCCGAATCGAGGGCAAAGGCCACCCGTCTCGGATACGAAATGCCGGAGCACCATTCTGTCAGGAGCGACAGGTCGAGGCCGAAGCCTCGGCGATGGTGATCCGGCGCGGATATCGACGCCGGGAAACCCGACTTCAGGCCTCGGACGAAGCCTCGTCCTTCGCCTTCTTGGCAGGGGCCTTCTTAGCCGCGGCCTTCTTCGGCTGCTCGGCTTCCTCGCCGGCCTCGGCCTTGGCGGCCTTCGGAGCGGCCTTGGCCTTGGCGGCAGCCGGCGCAGCGGCGGAAACATCGCCCTTCTTCATCTCCGGCTGCTTGCCGCCGGTGAGGATGTCGGTGATGCGGATGACGGTCAGCTCGGCGCGGAAGCCGCGCTTGCGCTTCGAATTCTGGCGGCGACGCTTCTTGAAGGCGATGACCTTCTCGCCACGGGCCTGCTCGACGATCTCACCGGCGACGGTGATCTCGGAAAGGGCCTTGGTGTCGAGCGTGGTCTTCTCACCTTCGGTGAGCATCAGCACGGAGCCGAAGGCGACGGTGTCGCCCGGGTTGCCCTCGATCTTGGCAACGGTGATCTTGTCGTTGGCGGCGACGCGGAACTGCTTCCCGCCGGTCTTGATGACTGCGAACATTTTGTCCTCCATGTTCGGCCCCGCCCTGTCATGGCCTCCGGAATGGACGCGCATGCGGGACGGCTTTTTGGCAGTCGATTGCGTGGTCAGGTTTGCTCTTGCCGGCTTGCGACGCATCACGCAGGCCAAAAGAGATCAGGCGCGGGTTTCCCCACGCCGGACGGTGCTCGATAGTCGCATGGCCGGGAGAGGTCAAGCGAAAGCGGCTGTGAAGAGTGGAATTCTCCTGTTCGGGAGGCTTGCCCCTCGGGCACGGCTTGTGTAACAAGCGCCTCGCTTCGACCGAAGGCGACCGCGGACAGGTGGCAGAGTGGTTGAATGCACCGCACTCGAAATGCGGCATACCTGCAAGGGTATCGGGGGTTCAAATCCCTCCCTGTCCGCCATCATCTCGCCAAGGAATTGATTTTCCAGAGAGACAAGGCAAATCAAGAACTTGCGGCCGCCCGGCTGGTGCGCAGAGGCGCAATGGCCCTGATAATGACGCGCTTCGGAAGCATCGGAGCAGCGGCATCTACTGGCTCCACAGGCACGTCCCGGACGATCTCCGATGCCTCATCGGCAAGCGCGAGGCGAAGCAGAGCCTGGGGATGCGCGATCCGGCGGAGGCGCCGAGTTGGCTGCTGGCGCGGGAGGCGCGCAATCCGCCTTTCGCGCTATCTGTCTTTTCAAAAGGATCTGCGCACGCGCCGCTTTCCGGGGGCAGAGCGCGTTTTTGGCGATGTTTCCAAAAACGAGTTCGCCGGCGGAGGCGGAGCGGTCCGCTCCCAGGGGCAATCGGCCTGCGCCGATCAACGCGAAGGGCTGTCGGTCGACGGTTTGGCGGCGATCACGGGTTCAGTCGTCGCCTCCGAGATCACGTAATCCGCGGCAAGCCTCAACTCTCGCAGGGGCCGAACCCGCCTTATGGCTTCGGCATAGAGCTCATGGGCCTTGTACGCTGCCAGAGCAGCGTGATTCTCGAATTCTCCGTAGACGACGATATCGACTTCGGAGCTGAGCGGGTCCGACTTCCGATTTTCGGCAATCTCAAGCCTTAGAGCATGGGGTATGCCTGTCAGGATCGACAGGCCCCTGCGTATCGTTTCGATATTGTCCGCTGTCTTGGCGCTGAAAAACACGATGTGTCGGATCATACGGGGCTACTTTTCGACAAAAGCCTTTTCAATCACGTAGTCGCCGGGTTCCCCGTGGTTGCCCTCTCGCAGCCCGCGCGCGGCGAAAATTGATTTGAGGTCGGCCAGCAACTGCGGTGAACCGCATAGCATGAATCGATCACTGCGTGGGTCGAGGCCGGGCTGGCCGATATCAGAGAAGAGCTGGCCGGAGGTCAGCAAATCGGTAATGCGGCCGCGATTGCGAAACGGTTCGCGAGTCACCGTCGGATAATAGACGAGCTGCTTGCGGATCATTTCGCCGAGGAACTCGTCCTGTGGCAGCTGGCTCTGTATCCGCTCGCCATAGGCCAGTTCCGCGACCTGCCGGCAACCATGCACGAGGACGACGCTCTGAAAGCGCTCATAAGTCTCGGGGTCGCGGATCAGCGAGAGGAAAGGCGCCAGTCCGGTGCCGGTGCCAAGCAGGAAAAGGCGTTTCCCGTCGCTGAGATTGTCGAGGACGAGCGTGCCGGTCGCCTTTTTGCCGACGACGATCGGATCGCCAACTTTGAGGTTCTGGAGTTGCGATGTCAGAGGCCCGTCCGGCACCTTGATCGAGAAGAATTCCAGGCACTCGTCATAGTTGGTGCTCGCGACACTATACGCCCGCAGCAACGGCTTCTCGTTGATCTTAAGTCCGATCATCGTGAATTGGCCGTTCTTGAAGCGGAATGACGCATCGCGCGTCGTCGTGAAGCTAAACAGCGTATCGGTCCAATGATGAACGCTGAGAACCTGCTCCTCGTAGAAATTGCTCATCGGACCGGTTTTTCCTTGGCAAAATTCTTATCTTGTTCGGCTTATCGGCGCGGTTGATAAGCAGGTTTTGCCATCAGAATCAACGGGGGCAATTTCATTCTATTAAACTCCTATTTGACGCGGGTCATTATTTCCAAAATCGCTTGAGTATAGAATTTTGCTTGCGCATCATGGCTGCCGAAACCACGCTTGATGCGTAGGCGATCGCTTCGGTTGCCCAGCGAAAAGGTGCCGCTCCGCCAACTGAGCTTTCGAGACGTGGGCGCGATCACGGCCGGCATGGCGCGCCGCGCGGTCGATCGCGGAGAGGACCGGGCAGGAATCCGGCCCGAGCTCAGAGCGCGCAGCATTATCCGCGCTTGGATGCATCTCGTCGCGTGATCTCGCGGGCAACCTCAAGCCAGAGTTCTGTAGCCTGCTTGTCGCCGCGCTGCCGGGCCAGCAGGGCAATTTGCTGCGCAGCCTCAAATGCAGACGAACCCGCCCGTTTGATGAGTGCGGCGGCTTCACGCCTGGCCAGCCTTCGCCGTGCAAGTCGCCCTTCAACCAGTGCTTCCGCCCAATCAAGGCAGCCATCCAAGAAGTTGAACATCGCAGACCGGCGTTGGGAGTTCGCACCGCATTTGGTTCCGTCGCCGCCGTTCCCGCAAGGGCAAAGCTCGGTGCGGCTTTCGGCCGAGCTATCCGACACGGTCAATGGAGCTATGTCGCAGCCTCAGGCGCCAATTCGCTCTGGCACGCCTATGGTTGTCGGCAGCGGGGTACGCCGCTCGCAACGAGGCGGCGCCCGCGCGAGGTCGAAGGCAATGGCAGCTGTCTGCCGGAGTCATCGCCTCGATTTCTTTTCGACTGTGGTGCCTCGCGATGAACATGCATGTTTCTCAGGCCGATTGCTCGACCGATCGCGTTGGAATTGGCCAGCCGGTCCCGCGCAACGAGGATGCGATCCTCGTACGCGGCGAAGGGCGCTACACCGACGATCTTTCGCTGGAAGGACAGCTTTACGCGGCCTTCGTCCGCAGCCCGCATGCCCACGGCGTCATTCGGGGCATCGACACCATCGCTGCGAAAGCGATGAAGGGCGTCGTCGCGATCTACACGGCGGGTGACCTCGAGGGGCAGAACTACGGTTCGCTGAAATGTCAGGTCGACCTGCCGAACCGTGACGGGACCGCGATGAGGAAGCCGGTCCGAAAGGCGCTCGCGGCGGACAAGGTGCGCTTCGTCGGCGACCCCGTCGCGATGGTTGTCGCCCGCACGGCGCTGCAGGCGCGCGACGCCGCCGAGGCCGTGTCGCTCGATATCGACATCTTGCCCGCGGTCACCTCGGTGGAGGCGGCGCTTGCTCCCGACGCGCCGCAGCTGTTCGACGACGTACCCGGCAACCTCATCCTCGACTATCATTTCGGCGACGCCGAGAAGGTCGCCGCGGCCTTTGCCGGGGCCGCGCAGGTCACCAAGGTGCGGATCGTCAACAACCGCATCATCGTGAACCCGATCGAGCCGCGCGCCGCGATCGGGATCTATGATGGCAAAGCGAAGCGCTACACGCTCCATGCCCCGAGCCAGGGCGCTTTCGGCATGCGCAACAATCTCGCGGCGGCGATGGGCGTGCCGCAGGAGCGGATGAGGCTTGTCACCGGCCATGTCGGCGGCTCATTCGGCATGAAGTCGGCCGTGTTTCCGGAATACGTCGTGCTGCTGCATGCGGCGCGGCTGCTGAAGAAGCCGGTGAAATGGGCCGACCAGCGGTCCGAAAGCTTCGTTTCCGACCATCACGGCCGCGACATGGTCTTCGAGGCCGAGCTCGCCCTCGATGCGCGCGGGCGGTTCCTGGCGACGCGCTTCACCGGTACCGGCAACATGGGCGGTTATCTCTCGCCCCCCGGCCCGATGATGGCCACGCTGAACATCGGCAAGAACAGCGTCGGCATGTACCGCACGCCGCTGGTGGAGGTGCAGACGCGGTGTGCCGTCACCAATACCGTGCCGATCGCGGCCTATCGCGGCGCCGGACGCCCCGAGGGCAACTACTTCATGGAGCGGCTGATCGACACCGCCGCCGGGGAGATGGGGATCGACAGGGCGGTTCTCAGGCAGCGCAATCTGATCGGGCCCCGGCAATTGCCCTGGAAGACCCCGATCGGGACTGTCTACGACAGTGGCGACTTCCCGGCTCTCTTCGCCCGGGCGCTGGAGGCGGCCGACTGGAAGGGCTACCGGGCGCGCGAGCGTGCCAGCCGCAAGGCCGGCAAGCTGCGCGGCCGCGGGATCGGCTGCTACCTCGAGGTCACTGCCCCTCCTAGCAACGAGATGGGTGGCATCCATTTCGAGCCGGACGGAACGGTCACCATCGTCACCGGGACGCTCGACTATGGGCAGGGACACTGGACGCCCTTCGCCCAGGTCCTGACGAGCCAGCTCGGCGTGCCGTTCGATAAGATCCGCCTCATGCAAGGAGACAGCGATCGCCTGATCGCGGGCGGCGGTACCGGCGGCTCGAAATCGATCATGGCGAGCGGCTCGGCGATCATCGAGGCGAGCGTGCGCGTGATCGAGAAGGGCAAGCTCCTGACCGCGCACTTCCTGGAAGCGGGTGTCGCCGACATCGAATTCGCCAATGGCCGCTTCAGCATCGCCGGGACCGACCGCTCGATGGGCATCATGGAGCTCGCCGAGAAATTGCAGGCGGGCGCGCCCTTGCCCGAGGACCTGCCGCGGAAGCTGGATGTGGATCACGTCTTCAAGGCGGCGCCCTCGGCCTATCCCAACGGCTGCCACATCGCCGAGGTCGAGATCGATCCGGACACCGGGCATGTCGAGATCGCTAGCTATGTTATGGTCAACGACTTCGGGGTTCTGGTGAATCCGATGATCGTCGAGGGGCAGCTCCATGGCGGGGTCGTGCAGGGCATCGGCCAGGCGATCTGCGAGATGACGTCCTATGACGAAACCGGCCAGCTGATGACCGGCTCCTACATGGATTATGCGATGCCGCGCGCGGCGGACGTACCGTTCTTCTCCTTCATCAGTCAGGGCGTGCCGACCCGAACCAACCCGGTCGGCGCGAAGGGCTGCGGGGAAGCCGGATGCGCCGGCTCCCTGCCTTCGGTGATGAACGCGATCGTCGATGCCCTCTCGCCCCATGGGGTGCGCCATATCGACATGCCGGCGACGCCGCAGACCATCTGGAGAGCCATTCATTCGCGGGCTTAGTCCCGTGCCGGCACCGGCGCGGGATCGCCAAGCTCCAACCATAACGAGGAGGAAGCAATGCGCGTCGGTGTGCCCAAGGAGATCAAGGTTCACGAGTACCGGGTCGGGCTGACCCCGGAGGCCGTACGCGAATACACCGCGGCGGGCCACGAAGTCCTTGTCGAGACGACCGCCGGAGCCGGCATTTCCGCGCCCGACACCGCCTATGAGGCCGTGGGCGCCACGATCGTTGCGAGCGCAGCAGAGGTCTTCGCCAAGGCCGAGCTGATCGTGAAGGTGAAGGAGCCGCAGCCATCAGAGTGGGTGCAGCTCCGCGAGGGGCAAATCCTGTTCACCTACCTGCACCTCGCCCCCGATCCGGAACAGACGGCCGGGCTCCTGAAATCCGGAGTCACGGCGGTCGCCTATGAAACCGTGACCGACAAGGCCGGCGGCCTGCCATTGCTGGCCCCCATGAGCGAAGTGGCAGGTCGGCTATCGATCGAGGCCGCAGGCGCTTGCCTGCAGCGGCATGCCGGTGGCCGCGGCGTACTGATCGGCGGTGTGCCGGGGGTGCTTCCTGCGCGCATTGCCATCATCGGGGGTGGTGTCGTTGGTACTCACGCGGCGCGCATGGCTGCTGGTCTGGGAGCCGATCTGGTGATTCTGGACCGGTCCCTGCCGCGGCTCAGGCAGCTCGACGAGCACTTTGGCGGCAGGGCAAGGACGCGCTTTTCCACGCTCCACGCGATCGAGGAGGAAGTCCTCGCCGCGGATGTCGTCATCGGCGCCGTGCTCATCCCCGGGGCCGCCGCTCCGCGCCTCGTATCGCGCTCGCAGCTCTCCAGGATGAAGCGCGGTGCGGTCCTCGTCGATGTCGCAATCGACCAGGGCGGCTGCTTCGAAACCTCCCATCCGACGACACATGCGGACCCGACCTTCGAAATTGACGGCGTGATCCATTATTGCGTTGCCAACATGCCGGGTGCTGTGCCGCTTACATCGAGCTACGCACTGAACAACGCAACGCTGCCCTTCGGCCTGGCGTTGGCCGCTGGCGGCCTGGATGCGATCCGCAACGATCCGCATCTCGCTGCGGGGCTGAATATCCATCGCGGCCAGATCACCAACGCTCAGGTCGCGGAGAGCCTGCGCCAACCGTACAAACCGGCGCAAGCCGCTCTCGCGATGTGACGATTCCGTTCGAAGCCGCCGTTCACTGACATCGGCAAATCCGGATATGGCGCCTGCGTGAAACCGAGGCCGGTCGCGCTTATCGTGCGCGCTTCCGCGCGCGTTGGCGTAAGCTGAGCCGCCGCCGCGATCGGCAGATCAGACAAGGGATCGTTCAAACCGACAAGACTTGAACGCGCCAGCGTTCCAGCCTGTCCAGACAGAGCGGTTCTCCGAGCGTTGGACGGGCGGCCTCAATTTCCAGGCACGGGTGCGCGCATGAAGATTTATCTGATGTCGCTTGGTGCGGGTCTTCTGGTCGGGGTGATCTACAGCCTGATCAATGTGCGTTCTCCGGCACCGCCGGTGGTGGCGCTGGTCGGGCTGCTCGGCATCCTGATCGGCGAGCAATTGCCACCGCTGCTGCGCGGGTTGTGGACGAAGGCGCCGGCGGCGCAGTCCTGGGAGCATCAGATCAAGCCGCATGTCTTCGGCCATCTGCCCGGCGGCGCCAAGTCCGCGCAGGCGACCACGCCCTCGCAAGCGGTCGCGCCGGAGAAGGAGCGCAGCTGATGCCGACGCGACGCACGGTGCTGGGTGGGCTCGCCCTTCCCGGATTAGCTTCCTCGGCTCTCGCCCAGGGTCAGCCCCAGCCATCCGGAGACAAGCCGATGACCGCCGATCTCATCCTCAGCAATGGCCGCTTCACCACGCTCGATCGCGGCAACCCGACGGCGAGCGCGGTCGCAGTCAAGGACGGCGTCTTCCTGGCGGTTGGCGGGCAGGCCGAGGTGATGGCCCATGCCGGGCCGAACACGAAGGTGATCGACCTGAAGGGCCGCAGCGCGCTGCCGGGCCTGATCGACAACCACCTGCACATCATCCGCGGCGGGCTGAACTTCAACATGGAGCTGCGCTGGGACGGAGTGCGCTCGCTCGCCGATGCGATGAGCATGCTCAAGCGCCAGGTCGCGGTGACGCCGCCGCCGCAATGGGTGCGCGTCGTCGGCGGCTTCACCGAGCACCAGTTCGCCGAGAAGCGCCTGCCGACGATCGAGGAGCTCAACGCCGTCGCGCCGGACACCCCGGTCTTCATCCTGCATCTCTACGACCGGGCGCTGCTCAACGGCGCGGCGCTGCGGGCCGTCGGCTACACCAAGGACACGCCACAGCCGCCGGGCGGCGAGATCACGCGTGACGCCAACGGCAATCCGACCGGGCTGCTGCTCGCACGGCCGAACGCCGCCATCCTCTATGCGACGCTGGCCAAGGGGCCGAAGCTGCCCTTCGACTATCAGGTCAACTCGACCCGCCACTTCATGCGCGAGCTCAACCGGCTCGGCGTCACCGGCGCGATCGATGCCGGCGGCGGCTTCCAGAACTACCCGGACGACTACGCCGTCATCCAGAAGCTCTCGGACGAGAACCAGCTCACCATCCGCCTCGCCTACAACCTGTTCACGCAGAAGCCGAAGCAGGAGAAGGACGACTTCCTCAACTGGACGAAGACCTCGACGTACAAGCAGGGAAACGATTATTTCCGGCACAACGGCGCCGGCGAGATGCTCGTCTTCTCCGCCGCCGATTTCGAGGATTTCCGCGAGCCGCGGCCCGACATGCCGCCGGAGATGGAGGGTGATCTCGAAGGTGTCGTGCGCATCCTCGCCGAGAACCGCTGGCCCTGGCGCCTGCACGCCACCTATGACGAGACGATCTCGCGCGCGTTGGATGTTTTCGAGAAGGTCGACAAAGATATCCCTCTGAAGGGGCTGAACTGGTTCTTCGACCATGCCGAGACGATCTCGGAGCGCTCGATCGACCGCATCGCCGCGCTTGGCGGCGGCGTCGCCGTGCAGCACCGCATGGCCTATCAGGGCGAGTATTTCGTCGAGCGCTACGGCGCGGCTGCGGCCGAGGCGACACCGCCGGTGGCGCGCATGCTGGAGAAGGGCATCAAGACCTCGGCCGGCACCGATGCCACACGCGTCGCCTCCTACAACCCCTGGGTCTCGCTCTCCTGGCTCGTCACCGGCAAGACCGTCGGTGGCCTGCGGATCACGCCGCAGCGCAACTGCCTCGACCGCGAGACCGCGCTGAGGATGTGGACCGAGAACGTCACCTGGTTCTCGAACGAGGAGGGCAAGAAGGGCCGGATCGCAGTCGGCCAGTTCGCCGATCTGATCGTACCCGACCGCGACTTCTTTGCCTGCCCGGAGGACGAGATCTCGCATATCTCGGCCGACCTCACCGTCGTCGGCGGCAAGGTCGTCTATGGCGCCCGCGATTTCGTGAGGCTCGACGAGAGCGCCCCGCCGCCGGCGATGCCGGACTGGTCGCCGGTACGCACCTTCAAGGGCTATGCCGCCTGGGGCGAGCCTGACGGCGCCGGCAAGAACTCGCTGCGCCGGGCGGCCATGACCAACTGCGGCTGCGCCAGTTCCTGCAACGTCCATGGCCACGACCATGCCGGCGCCTGGTCGAGCAAGCTGCCGGTCGGCGACCTCCGCAGCTTCTGGGGCGCGCTCGGCTGTGCCTGCTGGGCGGTATGATATGGCCGGGAGCGACCAATCGGCGGCGGTGCCGCGAACAGGCGTGCTGCGCTGGACAGCGCTGCTGCTGCTCTGCGCCGCCTATATCCAGGGGCCGGTGACCAAGATCCTCGATTTTCCGGGCGCCATCGCCGAGATGGATCATTTCGGCCTGTCCCCGGCGCCGCTCTTCGCCGTCGGCGTGATCGTCTTCGAACTGGCGATGAGCGCGCTCATCCTGGTGGGTCGCTGGCGCGGGCTCGCGGCGCTGGCGCTCGCCGGTTTCACGCTCGCTGCCACCTTCCTCGCCCTGCGCTTCTGGGAGATGCCGGCAGGGCAGGGGCGGATGATGGCGATGAACGGCTTCTTCGAGCATCTCGGGCTGATCGGCGGCTTCATCCTGGTCGCGATCGACGATCGCGCCCGCAAGGGAGTCACGCGATGAGCGTCGCCCCACCCCCGGCTGCGGCTTCCGGCTTCGCGCCGCTGCGCCAGAAAGTCTTCGCCGTGCTCTGGGCGGCGACGATCATCGGCAATATCGGCTCGTTCATGCGCGACGTCGCCAGCGCCTGGCTGGTCACCGACCTCTCCGGCGCGCCGGCGGCGGTGGCGCTGGTGCAGGCGGCGGCGACGCTGCCGATCTTCCTGCTCGCGATCCCGGCGGGCGTGCTCTCCGACATCCTCGACCGCCGCAAGTTCCTGATCGCCATCCAGATCCTGCTCGGCTGCGTCAGCCTCTCGCTCATGCTCCTGGCCGGAACCGGGCAGCTCAGCGTGCCCGCCCTGGTCGGCCTGACCTTCCTCGGCGGCGTCGGCGCGGCGCTAATGGCGCCGACCTGGCAGGCGATCGTGCCCGAGCTCGTCGGCAAGGCCGACCTCAAGAGCGCGGTGGCGCTGAACTCGCTAGGCATCAACATCTCCCGCGCCATCGGCCCGGCGCTGGGCGGGTTGATCCTCGCCGCCTTCGGCGCGGGCTTCACCTATGGCGCGGACGTGCTGAGCTACGTCATCGTCATCGGCGCCCTGATCTGGTGGCGCCGCGCGCCGGGCGCGGACGATGCGCTGAGCGAACGTTTCGCCGGGGCCTTCCGGGCCGGGCTGCGCTATGCCAAGGCGAGCCGGGAACTGCATGTCGTGCTGTTGCGCGCGGCGATCTTCTTCGCCTGCGCCAGCGCGGTCTGGGCGCTGCTGCCGCTGGTCGCGCGCAACCTCCTCGGCGGCGGCGCCGGCTTCTACGGCATCCTGCTCGGCGCGGTCGGCGCCGGGGCGATCGGCGGCGCCATCCTTCTGCCGCGCCTGCGCGCCCGGCTCGATGCCGACGGGCTGCTGCTGTTCTCGGCCGTCCTGACCGCGCTGGTCATGGCGGTGCTGACGCTCTCGCCGCCGCAATGGCTCGCCGTCATGATCCTGCTGCTGCTCGGCGCGGCCTGGATCGTGGCGCTGACGACGCTCAACGGCGTGGCTCAGGCGATCCTGCCGAACTGGGTGCGCGGCCGGGCGCTCGCAGTCTATCTGACCGTGTTCAATGGCGCGATGACCGCCGGCAGCCTGGGCTGGGGCGCGGTGGCGGAAGCGGCCGGCATCCGCGGCACGCTGCTGATCGGCGCGGCCGCGCTGCTGGTCGCCGGCATGGTCATGCACCGGATCAAGCTGCCGGCCGGGGAGGCCGATCTCGCGCCGTCCAACCATTGGCCGGAGCCGCTCACCGCCGCCACGGTCGAAAACGATCGCGGCCCCGTGCTGATCCTGATCGAGTACCGCGTGCCGGCGGCCGACCGTGAAGCCTTCCTGCGCGCGATCAACGCGCTGTCGGCCGAGCGGCGGCGTGACGGCGCCTATGGCTGGGGCATCACCGAGGACACCGCCGATCCCGACAAGCTGGTCGAGTGGTTCATGGTCTCGTCCTGGGCCGAGCATCTGCGCCAGCATCGCCGCGTCTCGAAGGCCGATGCCGATCTGCAGAAGGAGGTCGCGCGCTTCCATGCGGGTGAGGGCGGCCCAGTCGTGCGACACTTCCTGCACGTCGACCCGCCGCCGAGGCCGGTGAAGCATCGAGGGGAAACAGAGCCATGAGAGATTGCGTCTGACGCGGACTGCACGGGCGACGCCTGCGCAAAATCATCGCCCCGCCACGCGTTGCCAAGCATTCACCCGGTCGCCCAAAGGAGAGCAACATGTCCAAGTATCTGGAAGTCCTGACCCCGAAGAACTGCCAGCTCATTTTCATCGACCAGCAGCCGCAGATGGCGTTCGGCGTGCAGTCGATCGACCGGCAGGTACTGAAGAACAACGTCGTCGGCCTTGCCAAGGCTGCGAAGGCCTTCAACATCCCCACGACGATCACCACGGTCGAGACGAACAGCTTCTCCGGTCATACCTATCCGGAGCTGCTGGCGGTCTTCCCTCAGAACAAGATCCTGGAGCGGACGTCCATGAATTCCTGGGACGACCAGAACGTCCGGGATGCGCTCGCCGCCAACGGCCGCAAGAAGGTGGTTGTCTCCGGCCTCTGGACCGAGGTCTGCAACACCACCTTCGCGCTCTGCGCCATGCTCGAGGGCGGCTACGAGATCTACATGGTGGCGGACGCCTCCGGCGGCACCTCCAGCGACGCACATAAATACGCCATGGACCGCATGGTTCAGGCTGGCGCGGTGCCGGTGACCTGGCAGCAGGTTCTGCTCGAATGGCAGCGCGACTGGGCGCATCGCGAAACCTATGATGCCGTCATGGCGATCGTGAAGGAGCATTCCGGCGCCTACGGCATGGGCGTCGACTATGCCTACACCATGGTCCACAAGGCGCCGGAGCGCGTGACCCATGGCGAGACGATCGGGCCGAATGCCGCCAAGTGAGCTGAGCGAGCGATGATGCCGCTGCGGGTGCTCGCGGGGGCATCATCACGATGGCGCCGACCTCGCTTGCGCCCGCGACATGATCGAGCCGGGCTAGGTGTCCTTCTGCGAGGGCTGCCGCGCCGCGTCATCGCAGTAGCGTTGCCAGGAGACGTTCAGGTGGTGTGCGACGGCCGCTTCGGCACCATCTTCGTCGCCCCGGACGATCGCATCCAGAATGGCCCGGTGCTCGTCGAGCACGGGCTTGATGTCGTGCGGCCGGCTGTTGACCAGACGGGCGTGGTGCAGATGCGGATGCAGATTGCGCACGGCCTGGGCGAGGATCGCGTTGCCGGAGGCTGAGAGAATGGCCTCGTGGAATGTCTCGTCGAGCCGGCTGGCGCTGACATAGTCGTGGTCGTCGGCGCCTTCTTCGGACAGCTTCCTCTCCATGGCTTCGATGCTGGCGCGCATCGCGATGATCGATTCTGCCTGCCGGGTGCGTGCAAGATGTCGGGCGGCAAAGCCCTCGTTGAGGATGCGGAAATCCTTGAGCTGCTCGAACCATGCGCGCGGAGGTTCGGGCGCAACCGAAAAGCCGGTGAAGGAGACCGATGCCACCAGACCGAGCCCGCAGAGCCGCGTCAGCGCTTCACGAATCGGTGAGGAGCTCACCTCCAGCTCGCGTGCGAGCGCATCGATGTTGAGCTTCGCACCCGGGGCGTAGACACGGTCAAGGATGCGCTGCGTGAGCAAAGCAGCCACCTGATCGACGAGCGCTACACGGGTAAGAAGCGGCTTGCCGGCCATGACGCCTCCCTTTTCAGCCTATCGCTTTTCTTGCTATTGACGACCGTCAATCATCGATCATGCACGATTCTTATATGTGAACGATCGAGGCACGACCGCCAGTTTGGCTGGGAGAGGGATCAGGATCCGAGGGCGACTAACGTGAAGATCGCCGCGGCTTTGACAGCCCCAGGCGTTGCCAGGAGCGGCGTTCATGCAAGTGTCGACAGGACGGGACGCGAGGGGCTTTTTCGGCGAGCGCGTCGCCGATCATTTCGGGATGCGGGGCGAGGTCGTATCGGAGTTTCATCTCGACGGCCAGTTGGGGTTGGCTGCCACGCGGTTGTCCTGCGGGCGCCGCTTCAGGGAGCGCACAAGCCAGACCCATAGCGAGGGTGCGTTCTCCATTCTCTGCCAAATCGACGATCTCGAATGCCATTCCGGCTGGCTCGGGGGGCAGAGATATCGCTCAGGCCGCTTCCGCGCGAAATCCGTGAACGTCGTGGATTTGCGTGAAGATCCGCAGTGGCAGTTCAGAGGCCGCTTCGACGCTCTCCAGTTCTATGTTCCTGCCGACGGGCTCGCGTTGATTGGTGCACAGCATGGAGGCCGCACCGCTTCGACATTGCGCTCGGAAGGCGAGGCCCCGGACGAGATTCTGTGGGGGCTGTCGCAGGCGCTGGTCCACGCCTCGGCTTCGCCCGGCGCGAACCAGCTTCTGACCGATCAGATCGCGATGGCTCTCCTGATCCATTTTGCGCGCGCCTATGGCGGCCTCGAAGCCGAAGCCGCCGCTGGGTACGGAGGGCTTGCCGCCTGGCAGCAGCGCCGGGCCAGGGAGATCATGACCGCACGATTGGCGTCGAACCTGACGATCGCGCAGGTGGCGAGCGAGTGCCGGTTGACGCCCAGCCATTTTGCCCGCGCGTTTCGGCAAAGCCTCGGTGTGGCGCCCCAGCGCTATCTGCTGCAATTGCGGGTGTCGGAGGCGAAGAAGCATCTCGTCCAGCAGCATCTGCCGCTCTCCGATATCGCGTTGATGTGCGGCTTCGGGGACCAGAGCCACTTCACGCGCGTCTTTCGCCAGCTTGCGGGCAGGACGCCGGGCGCATGGCGCCGGAACTTCCAGGGCAGCGACGCCGAATAGCTGTCGGGGATCAGGCAAAGCCTGCCGTTGCCCCCTCGCTATGCCGAACCGACGATACTTGGAGGCAAATCCGAGATCGCCGCTGCAGATTCCTGATCAATCCCGGCGAAGCGCGATCCAATCGGCGCGTGCTCTAGCATAGGGGTTGCGCGGGGTTCGCGCCGACACCTGAGCCCATCAGCCGGGCGCCCTCACGCACATCAATTATCGACGGAAGCCGCCGCCGTGGAAGCCACCGCCTCCGTGGAAGCCCCCGCCGCCGAACCCGCCCCCGCCGCGGAAGCCTTCCAGATGTTCGCCCCTGAAGCGGGCAGCCTGTTCACGATCGAAGTTGCGAAAATCGCCACCTCCGGCATTGGACCAACGCCCGTTCTGATGCTGCTGCCAGCCTTGCGCGCCGCGCCGCATCACCTCGCCATCGCGTCCGGCATAGAGGTCGTTGGCACGCGGGTGGTTCTGCCTGAGGTCGCTGACGCTGTTCCGGGGGCCTGGGCCGCCCGGGCGACTCTCCAGCCGCTCGCCTGCGCGGCTTTCGAGCCGATTGCCCAGATTGTTGCCGACCTGGTTTCCGAACCGGTTGCCGATGTTGGCATTGACCCGGTCGCCGACGCGGTTGTCGATGCGCGTGCGCACCGTGTTGTTGCCCCAGCGATTGTAGATGTTGGCGTTGTTGAAGTTGAAATTGTTGATCACGACGTTGCCGCCGCCGTGCCAACCCCATCCTCCCCAGCCCCGTCCCCAGGCGCCGCCGCTCCAGGCAGCGCCGGCGATGGCGCCGATCGCAAAGCCCGTCGTGGCGCCCCAGGCGAAGGCTGCGCCATAGCCATAGGTCAGTGGCGCCGGGTACCAGAAGTCCCCGACCCAGGCCGGGTAATAGTAGCCGGTGCCGTAGACCACGACCCCGCCCGGCGCGACCACGGTGCCGTAATAGCCCGGCGTATAGCCGACATAGACGGTGTCGGCGGTCGAGCGGTAGACCTTGGCATAGGTGACGTAATGCAGCGGGGATTCCGGCGGAATGGTGTAGATCGCCGGCGGGACTTCGGTGGCCACCTGCCAGGGACCGTTGGGGCCGGCGGCGGTGAACCAGACGCCGTTCTCGATGGCATAATAGGTGCTGCCGACCCTGATCACCGGAACCGAGGCGTTGACGACATATTCGAGGCTGGTGCCGGGGACCGGCTTCATCTCCGGCTTGCCGTCGACCTGGACATTCGGCTTGGCCTTGCGGCGGTCGACCGTGGCCGTCTGCGGGATCTGGTTGTCGATCAGCGATTCCTGAGCCTGCACCGTGCCGCTGACGGAAGCCAGCACGTCGCCCTTGGGGTGGCTCTCGGGAATCTTGGCGAAATCGGCAGGCAGTTTGTCGCTCGCGACGAAGCTCCAGGGCCCCTGCGCCAGCGACGGAGAGCGGAACCACCGGCCTGAAATCAGGACGTAGTGATCCTGGGTGCTGACATCGACGATGATCTGGCTGCTGGTGTTCTTGACGTAAAGCAGCTGGGTTGCCGGGATCGGTGCATATTCCGGCTGGCCGGCTGTCTGCACGAGTTCAGTAGGCTGCAGGCTGACGTCTATTCTCGGCGTGTTGCCGCGTTCGACGGTTTCCTCGATCTCGGGCGGCGCCTCATCCATCAGATTGGCGCGGGAACCCGCCGATTTCAGGGTCGCGGCCAGGGATGCGGGCGGGCTCGCGACGACGGACCAGCTGCCATCGGGCTCCTTGGCCGACCACCACTTCTTGAGCGCGCGCAGATAATAGGTGGCGCCGCTCTCGTCGAACAGCATCAGTGCCGGCGTGTTGATGACGCGCAGGAGCTTGCTGCCGGTGATCTGGCGCAGCTGCGGCTTGCCATCGACCAGCACCAGCATTGCGGGTGTTTCGCTGAAGATGATCTTCGGCGGATCGTTCCTGACGGGCAGGGCCTTGGTCGTCGTCTCCGCCTCGGCGACCGCGAGGCTCGCCTGCAACCGGGCCAGCGAGATCGTACGCAGACCGGTGCCGGCATGCTGACGGAGCGCCGCGGCGTAGGCATCGGCATTGGCGGGATCGGACGGGAAGCTCGCCTTTACGACCTGGATATTGTCGAGCGTCACGCTGTCGCTCTCCCGGTCGACCGCGGTGTGGGCCTTGAACCAGACGACGCCCAGCGTCTGCGCGTTGGTGCCGGGTTTGTCGACCGCAACGGCGGCACGCGCGTCCAGGGTGTCGTCCTGCCAGCGTTCGATCTGCGGCTGGTAGACGGTGATGCTGCGCTCGGCATCCTCGACCAGGCGAGGCCAGGCCGCGTCAGCATGCGCCACATCGGCGGGCCGCGACGCCGCGGCCCGCCCTGCCTGGGCCAGAGCCGGCGCCGCCGGCGGGACGAGTATGCAGGTTATCGACAGAAGAGCGACCGTGTTCCGGAGGTGCGACTTAAGGGTCTGGCGCATCCGGCTTCTCCTTGTCCATCCAGCCCGGCGCCCGAGTGCCGGGCGCGATCAGCGGTCGCAGCGATGATAGCTCGTCTCCACCTCGGGAAATTCGGGGTCGAAGCGGACGAAGGTGCCGTCGTCCTTGAAGCGGATCGAGACTGTCATGGTGTCGAACATGATCTTGTCCGCGCAACTGAGAAGGAGCGTCGTCACGTCGCCCTTCTGCTTGGAGGATTTCACGTTGCAAGTGGCGTTCGCGCCATTGATCCGGTTGCCGTTGACGATGAAGGCGCTCCAGCCATCGAGCGTGCGCTTGAGCGCGAGCTTGCCCTTGCTCTTGACGAAGACCTGATCGCAGGTCGAAGCGGTCGTCGTCCAGGCCCCGTCCATGCGGTCCACGGCGTGCGCCGCACCACTCAGCAAGGGAAGGGCGAGGACAAGGATCCCAAGGCCGGCCAGTCGCTTTCCACTTTGCATCTGCACTCTCCCATGCGTTGAAAAAACAAGAAAATCTGCGGCAGGCCGGGCAGAGGGGCAGGTCATGCACTTCGCCGATTGGGAACGGTGCCGCGTCGAGACCACTATCAGGTCATTCTTGCCGATATCTTCCGCCACGGAAACGTGCCCCCGACGTCTCGGGCGTTGCGCCCAGCCTGAAAATGCTATCCGTTCTGATGAGTGCTTGGTGGGAAGGCTATGATGATTGTCGTCTGCGGTGGGTCTTGATATCAAGATGTACCAAGACATTCCCGTCAATCACGAGGCGAGGATCGTGGTTGCTCTGCGGTTGAGGATGGCTCGCGGCGACGTCGCGGCATCTGGCGGCGGCAGCGCGACAAGCCGGGCTGCGGAAGCGATCAGACTTTGAAACAGGGTGCCGCCAGCAAGCCGGCTCGGCGCGCAAGCCTTGCACGCGAGATTGCCAGGGCGGCTGGCCGTGAAGGGGTTGTCCTTGCGGTCGGGGCGGCGGCATCGATCGGCCTGCTGGACCTTGTCGGAGAGGCAAGGGCAGCCGGCAGGCCGCCGACCCTTCTGCGAAGCTGTACCATAGCGACACCGGACCTCGAGCCCCTCCTGCCCGAACCGCCCTCCATCTCCCCCGGCAAGGCTGGCGCCGACGATACGGGAGATGACGATGAGGAAGACGAGGCGGACGACGACGACGAGGAGGATCCTCCGCCCTCCGGCTTCGTCTCGCCCGGCTTGGGCGGCTGCATCGTCGTCTCCGGAACGGTGAATGCCGGGCTCCAAGGCGACAACTATCGAGCGAATGCCCTGGCGCGCGCGACAGGGCTCGTGCCGCAGAATACGACTAGCTTTCCGCTCAGCACGACCTTTCGGATCGAAAGCGGTCAGTCGCTTGCCAATGGCCATTATCTTGCAACGGCCTTCGA
Source organism: Allobosea sp. RAF48 (assembly GCF_052114025.1). Lineage (NCBI taxonomy): Bacteria > Pseudomonadati > Pseudomonadota > Alphaproteobacteria > Hyphomicrobiales > Alloboseaceae > Allobosea > Allobosea sp. RAF48. The sequence goes on from NZ_JBFRDZ010000013.1 coordinate 150,092, forward strand.
GTTCTCGATGGACACGAACAGCGGCGGTGGCACCGACGTCACGATCGGCGAGGCGAGCATTACACTGGGAGCCTTCAGCGCCGGGCTGGCCAGCTCGCGCTTCGATTTCTGGACCGGTGACGAGTTCGCCCTGGTCGGGCGCATTCCCAGCCGCACCGTTGCCCTGATCGGCTACGAGCGACCGCTTACCGAAGAGCTCAGCCTCTCGCTGTCGGCCGAAGATGTCTCCGCCGACCAGCGCATTCCGCTGCCGACCGCGGGGCGCCGCCTGCCGGACGGCGTGGCCCGCCTTGTCTATGAAGGGGAAGCGTTGACCCTGCATGGTGCGGTGGCGTTGCGGGAGGTTTCGCGTATCGGTGCGCCGAGCCTGTCGGGGCGGGCGGCCATCATCGGCGCGACCTGGGAAGGCAGCGTGCTCGACCGGTCGTTCACCCTGTCCGGCCAGATCGCCGGCGCTGTCGATGCCCCCGCCTATGTCGGCTCGCTGCTCGACCGGCGCACGGCATTGCCGTTCTTGACCGGCGACCAGACGACGCGCGGGTGGTCCGGCCTCGTCTCGATCGGTTGGGATTGGTCGGACGAATGGTCCAGCAACGCCTATCTCAGCCGCTACAGCCTGACGCTGCCGCGCGCAGGCGACATTGGGGGGCAGGTTCGGATCGATCGAATGTCTGCGAATCTGATTTGGAGGCCGGTCACAGGCCTGCGCCTCGGACTGGAGGGATCACTGGCCTGGCAACGCCTCGACATCGTCGGTTCGGCGCGTGCCGCAGCTCTTTCCGGCACGCAAAGCACCGCCCAGATCTTCATCGAGCGGGTATTCTAGCTCTTGGAGACGTTTTGGAAACCCGAGCCCGCATCTGAGCAGCCGCGTTAGCGACGGAATGGCTCCTCAGGATGAGGGCTCGGGGAATTCTCAAAAAGGCTCTTATTCCAGCTCTCCTGCAGACGGCACGTTCACCGTCGACGCGCGGTATCCGGTTCTCGGTCCGTCAACGGGCCTGAGCCGCCGCGAAGGCGAGGTTCTCGGCGAGCAGCGCTTCGGCGAGGGCCGGCGTGGCAGCCTCCACATAGACGCGCAGCTCGGGGGCATTGCCCGAAGCCCGGAAATGGACCGTGCTGCCATCAGCCAGCGTCAGGCGAAGACCGTCGCGGCGGTCGCGTGCGACCACCCCGCCGTGGCCGGAGAAGCTGTCATCGCGAAACGCTGCATCGTCGGTATCGAGCCTGGCGATCAATGCAGCGGTGCGATCCTGGGGGATCTCCTGGAGCCGGTTCGACAAGGCAATGGCGAAAGCGGCCTCTGACGCGATCTCGCTCAGCTGCTTGCCCTGCCGCGCCTTGAGAGCGAGCGTCGACAGGATCGGGAGCATCGCATCGCGCGTCGGCAGGGCCGCCAGCACGCGTCCATCGCGGGTGACATTCGAGCCGAGCAGCACACCGCCATTGGCTTCGAAGCCGACGACGACCGCTGCGCCCTCGTTTGAGGCCTGTTCCATGCCTGCGATGACATAGGGTGAGCCGACGCGGGTGCGAACCACGCGGGCGAACAACCCCGGCCGGTCGAGGGCGGAATTCGAGGTGACGGGGGTTACGATCGCATCGGCCCCGAGAAACTGCGCGGTCAAGGCGCCGACGAGATCGCCGCGCAGGAAGGTTCCGCGTTCATCGGCGACGAGCGGACGATCCGCATCGCCATCCGTCGAGACGATGGCATCGAGCCGCTGCTCGGCGGCCCATTGCCGCGCCAGGGCCTCGTCTTCAGGACGCAAGGCTTCGGTATCGACGGGGATGAAGCTGTCGCTGCGTCCCAGCGGCAGAGCTTTCGCGCCGAGCGCGGCGAGAACCTCGCAGATCGCGTCCCGGCCGACGGAGGAATGCTGGTAGACCCCGACGGTCAGCCCCGCGAGGGCCGAGCTGCCGAAGAAATCCGCATAACGGGCTTGGTAAGCCGTCAGCGCATCATAGGGTGCAGTCTTGGCCTGCAGGGTGGGCATCGCGCTCAGGCCCAGCCGGCCATGCCAGGCCAGGATCTGTGCCTCGTCGGCCTTGTCGATCTCGCCCTGCGCCCGGTAGAATTTCAGCCCGTTGCGGTCATCGGGAATATGGCTGCCCGTCACCATGATGGCCGCGCAGCCGCGTGTCATCGCGGCCAGAGCCAGTGCGGGTGTCGGGACGGTCCCGCAGTCGATGGGAACGAGACCCGCATCGACGATCGCCTGAGCAGCCTGACTGGCGATCAGCGGGCTCGATGAACGCAAGTCCCGCCCGATCAGCACGTCTGCCTGCGCTTGCGTATCATTGTCGCGGAGCATCGCGCAGAAGGCGCGAACATGGCTGTAGGTCGGCAGGCCGACGAGTTCGCCGACAAGGCCGCGCAGGCCGGAGGTTCCGAATTTCAGGCTGGTCATGAGAGGCCGATCGTCCCGAGGTCGAATGCTGTTCAAAGGATGGAAGGTGAATATCAGAATTCATTGCTTGGCTTCTGGTGCCGCATCGACGGCTTGTTTCCTGGTCCGGCTTGACGGCCTCCTTCGCTCGCTTCGCCCTCAAATGTTGTAGAAGGAGCGATACCATTCGACGAAGCGCGTGATGCCCTGCTCGATCGGCGTCGCAGGGCTGAAGCCGGTGCGAGCCGCCAGATCGCCGACATCGGCATAAGTCGCGGGCACATCGCCGGGCTGAGATGGCAGCTGCCTCTTGATGGCCTTGCGTCCACAGGCTTCCTCGATCACCGCAATAAAGCGGTCAAGCCGGACCGGCGTGTGATTGCCGATATTGTAGATGCGGAACGGCGCAGATGCCGTCGCGGGATCGGGGTCGGAAGCATCGAATTTCGGGTTGGCCACAGGCGGCAGGCCGGCGAGCTTCACGATCGCCTCGCGGATGTCGTCGACATAGGTGAAGTCGCGGCTCATCTCGGCTTCGGCATAGACGTCGATGGGCTGGCCCTCGAGAATCGCTTTGGTGAACTTGAAGTAAGCCATGTCCGGACGACCCCAGGGGCCGTAGACCGTGAAGAAGCGCAAGCCAGTCGTCGGAATGGCGTAGAGGTGCGAATAGGCATGGGCCATCAGCTCGTTCGCCCGCTTGGTCGCGGCATAGAGCGATACGGGATGGTCGGCGCGGTCATGCTCACTGAACGGCACCTTGGCGTTCGCGCCGTAGACCGAACTCGATGAAGCGTAGACGAGATGGTCGACCGGATGCCGGCGGCAGGCTTCGAGGACGGAGAGGAAGCCGTCGAGATTGGCGCTCGCATAGGCACGGGGATTGTCGAGCGAGTAGCGCACGCCGGCCTGGGCGCCGAGATGGATGACGACCTGCGGCCGGAACGCGGCAAAAGCCGTCTCCAAGCCGTCATAGTCGGCAATGTCGCACTTTTCGAACGAGAAGCCGTTGCGCGCCTGAAGGCGGTCGAGCCGCGCCTGCTTCAGCGCCGGATCGTAGTAGGGGGTGAGGCTGTCGATGCCGAACACCTCCACGCCCGCATCAAGGAGAGCCTCCGCGACGTGAAAGCCGACGAAACCGGCGGCGCCTGTCAAAAGCACACGTTCAAACGGCAGATTGGCTTTCATGCGATCATCTTCGTTCGTGCGGTTCTGGCGTCTTATTCGCGATGCGCCGCAACGTCGCAAGCGCCGCGCGACGATTTTGACACGCAAGGGGGATGCGATGCTCGGGCCGCGATCTTGATGGGCGCGCGGAACCATGCCGATCGCCGAAAGCATGGGCAGGCGGCGGTCGTCGTCATGCGTGCCAGCATCCCCAGAGGGATGCGCGTTCGCGACCGCCGCCTCGGCCGCGATGCGGCTGGATCGATTGCATCTCGGCTGATTTCGTTTCAGGACAGCGCAGCTTTGAGCTTAAGTCCACCCGTTGATATCCGCGCCGCAATCGGCGGATAGGCGAGATGAGAACAGACGACGCGGGTGTGCTTCCGGAAGCGGCGTCTTCCGCATCCCGGATGTCGACGCTGTCGAGGAGTGAATGATGAAGATCGTTATGATCGGTTCCGGCTATGTCGGCCTGGTGTCGGGCGCATGCTTTGCGGATTTCGGCCATGATGTCGTCTGCGTCGACAAGCAGGAAAGCAAGATCGTCGCATTGAAACGGGGCGAGATCCCGATCTTCGAACCGGGTCTGACCGATCTCGTGCGCACCAATGCCGCGGCTGGCCGGCTGTCCTTCACGACCGATCTTGCAGGTCCGGTCGCGCAGGCCGATGCGGTCTTCATCGCGGTGGGCACCCCGTCCCGGCGCGGCGACGGCTTCGCGGACCTCTCCTATGTCTATGCGGCGACGCGCGAGATCGCGCAGGCATTGAGCGGCTACACCGTCATCGTCACGAAATCGACGGTCCCGGTCGGAACGGGCGACGAGGTCGAGCGCATTATCCGCGAACTGCGTCCCGATGCCGAGTTCTCCGTCGTTTCCAATCCCGAGTTCCTGCGCGAGGGCGCGGCGATCGAGGACTTCAAGCGGCCGGACCGCATCGTGATCGGCGCCGAGGAGGAGCGGGCGCGCACGATTATGGCGGACGTCTATCGCCCTCTCTACCTCAATAGCGCGCCGATCCTGAATACGAGCCGTCGCACTGCCGAGCTGACCAAATATGCGGCGAACGCGTTCCTGGCGACCAAGATCACCTTCATCAACGAGATGGCGGATCTGTGCGAGCAGGTCGGCGCCAATGTGCAGGACGTGGCCCGTGGCATGGGGCTCGACAATCGGATCGGCAGCAAGTTCCTTCACGCCGGCCCCGGCTACGGCGGGTCCTGTTTCCCGAAGGATACGCTGGCGCTGATCAAGACGGCTCAGGATTATGGCACGCCGGCGCGTATCGTGGAGGCCGTCGCGGCGGTGAACGATCAGCGCAAGCGCGCCATGGGCCGGAAAGTGGTGGCGGCCTGCGGCGGGTCTGTTCGGGGCAAGACGGTCGCCGTGCTCGGGCTGACCTTCAAGCCCAACACCGACGATATGCGCGATGCCCCGTCGTTGGCGATCGTTCAGGCGCTGCAGGATGGCGGCGCCACGATCCGCGCCTATGACCCCGAAGGCATGGAGCAAGCCAAGGCGATGCTGCCTGCCGAGGTGATCTACTGCGCCAATGCCTATGATTGCGTGGCCCAGGCGGATGCTGCCGTCATCGTGACCGAGTGGAACATCTTCCGCGCACTCGACCTCGACCGGGTGAAAAGCTTGATGGCCGCTCCGGTTCTGCTCGATCTGCGCAACATCTACCGGCCGGAACAACTGCGTGCCAAAGGCTTCACCTATGTCGATGTGGGGAGAGGCCTGCCGCCGGAGGCGCCCGCCAAGGCGACCGACGCGGCCTAGGCGGCGGCTGGACGATCATGACTCCGAGACAGTAGGTTGCGGTGCACCCTTGGGAGCATCTCCTGGCGCGAGCCTGCCGGCCAGCGCGTGACGATGCTTTCGCTGTGCTCAATGTCCCTCGAGCAGATTTCAGAGATGCAGCATGTCCAATGATGTCAGCCCTCTTGCGGGAAAACGGCTCGAACCTGCCATGCTCGTCGATGTGGGAGCGCTGACGAAGGCCTATTTCGAGCGGCCGGACCCGTCGCAGCGCTCGCAGCAGGTGGCCTTCGGCACCTCGGGCCATCGCGGCTCCGCATTCTCGCTGTCCTTCAATGAGGCCCATATTCTCGCCATCGCTCAGGCGGTCTGCCTCTATCGCCGTGAGCAGGGCATCGACGGGCCACTCTTCCTCGGCATCGACAGCCACGCGCTCTCGCGCAACGCCTTCGAAACCGTGCTGGAGGTCTTCGCCGCCAATGGCGTGACCACGATGATCGACGAGGCGCTCCGCTTCACGCCGACGCCGGTGATTTCGCACGCGATTCTGACCTACAACCGCGGCCGCAGCTCCGGCAAAGCGGATGGCGTTGTCATTTCGCCCTCGCACAACCCCCCGGCGGATGGCGGCCTGAAGTACAACCCGCCGCATGGCGGCCCGGCCGACACCGACGCCACCGGCTGGATCGAGAAGAAGGCCAACGCCTTCATTGCAGACAAGCTCGCCGGGATCAGCCGTGTCCCCTATGAGCGGGCGTTGAAGAGCGAGCATGTCCGCAGGCACGACTACATCAGCGGCTACGTCGCCGATCTTGCCGATGTCGTCGACATGGAGGCGATCGCCAGGGCCGGGGTCTCGATCGGCATCGATCCGCTCGGCGGGGCCGGGCTCGACTACTACCAGCCGATCATCGACCGCTACGGTTTGAAGGCGACCATCGTCAGCAAGGAGGTCGATCCGACCTTCGGCTTCATGACCGCGGACTGGGACGGCAAGATTCGGATGGACTGCTCCTCGCCCTACGCCATGGCGAGCCTGATCGGCATGCGCGACAAGTTCGATGTCGCTTTCGCCAATGATACGGATGCAGACCGGCATGGCATCGTCACCCGCAGCGGCGGGCTGATGAATCCCAACCACTATCTCGCGACGGCGAGCGCCTATCTCTTCGCCAACCGGCCCGGCTGGCGCAGCGATGCCGCGATCGGCAAGACCGTCGTGTCGAGCGCCATCATCGACCGCGTCGCGGCCAAGCTCGGGCGCAGGCTGGTCGAGGTGCCCGTCGGCTTCAAATGGTTCGTCGACGGCCTCCTCTCGGGCGCGTTCGGCTTTGCCGGCGAGGAGAGCGCCGGCGCCTCCTTCCTGCGCCGCGACGGCACGGTCTGGACGACGGACAAGGACGGAATCATCCTGGGCCTGCTCGCGGCCGAGATCACCGCGAAGACGGGCGCCGATCCCAGCGTCTTCTATGGAAAACTGACGGCCGAACTGGGCAATCCCCGCTATGCGAGGGTCGATGCCCCCGCGACGTCGGCGCAGAAGGCGATCCTCAAGAACCTGTCTGCCGAGCAGATCACGATCACGGAACTTGCGGGCCAACCCATCACTGCCATTCTCAGCGAGGCGCCGGGCAACGGTGCCGCGATCGGCGGCGTGAAAGTGACGGCTGCCGATGGCTGGTTCGCCGCTCGCCCGTCCGGCACCGAAGAGGTCTACAAGATCTACGCCGAGAGCTTCCGCGACGAGGCGCATCTGGCGGCAATCCAGCAGGATGCACGGCGCATCGTCGGCGCGGCGATCGGCGGAGCAGCCTGAGGAGGCTTCGGCGCAATTCGTTACAGCCTGGTCTCCTGCCGGCCTCGTCGGCCGGCAGGAGACTCATGATGCGACGCATCATCGATCGCTGGGGATAGGGCCGCGAATTTTATTCGATTTTTGCCCCGATATGGCAGTCTGGCCGGACCGATTCAGGTTCTGCCAACGATAATGGCTCGGAGGGGCATCCGTGATCTATGTCGGGATTTTCTACCTCGCCTGCGCAGCGGTGTTCCTGCAGCTCGTCGAAGGAGCGCCCGTCATAGAGTAGATCGGCCGGGCAGGTCATTCGCCTGAGCCGAAAGCCTTCGTCCGGAAGCGCTCGGCCGCAAAGGGCGCGATGTCGCAGAAGGTCGGGGCGCCTGTCATGGCCTCCGCCAGCAGCCGTCCGGTCGCGGGTCCAAGCGTGAAGCCGTGATGGGCATGGCCGAATGCGAACCATAGGCCGGTATGCCGGGGGGCACGGCCGATCACGGGAAGCATGTCGGGCAGGCAGGGGCGCGAACCGCGCCACGGCTCGGCATCCAGACGCCGCCCCAACGGCATCATGCCTCGTGCGATCTGTTCGGCTCGGTCGAGTTGCCAGGTATCGGACGGCTGGTCGCGCCCGGCCAGCTCGATCCCCGTCGTGAGCCTGACGCCGCGCTGCATCTGCGTCAGCACGAAGCCGGCCCGAGCGTCGCAAAGCGGGTGCCGCGGAGCCAGCTGGGACGCAATCTCGTAGTGCATGTGATAGCCGCGCTTGAAGCCCAGCGGGAAGCGATAGCCGAAGCGCTCGTAAAGCTCCTTTGACCAAGGCCCCAAAGCGGCGACGACCTCTGATGCCTGCCATTTGCCCGCTTCGGTCGGCAGGCGCCACGCCGACTGCTCGTGCCTCAAGCCGTGCGCGTCGGCCTTTGCCACGATGCCGCCGCGGGCTGCGAAGAGCGCCGCATAAGCGCGCGTGACTGCCCCGGGGTCGGTCACCGTCGCGGGGTCGCGCCAGTGAATGGCACCGGCTATCGCGTCCGGCAGCAGTCCGGGCTCGCGGTGGTGCAGGCTGTGGTCATCGAGCACGTCATAGGCGAGGCCGTAGGATTGCAGATCCGAAGCCGCCCTCGTCGCTTGCTCGAACCCGCGCCGGTCGCGATAGAGCTCGATCCAGCCGCCGCTTCGCATCAGCGCTTCGGTTCCGGCTGCCTTCGTCCAATGGCTGTGTTCATCGATGCAGCGCTCGATCAGCGGCAGGATCGCCCGGCCCAGCTTGTCCAGGCGCGTGGGGGCCGAATTCCACCAATAGCGAGCGAGCCAGGGCGCCATCTGCAGCAGCGTGGCCGGGCGGTAGCGCACGGCGATCGAGCGGTTCGACGCGAAGGCGGCAAGCGTCGCGAAATCACGGGGAAAGGCATAGGGGACGACCGAAGATCGCTCGATCAGTCCCGCATTGCCGTGGCTGGTCTCGCCGCCGGGCTCGCCGCGGTCGACCAGCAGAACCTTGCGGCCGCGCTCCTGCAGATGCAGCGCCGCGCTGACGCCGACGATTCCGGCTCCGAGCACGATCACATCGGCGTCTCGTATTGCAGTGGTCATTGCGCGGGAAAGCCCGTCTCCATCCACCCGAAGCGGGCACCGGGAAGACGAGCCTCAAACGGAAAGGTTTTGCAAGAAAATAAAAATCATTTGACGTCGTGAAAGAAAAATTTCTTGATGGGGCGTCGTCCGGAGCTCAGATGTCTCAAACCCTTCGCCAGAGATTGCAGGCTTGCCTCGCCCACGGCTCCAAGGCCGACAAGGCGTTGGCGAGCTACATGCTGGCGCAGATGCCGAGCCTGCCTTTCGAGACGGCGGCCAGCCTGGCCGAGAAGGTTTCGGTCAGCGAACCGACCGTCGGGCGCTTCTGCCGGACGCTTGGCTACAAGAGCCTCAAGGACCTCAAGGGCAGCCTCGCCGAGGAGATCGGCGACAGACCCTGGCTGATCAGCGACCGGCTGCGCGATTTCCAGCAGCGCAGCCTCGCGGGCGACGACCAGCTCGCGCGCAGCCTTCAACTCGAGATCGCCGGTCTCGTCAGGCTCTATGAACTCGCCCAGGGTGAGGAGTGGAAGCGGGTTGCCCGGCGCCTGGCGACGGCGCCCTCCGTCTATGTCACCGGCTTTCAGACCGAGCGGGGCCTGGCGCAGTACCTCGCCAACCAGCTGCAGTATCTGCGCGACGGCGTGCATCTCGTCGATCTTGCCGCCGGCAATTTCTCGGAGCTGCTGCTCTCGGGCGATGCCGGGCGTCATCTCGTGATCTTCGAAGCGCGGCGCTATTCGCGCATGGCCAAGGTGCTGGCAGAGCAAGCGAAGGCGGCCGGCATCCCGACCACGCTCGTGACCGATTCCTTCTGCGACTGGGGCCGCGGCCTCGTCGACGAAATGCTGGTCGTCTCGACCGAGTTCAACCTGTTCTGGGACTCGACCGCCCAGATGGCGAGCCTGAGCAATCTGCTGATCAACGCGGTCTTCGTCGAGCTCGGCCCGCAGGTCGAGCAGCGGCTGAACCGGATGGCTGAACTCTATGGCCGCTTCACCGGCCATGTCGGCGACAACTCAGGCCCTCTGGGCTGAACCACACAAGCCTTTCGCAACATCTCGAAACAAAAGGGGAAGCGGGATGAAGACGATGATCAAGGGGAGCCTTCTGGCGTTGGGGCTAGCCGCGCTTGGCGCGACCGCCGCGCCGGCGCAGGAAGCGACGTTCGTGATGACCGCGCGCCTCGTCGGCGCGCCGGCCTACAATCCGATCAAGGCGACCAAGCTCAATACCGCCACCACGCTGATCTTCGACCGGCTGGTGGTGCAGGATGCCGATCAGAGCTTCCATGGGCAGCTCGCGGCGTCGTGGGAAGCGAGCCCCGACGGCATGCAGTGGACCTTCAAGCTGAAGCCCGGCGTGAAGTTCCACAATGGCGAGCCGTTCAACGCCAAAACCATCGAATGGTGGGTTCCGCAGTTCAAGGGTACCGAGAACGCCTTCACCGTCGAGGCGATCGACCGTGTCGAGGTGGTCGACGACCTGACGGTGCGCTTCCACATGAAGCATCCCGACCCGAACCTGCTGTTCAATCTCGCCAGCTCCTTCATGTGCATTCCCGAGCCCAAGGCCTTTCAGGCGCTCGGCGACAAGTTCGGCGTAACGGAAGCTGTCGGCACCGGCCCCTACAAGATGCAGCAGTTCACCGTCGGCCAGCAGACCGTGCTGGTCCGCAACGACGACTATGCCTGGGCGTCGGATTTGTCGGCCAACAAAGGGCCGGCCAAGTTCAAGAAGCTGACCTTCCGCGAGATCGCGGAGGAATCGACCGCCTATCTCGAGCTTAAGACCGGCGGCGCCGACCTCTTGGTCAACGTTCCGACCGACTTCCTGCCGCGCATCCAGGCCGACAAGGCCGTTAAGCTCGTTACCATTCCCGGCAACGAGCTGGTCTACATGCCGATCAACACCAGCGTCGAGCCGTTCACCGACATCAAGGTGCGTGAGGCAACCGCCTTCGCGGTCAACCAGAAGGAGATCCTGACCAGCCTTTATGGCGGCAACGGTGCGGCTGCGGACACCTTCCTGATCTCCTCGCTCAAGGAATCGCAGGTCGAGCCGAAATACAGGATCTCCTACGATCCGGAGCGCGCGAAGAAGCTGTTCGACGAGGCCGGCTGGAAGGCGGGACCCGACGGCATCCGCGTCAAGGACGGCAAGCGCCTCGAGGTGAAGCTCTGGACCCAGAACGGCACCGAGTTCAAGCGCCTCGTCGAGATCGTCCAGGCCCAGCTCAAGGCCGTCGGCATGCAGGCCGACATCAGCATCATCGATGCGGGCTCGATCAATGCGCAATATCGCAAGAAGACCGAGCACCAGCTCGCGATCCGCTCCTATCAGTGGACCAATGCCGACATCGTCGACTGGTTCTTCGCCGCGAAGCGGGCAGGCTATCCCAACGTCTCGATGTTCAACGATCCGGAAGCCGAGCGGCTGAACGACATCGCCATGAACAAGTCGAAGACCTGGGACGAGCGCGTCGCGAACTTCACCAAGTACCATGAGTACGTGCTGTCGCAGTACGCGTTCGCGCCGATCTACCAGCCCGCACAGAGCCTCGCCTACGGCAAGCGCATCGCGATGCCCGAGAAGATCCGCGGGACCGGGCTCTACGGACCGACGATGCTCGACATCGCGCCGGCGAACTGAGCCTGGATCGCCGCGCGTCCGACAGGACGCGATAACGGCGATCTATCTTTTGTTGCCGCATCGGACCGAAAAGTGGATCCCACTTTTCGGTCCGATGCTCTAGGCCACGGCCGCACACGGGAGAGACCCTTGCTGCGCTTCGCGATCCGGCGGCTCGCCATGCTGGTGCCGGTGTTCCTCGCCGTCTCGCTGGTGATCTTCATGATCATCCATCTCGTGCCGGGCGACCCGCTGGAGCATCTGATCCAGGTCGGCTCGTCGCCCGAGCAGCGGGCTCAGATGATCGCCCGCTACGGCCTCGACCAGCCGCTGCTCGTCCAGTACGGGCGCTGGCTCGCCAAGGTCGTGACAGGCGATCTCGGCGACGCCATCGTGATGCGCCAGCCGGTTTCGCAGCTGATCGCGGAGAACATGCCGCACAGCCTCGCGCTCGGCGGCACGGCGCTCCTCTTCTCGACGACCGTCGGGATCGTGGCCGGCGTGCTCGCCGCCTCCTTCCGCGACAGCCTGTTCGACCGGGCGGTTATGGGCTTCATCCTGCTGGGCTCGACGCTGCCGAGCTTCTGGCTGGCGCTGCTGATGATCCTGATGTTCGCCGTGCAGTTCGAATGGTTCCCGGTTTCGGGCGCCCGGAGCTGGGATGCGCTGGTGCTGCCGGCGCTGACCATCGGTATCGGGGGCACGGCGCTGATCGCCCGCGTCACCCGCGCCGCCATGGTCGAGATCTCCGGCCGGGACTTCGTGCGCGTGCTCCAGGCAAAGGGGCTGCCGTTCTGGCGCATCCAGCTCCGGCATGTGCTCCAGCAGGCGATGCTGCCGGTGATGACCATTCTCGGCCTGCGCATCGGCTGGATCCTCGGCGGTGCCGTCACGGTTGAATACGTCTTCGCCCGGCCGGGTCTCGGCTCGCTGCTGATCACGGCGCTCGGGCAGCGCGATTATCCGCTGGTGCAGGGCTGCCTGCTGATGCTCGCCATTGCGGTGATGCTCGGCACGCTGCTCGGCGATCTCGCCCAGGCGGCGCTCGATCCGCGTCTGCGCGAAGCGATGGGTGCAAGATGAGCCGTTCGTCCCTCGTGTCCCGGCTTGCGCGCTCGCCGCGCGGCGCCCTCTGCGCCCTGTTCCTGATCGCGCTCGTGCTCTGCGCCATCTTCGCACCCTGGATCGCGCCCTACGACTATGCGGCGCAGAAGCTCTCCATGGCGAACACGCCGCCCTCGGCCGCGCATTGGCTCGGCACCGACGAGTTCGGGCGCGACCTGCTCTCGCGCATCATCCAGGGCGCGCGCACCTCGCTCAGCGTCAGCGTGCTGTCCATCGCGCTTTCGGTGATCGCGGGGGCGACGCTCGGCGCTGCCGCCGGCTATTTCGGCGGCATGTTCGACCGGGCCGTCACCGTCGTCGTCGACCTGACCTGGTCATTCCCGGAGATCCTGCTGGCGCTGATCCTGATCGCCATCTTGGGCCCCGGCCTGCATTCAACTGCGATCGCGATCGCCATCGCCTATCTCGCGCAGTTCACCCGGCTGACACGGGCGCAGGTCATGGCGCTGAGGGGGGAGCTCTTCGTCGATGCCGCGGTGACGGCCGGCGCGAGCCCCGCCCGCGTTCTCTTCCTGCACCTGCTGCCCAACGCGATGACGCCGGTCATCGTCGCCGGGATGCTGGCGACGGGCGATGCGATCGTGCTCGAAGCGACGCTCGGGTTCTTCGGGCTGGGGGCCCAGCCGCCGATCCCGAGCTGGGGTGCGATGATGAGCTCCGGCACCGCCCAGATCTTCATCGCGCCCTGGATCATCATCTTTCCCGGCCTCGTCATCGCCACGACCGTGATCGCCATCAACCTGTTCGGCGACGCGCTGATCGAGGCGCTCGATATCCGCCGGCCGCTGCGCGACGGCTGACGCTCCGCCATTCAAGCGAAACATAAAGAGACCGCGAGGAACGCCATGACCTTCACCGTGCTGACCGCCGAGTTCTCGCATGAGAGCAATACCTTCAGCCGCTGCCCGGCCGACCGTGCCGCCTTTCAGGACCGCGGTATCCGCAATGGAGAGGCGGCCATCGCCGAACGTGGCGAGGCCAACACGCCTATCGCGGGCTTCCTCGATATCGGCCGGCCGGCCGGATGGCGTGTCATCCACGCGATCAGCGCCGCCGCCCAGCCATCGGGGCCGGTGACGCGAGACGCCTACGATCACATCGCCGGTGTCATCGTCGATACGGCCAAGGCCCATGGCGGGGCGATCGATGGCGTACTGCTCGGCCTGCACGGGGCGATGGTGACGGAGTTCTGCGAGGACGGCGAAGGCGAGCTGCTGGAGAGCCTGCGCGCCGTGCTGGGCCCGAAGGTGCCGATCGGCATCACGCTCGATCCTCACGCCAACGTCACCCGCAAGATGACCGAGCTGGCTGACATCGTCGTTTCCTACAAGACCTACCCGCATGTCGATGTCCGCGAGACCGGGCGGCTGGCGGCCGGCATCATGCAGCGCACGATGGCCGGGGAGATCAGGCCGGTGACGCTGCGCGCCGAGCGGCCGATGCTGGAAGAGGTCAATGGCGGACGCACCGATATCGGCCCGATGGTCGAGCGCATCGCCAAGGCCAAGGCCTATGAGCAGGAGGCCGATGTCTTCGCGGTCAGCGTCAACGGCGGCTTCGGAAATGCCGATATCCAGGAGGTAGGCCCGACCGTCCTCGTCACCTGCCAGGGCGATCACGAGTGCCACCGTGCCTTCGCCGAAGCGCTCGTCGACGACATGTGGCAGCGCCGCTTCGACAAGGTCACGCCGTTCCTCTCGGTGGAGGAAGCGGTGGCGGAGGCGGCCGGCTATGTCGCGACCTCCGGCCCCCTCATCATCGCGGACTATGCCGACAATCCCGGGGGCGGAGGCTATGGCGATGCGACCGAGCTGCTGAAGGGCATGATCGCCGCCGATCTGAAGGATGCCTGCTTTGGACCGATCGTCGACCCTGAGGCTGCGGCCGAGCTGCACCGGTCCAAGCCGGGCTCGACGGTCTCCGTCCGGCTCGGCGGCAAGGTCGACCCTGAGATCGGCGGGGGGCCGCTTGCGCTCACCGGCACGCTCGTCAGCGTCAGCGACGGTGCCTATGTCGGAGACGGCCCGATGATGGGCGGCTTGCATGCGAGCTGGGGGCCGTGCGCCGTGCTGCGTGTCGGTAATATCGAGATCCTCGTCACCACGATCCGCGCCCAGATGAACGACCTCCAGCAGTTCCGTGCCTTCGGCATCGATCCCGCCGCCAAGCGGGTGGTGGCGCTGAAGTCGATGCAGCATTTCCGTGCCGCCTTCGAGCCGATTGCAGGCAAGGTCATCGTCTGCGACAGCGGCGCGCTCTGCACACCCGATCTCACCAAGCTGCCCTATCGCCGCGTGCGGCGCCCGATCTTCCCGCTCGACGCATAGTCGGCGCCTGCGTCGGGAGCCGTCGTTCCGCTGTCGATCCGAGTGGGCCATGCGTTCTGCGCGAGCAGCGGCCCGTCTCAAGCTGTAGGGACACCGGCAGCTTGGCACTCGATTTGGATGAGTTCCGCGATCTGGATCACCGCGCGGCGATGATCCGACCGTTCCGGAGGCCGGCGACGAGAAGGCGGTGGCCGAGGCCGGAGAGGAAATCGACCTCGTCGGCCTTGAGCGAGAGCTTGTAGCGGAGCTCGAGAATGCGGGCTCTCGTCTCGGGCGCGCGTATGTCTGCCAAGGACAGCCTCACGAACTTGATCTCGAGCTTGTCGCAATCCCGCGTTTGCATGACATCGCAGCGCCAGCGGACCAGGCGTTTCCGCCAGCGCCTGGTCTCCTCCTCCAGCCCGTCGAGACTGGCCCGGCTTGAATTGTCGATCATCGCATCGATCGAGGCCGTGATGGTGTCCAGCGCTCCCGGGCCGTCCGTCGATGTCGACATGTCGCCGCCGACGCGCAGCGAGGCGTCGGCTACGATCACGACGATGCGCCTCACCTCCCGCGCTGTCGCCTCCGGGAGTGGCGCCGGCGCCGGTCCGCGCATCGACCTCATGAGGTTTTGGGTGGCCAGATTGTCGACGAGTCCACCATCGAGCAGCTTCAGGTAGCGCAGGTCGGTAGCCGTCGCGTAACGAGCCTGCGTTTCCCGAAGATGGGACACGACCGTGGAGCTCGCAGCCGGCGCCACAGGGACGCCTGGAACGAGCGGACAGGCTGCGTTGAAGTTTTCCAGGACAACCGGCGCAAACAAGACCGGCACGGCTGCCGAGGCTGCGACGGCATGGGATAGGGGAAAGGTGGCGTAGTCGCTGCAGATCGTGCGGAAACTCTCGCGATCGAAGGAGAAGGGCGCACGATTATAGAGGTCCGTCGCGTGCAGCAGGAGGCGCGGCCCTCCCATGCGCTCGAGGTCGCCGAAGGTTGCGCCATGATAGAGATGAGCATCGAGCCAGGCGCCGAGGCCGGTGAGGTCATTGACGCCGCCGCGATAGCCGCGCAGCAGATTGTCCGGCGTGAAGGCGGTCCGCAGCGACGCTTCGGGATCCTGATCGAGGTAATCGCGCCTGAAGGCCGRTATACCCGACGGGCCATGTAAGGCGACATAGGCCGCCAGCATGCCACCGCCTGAAACGCCGGCGACCACCGCAATATCGTCCGCGAGCGTCCGGCCCGTTTCCTCGGGGGCCCGTTGATCGGCAAGCGCCGACAGAACGCCGTATCCGAAGGCGGCAGAACGAGCCCCTCCGCCTGACAGAGCCAGCAGGACTGCAGTGGTCCCTGAACGCGCGGGCGATGAGCGTGGGCCCGCCGACGCCGCGATCTCCGTCAAGGGCAGGTTCGAGGGAGGATTTGAGGGGCTGGCGCAAGCTGCCATGCCGACGGACAGTGCCGCCATTCCCAGAACCTTCAGTGCCTTCTTCCAGCAGCCGGCAGTCGGCTGGCTTGTCGGCTTGAGAACCATGCGGGCGCTATCTCCACCGCCCGCCGTCTTCTCTTGTTGGGACGCGCAGGCCGCGGGAGATGTCGCTTCGGTCGATTATCTCAGCATTATGCCCGCCATGAACCCGAGGCGTTCAGCTCGGCATCGGCAAGCTCAGGCGAAAGCAGGCTCCGTGCGCTCGATCCAGAATTGCGATTGCGCCGCCGTGCAGCCGGACAATTTCCCGCACGAGATGAAGCCCCAGGCCGGCCCCCCGATCCTGGTGGACGATGCGGGAGAAGGGCTCGAACACCCGCTCGCGCTGTTCGGCCGCGATCCCGGGGCCTTCATCGATCACATCGACGATTCGCTCGCTTCCGACCGAGATGGTGATCGTGCCGCGCCGGCCGCCATGCTGAATGGCGTTCTGCACCAAATTGACGAGCGCCCGCTCGAGCCCCGCAGCGTCTCCGATGACGTCAACCTGCTCGGCCTCGGTATCGAAGGCGAGCGCGTAGCCGGCGTTGATGGCGAGCGGCGCAAGATCGCTGGCGACGCGCCGGCCGATCGCGACGAGGTCCAGCCTGACGAAGGCGTTGGGAGCGCGTTCCAACCGCTGCAGGTCGAGCAACTGCTCGGCCATCACGGCGAGCCGGGCGATATCCTCAAGCAGCCGGCCGCGCTGGGCCGAGCCCGGCAACGTCTCCAGCCGTGTCTGCAGGATCGCGATCGGCGTCCGCAGCTCGTGAGCAGCGTCGGCGAGGAAGCGTTTTCGCCGGGAATGCCCCTCGTCCAGCCGTCGCAGGGCACGATTGACCGCATCGACGAGCGGCGTGACTTCAGTCGGCGTCAGCACCGTCGGCAGGCGAGTGCCTTGGCGGTCGATGTCGATCCGCTCCGCCTCCGCAGCAACGGTTCCAAGCCCGTTCAGTGCCCGACTGACCACCATGGGCGTTGCGATCAGGGTCGCCAGGGCCATGACGACTAGCGTGGGCAACACGAAGCTCGCGAAGACGACGAGAATACTCTGGATCAGCCAGCGGAGCGGCGCCTCGCCTCCTGGACCGGTCACGACCTGGATGTCGCCCGCTGCGCTCCCGACCCAGCGCATCTGAGCGTTCGCGCGCGGCGGGTCCCCCAGGTTCCAACCCAGGCGGGCATTGCCGATGTCATCCAGCGCATCGCCGATGTGCGCGAAATGAGACGGCGGAGATCCCTCGACGAGCTGGCGCCCCTGCCGGTCTCGCACGATGTACCAGAGGTCGGGCACCTCGGCGCGCAGCTTGATCAGTTCCGGTGTCTCGCGGATCGCCAGGCTGCCAGTGGCGTCGCGCAACACTGCGTCCTTCAGTGCGTCGATCGTAATGTCTTCGGATTCGAAGTTGAGGAGATGGCCGCCGAGATAGAGCGCGGCGATGATCGACAGGACCAGCAGGGAGAGCAGCGCAGCTTGCAGCGCGAGCAGCCGGCGCACCAGCCGCCACTTCAGCGAATGGGCACGCGGTGCCTGGAAGGTCATGCCGCCTGCTTCAGCAGATAGCCGATACCCCTGATTCCGTGAATTTCGAGCTCCGCCCCGGCATGGCTCAGCCTCCGGCGCAGGCGAGAGACATGCATGTCGAGCGCGTTCGACTGGATTTCGTCGTCGAAGCCGTAGACTGCTTCTTCCAA
Organism: Allobosea sp. RAF48; assembly: GCF_052114025.1. Taxonomy (NCBI): domain Bacteria; kingdom Pseudomonadati; phylum Pseudomonadota; class Alphaproteobacteria; order Hyphomicrobiales; family Alloboseaceae; genus Allobosea; species Allobosea sp. RAF48. Next base: position 168,006 of record NZ_JBFRDZ010000013.1, read on the forward strand.
TGTCGTGCGCTGGACGGCGCGGCCATGACGGCGCAGCAGGCTCTCCAGCACCAGCAGCTCTCGCCGCGGCAGATCGAGGACCTGCCCATCCACGCTTGCGCTGCGATTGCGCCAGTCGAATTCGAAACGGCCGATGCGCAGGAGGTCCGGCGCCAGCTCCGCCGATCGGCGCAGCACGGCGCGCAGCCGCGCGAGGAGCTCATCGATCACGAAAGGCTTGGCAAGGTAGTCGTCGGCGCCCGTATCGAGCCCCTCGACCCGCTCTTCGATGTCGCCACGGGCGGTCAGCACGATGACGGGAACGAGCAGCTTCCGGGCGCGTATGCGGGGAAGCAGATCGAGCCCGTCACCATCCGGCAGATTGCGATCGAGCAGCACCGCGCCATGAACGCCGGCCGCGATCGCTTCCTCGCCTTCGGCCAGCGTGGTGACATGGTCGACGACCATGTCGCGTTGCCCGAGCGCCGTGCGCAATGCGCTGGCCATCTCCGGTTCGTCTTCGACCAGAAGAATGCGCATGCCGGGTACTCAGTGGCCGCGCATGAGCGAGGTACCCACGTTCGGCCCGCGGGCGGTGGAAGGCGCTGACGGCTGCAGCATGACGGGGGCTTTGGGCGGGGTTGGGCTTTGGCCGATATCGCCCCCCATGCTTGCCGCAACATTGCCGGGCAAGGTGTCTCCGGACCGCTTGCGAACCGGCGATCCCTAGTAGACGTCGGCCTGGTAGCGCCCCGCCTTCCGCAAAGAGGCGACATAGGAGATGGCTTCCTCGCTGGAACGAGCGCCATGTTCGGCGACGACATCGACCAGAGCGCGCTCGACATCCTTGGCCATCCGCTTGGCATCGCCGCAGACGTAGAAATGTGCGCCTTGTTCGAGCCAGGCCCAGAGCTCGCTGCCGCGCTCGCGCATGCGGTCCTGCACATAGACTTTCTCGCCATCGCGGGACCAGGCCAGCGTCAGATTGGTGAGGAAGCCCGAATCCTTCATCGCCTGCAGCTCGTCTTCGTAGAAGAAATCGCAAGCGCGGCGCTGGTGGCCGAAGAACAGCCAGTTCCGGCCCGGCGCCTTCGTCGCCAGCCGGTCGTGCAGGAAGGCGCGGAAGGGTGCGACGCCCGTGCCCGGGCCGCACATGATCACTGGCGTTGCCGGATCGGCCGGCAGGCCGAAGCCATGGGCGCGCTGGACATAGACCGGCACCTTGTCGCCGGGCTGGACCCGTTCGCCGAGGAAGGTCGAGGCGACGCCCCAGCGCGGCCGGGTGCCGACCTTGTAACGGACAGTATCGACGGTCAGCGTGATGCGGCCGGGCGTGGCGTTGTGCGACGAGGAGATCGAGTAGAGCCGCGGTTGGAGCGGATCGAGCGCCTCGACGAAGGCCTCGGCCGAGAGCCGCGCCTGCGAGAACTTGTGCAGCGTTCCGAGTACGTCGAGCCGGTCGAGGTCTCCATCGGGGTCTTCACCGGCGGCAAGGCGTCTGGCCTTGGCGCGGGCTTCGCCCCCCGTGACGTAGGAGATGAGCTGAAACAATGCGTCAGGCGCCGGGCCGAGCGCGCAATCGGCCACGAGCTTGTCCCGCAGGGACTTGCCGCCGATCTCTGCATCCGGTCGCGCGCCCAGCAGCGCGATCACGGCATCGACGAGGCGCGGGTCGTTCTGTGCGACGATGCCGAAGGCGTCGCCGACGACATAGTCGAGGCCGGATTCGGAGAGGTCGAATTCGACGTGCCAGGTCTCCTTTTCGGAGCCCTGGCCATTGAGCTTGCGGCGCGAGAGAAAGGTCGCGAGCGCGGGGTTCTCACGGCAGCGCCCCTTTGGCCCCGGTTCCGCAGCCGGAGCGGTCTCGGTGGGAGTGCCCGCGGCGGAAGCGCCGGGCTCCTCCATCAGGGTCTTGATCTGGCGCAGCGTCTCCTTGCCGCCGGGCGCGCAGAGATTGAGCCGCCCCTCCGCTCGTGAGGCGATGGCGGCGGAATAGGTTTCGCAGACATAGCCGCATTGCCCGCAATCCTGCTGCGCCATGGCGGCGTAGAGCCGGCGGGGCAGGGGCTTGCCTTCGGCCAGCTGCATGCGCTCGGCCATCTCCAGCGACGGATCGTGCCAGGGCGCCCCGTCCTCGGCCTCGGCCATGACGGCGGCGTTCTCGGCCGGCGAGAGTGCGGTTACGCCGGCATTGTCGAGCGAGAGCAGCCCGGCGAAGAAGCCGTTCAGCCAGGAGCGCTGCTCCTGGCTGAACCGCGATGCGTCTGCCAGCTGCGCAGGATCGCCTCGACCAGGGCCGGTGCGTCCTCCGCCTTCACATTGGTCCGGAATTCGCGGCCGATGCCGCCTTCGACGCCGAAGCCGCCGCCGACAAAGACGTGGTAGCCGGGAACGGTGTCGCCATCGTCATTGATCGGGACCTTGGCGCCGATCAGCCCGAGATCGCCGATATAGTGCTGGGCGCAGGAGTTGTGACAGCCGGTCAGGTGGATGTTGACCGGTGTGTCGAGCGTGATGCGCGGCTCGCAATGGGCGGCGATGGCAAGCGCGTCCTCCTTGGTATGGGCGCCGGCGAATTTGCAGCCGGTCGCGCCGGTGCAGGCGATCAGCCCCGCGCGCAGGATCGAGGTCTCGGCGGAGAGGCCGACGGCCTGCAGATTGGCCAGCACGTCCTCGATCTTCGCGTCGGGCACGCCGGAGATCAGCAGGTTCTGCCAGACGGTGAGGCGGATATCGCCGTCGCCGCAGCTCTGGGCGATCGAGGCGATGACGCGCATCTGCTGGGCCGTGAGCTTGCCGACCGGCAGCGCCACGCCGATCCAGTTCAGGCCGGGCTGTGCTTGGCCGTGGACGCCGATATGGGCGAGCCGGTCATAGACCGGGCGCGGCTTGACGAAGGCGTTGTCGAGCCGGATCAGCCCGCGGCCGAGCTTCTCCTCGACGGCGGCGAGGAACTTGTCGAAACCCCAGGCGTCGAGCACGTATTTGAGCCGCGACCTGTTGCGGTCGGTGCGGTCCCCGTTGGCGATGAAGACGCGCACGATCGCATCGGCGACCGCAATCGCGTCGGACGGGGTGACGATCACGCCGGTGTCGCGGGCAAGGTCCCTATGGCCGGTGATGCCGCCGAGTGCGAGGCGATACCAGATCCCGGGCTCAACCGGCTGCCCCTCGAAGGTGGCGCCTTCCGCGACCTCGATAGCCTGGAAGCCGATGTCGTTGGTGTCCTCGAGCGTCGCGACGGAGCCGGCGCCGTCGAAGGCGACGTTGAACTTGCGCGGTAGCCCGTAGAGCGAGCGGTCGTTCAGGATGTGATGATGCCAGGCGCGGGCATGCGGGCGGGTGTCGATGAGTTCGAGCGGATCGATACCGGCGGTCGCCGATCCCGTGACGTTGCGGATGTTGTCGGCGCCCGAGCCCTTCGCGGTGAGGCCGAGATCGGCGAGGCCTTCGAGCAGAAGGGGCGCATGCTCGGCGGCGATCTCGCGTATCTGGAGATTGGCCCGGGTGGTGACGTGGCTGTAGCCGCCGCCGAAGCTCTCGGCGATGTCGGCGACACCCGCGAACTGCCAGGCCCTGAGGATGCCGTTTGGAATGCGCAGCCGGCACATATAGCTGTTCTGCGCGGGCGCCACGTAGAACAGGCCGTGATAGCGCCAGCGGAAATTGTCCTCCGGCTTGGGATAGATGCCGGCCTGGGCCTGTTCCTTGAAGCGGGCATAGGCGTCGAAGGGGTGCTCGGCGGCTTTCCACTTCTCCTGATCGACGAGCTTGCCGCCGGCGGCAACCGTCCGCGCCTGCGCCTCGGCATGCTCCTTGTCGGGCCCGGACGGTGCGGCCTTGGCCGCGCCCGGCGCACCGCCGAGCGGACCAAGGCCGCGCGCGGTGCGAGCCGACTGCATGCCGCTCACGAAGCCTTCGAGGTAGCGCTTCTGATCAGGGGTGAAATCGTCGCTCATGATACTTTTCTTCCTCAGCCTCATCCTGAGGAGCGCCGCAGGCGCGTCTCGAAGGATGCTCCAGCGCCCTCTGGACCATCCTTCGAGACGGTCGCTTGCACGGCCTCCTCAGGATGAGGGCTAGGGGCGGTGTTCGGGTCACGCCGCCTCGACGAAGCGATGGCGCTCGTAGAGGAACTTCAGCACCGCCTCGCGCGCGGCGATGTAGGTGCGGTCGGAGACCAGTTCGAGCCGCTTGCGCGGGCGCGCGAAGCACACGTCCAGCACCTCGCCGATGCGGGCAGAGGGGCCGTTGGTCAGCATCACGATCCGGTCGGAGAGCAGCACGGCCTCGTCGACGTCGTGGGTGATCATGATCATGGTGTTGCCGAGCGCGGCGTGGATCTGCATCACCGAGTCCTGCAGATGCGCGCGGGTCAACGCGTCGAGCGCGCCGAACGGTTCGTCGAGCAGCAGGATCTTCGGCTCCATCGCGAGGCCGCGGGCGATGCCGACCCGCTGCTTCATGCCGCCGGAGATCTCGCCGGGGCGCTTGTCCCTGGCATGGGCTATCTGGACGAGGTCGAGATTGTGCATGATCCAGCCATGCCGCTCGGCCTTGCTCTTTCTGCCGCCGAAGATCTTGTTCACGGCGAGCGCGACGTTGTCGTAGACGGTGAGCCAGGGCAGCAGCGAGTGGTTCTGGAAGACCACGGCGCGGTCCGGGCCGGGCGCGTTGACCTCCCTGCCTTCCAACAGGATGCCGCCGGTCGTCGCAGGCGTCAGCCCTGCGATGATGTTGAGCAGGGTCGACTTGCCGCAGCCGGAATGACCGATGATCGAGACGAACTCGCCCTTGTCGATGACGAGGCTGACGTCCTTGAGCACTTCCGTGGTGGCGGCGCCGCGCTGGAAGCGTTTGTCGACGTGGTCGATCTTCAGATAGCTCATCGTTCCGCCCTCAGTTGGTCGCGGTGCCGCGGGTGACGACATGGCCGACGAAAGCGACGAGGCGGTCGAGCAGGAAGCCGACCACGCCGATATAGACCAGCGCCACGATGATGTCGGAGAGGCGCGAGGAGTTCCACGCATCCCAGATGAAGAAGCCGATGCCGACGCCGCCGGTCAGCATCTCCGCCGCGACGATGGCGAGCCAGGACAGGCCGACGCCGATCCTCAGGCCCGTGAAGATGTAGGGCGCGGCCGAGGGCACCATGATCTTGTAGAAGAACTCGATCTGGTTCAGCCGCAGCACCTTGGCGACGTTGCGGTAGTCCTGCGGGATGTTGCGGATGCCGACGGCCGTGTTGATGATGACCGGCCAGATCGCCGTGATGAAGATCACGAAGATCGCCGAGGGCTGGCTGTCTCGGAAGGCGGCGAGCGACAGCGGCAGCCAGGCGAGCGGCGGCACCGTGCGCAGCACCTGGAAGACCGGGTCTAGCCCGCGCATCGCCCAGATGGATTGGCCGACGAGCGCACCGAGCAGCACGCCGACGACGGCTGCCAGGCTGAAGCCGATGGCGACGCGCTGCAGCGAGACGAGGATGCGCCAGCCCAGCCCGATATCCTGCGAGCCCGTCCAGTAGAACGGCTCGACGATCAGGTCCTTCGCCTCGTCCCAGATCCTGGTCGGTGGCGGCAAGGAGGATTGAGGTCCGGAAGCCGCGATCTGCCAGAACAGCAGGATCAGCGCGACCGTGATCAGCGGCGGCAGCAGGTTGATGAGGACGCTTTTCGCGATGGGAGCGAGCTTTCCCACGAAGGGCTTCGCACGCCCGGCCGGCAAGGGCAGGACTGCGGACGGCTTGCCCGAGAGCGGGACGACCGTCGCGCCCGCGATCGTGCCTTTCAAGACAGGCTGACCCATGTTCCAGTCTCTCCTCTGACCGAGCTCATCCGTCGCATTCGTCATGCCGCCTCGCTCGCGCGTGCCTGCGCGCCGATGCGGCGGATTTCGGGAAGGCAGGAGCCGCAATTGGTCCCGGCCTTGAGCTGAAGGCCGATCGCTTCGGCCGTCGTCGCGCCGGCCTCGAAGGCGGCGCGGATGGCGTTCAGCCCGACGCCGAAGCAGGCGCAGACGGTCGGTCCGGGATCGGCGCCGCCCGGGTTCCGTCCCGAGAGCAGGGCAAGTCGGCTTTCCACGGTCGCTGCCGGATCGGCGAAGAGGGCCTTGACCGTGTCCCAGAGCGGCGCGCGGCCCGCAGGAGCGAGGAAGAGGGCGGCCTGGAGCCGGCCTTCCCGGAGCACGGCACAACGATAGCTGCCGCCGTCGCGGTCGATCAGCTCGGTCAGCTCTCCCGCGCCGAAACGCTCGCGCATCAGAGCAGTCAGGTCATCGACGGACGCGTCGGTGGCGAAGAGCCGGCCCTCGCCGCCCTGCACAGCAAGACGCGCCCACCAGCTCTGCTCCGGCAGGGCGAAGGGCTCGCGCGACAGGACGAAGCCTTCGAAACGATAAGCGACCGGCGCGATCGAAACCGGCGTCGCCTTCATCTCGGGCTGGCCGGAAAAGGGATCGCAGAGCGGCTGCGTCAGGGCGCCGATGCGCGCGTCGGAAGCGGTCTCGCCGGACCAGTGGATGGGCGCAAAGAGCGATCCCTCGGCCACGCCTTCGTCGGCCGCGACCCTGAGCGCCGCGCCGCCATGGGCGTTGACCAGACGGGCAAAGCCGCCCGCGACCAGCCGGAAGCGCGAAATGTCGACCGGATTCACGTAAATCGAAGGCTCGGCGACATGCGCGCTGAGCCGCGGGCTGAGGCCGGTGCGGGTCATGGTGTGCCAGTGGTCGCGCACGCGGCCCGTGTTGAGCAGCAGCGGGAAGGCCTCGCTCGTGACCGAGGCCAGCTTCGGCGTGGCGAGCCGGCGCATCTGTGCGCGGCGCGCGGGACCGAAGAAGTTTCCATCGCCGAAGAGCCGCGCGGTGCCATGCGGCCGGGATGCCGGCACGGGCCATTGCACCGGCCGAAGCCCGTCATAGCCGGCGCGGTCGAGGCCGGCATGGGCGCCGATGTCGAAATCGCGCGTGCCGTCGTTCTCGAAGGCCGAAAGGGCCGCATGTTCGGCATAGATCGCGTGCGGGCCGGCATAGGCGAAGGCCTCGCCGAAGCCGAGACGCTTCGCGACCTCGCAGACGATCCCCCAGTCCGGCTTCACCTCGCCCGGCAGGGGCAGGAAGGCGCGCTGGCGCGAAATCCGCCGCTCGGAATTGGTGACCGTGCCATCCTTCTCGCCCCAGGTGGCAGCCGGCAGGATGTAGTGCGGCCCGGCCGCGAGCGTGTCGTTCGAGAGCACGTTCTCGGAGACGATGAAGAGGTCGAGTCCGGCGAGCGCGGCGCTGACCTTGTCGGCCTCCGGGAGGGAGACGGCCGGGTTCGTCGCCATCACCCACATCGCACGGATGCGGCGCTCAGTGACCGCATCCAGCATCTGGACGGCCTTCAGACCCTCCCGCCGGGCCATGTTCGGCGCCTGCCAGAAGCGGCGTACGCGGTCGACCTCTTCCACACCATAGCCCATATGGGCGGCGAGCATGTTGGCGAGCCCGCCGACCTCGCGTCCGCCCATGGCGTTGGGCTGGCCGGTGAGCGAGAAGGGGCCGCAGCCGGGCCGTCCGATCCGGCCAGTGGCGAGATGGCAATTCAGGATTGCGGCGACCTTGTCGGTTCCCTGTGCCGACTGATTGACGCCCTGGCTCCAGGCCGTGACGACATGCGGCGTGCTGGCCCAGAGTTCATAGAACGCGACGATCTGTTCCTCTGGCAGGCCGGTCGCGGCGGAAACCGAGGTCACGTCGGGCGCGATCTCGCACGCATTGGCGAGCGTTTCGTCGAAGCCTGCGACATGGCGCGCGACATAGCTGCGGTCGACGAGGCCGCGATTGGCCAGATGGACGAGCAGGCCCACGAAGAGCGCGGCGTCGGAGCCGGGCTTCAGCGTCAGCACCATATCGGCGTCTTCCGCCGTGGCGGTGACGCGGGGATCGAGGACGACGAGGCGCGCACCGCGCTCGTGCCAGTTGTCCTGCATCCGCCGGAACAGGATCGGGTGGCACCAGGCCGTGTTGGAGCCGACGAGGACGATCAGGTCGGCGCTGTCGAAATCCTCATAGGCGCCGGGCACCGTATCCGAGCCGAAGGTCCGGCGCTGCGCAGCGACCGTCGAGGACATGCACAGGCGCGAATTGGTGTCGACATTGGGCGAGCCGATGAAGCCTTTGGCCAGCTTGTTGGCGACGTAGTAATCCTCGGTCAGGAGCTGGCCGGACAGGTAGAAGGCGATCGCCTCGGGCCCGTGCTCCGCCGCGATGGTCCGCAGACCGTTGGCGACGGCATCAAGCGCCTCGTCCCAGCCGATCCTGTCATAGCTTCCGGCGGCATTGCGCTTCAGCGGGTGCAGCACCCTGCTGCCCAGTCCCAGCGTTTCGCCGAGCGCAGAGCCCTTGGAGCAGAGCCGCCCGCGATTGGCCGGATGGTCCGCATCGCCCGCGATGGCGGCGCCTCCCAGCCCGTCCGGCGTTGCCAGAACGCCGCAGCCGACCCCGCAATAGGGGCAGGTCGTGCGCGTCGCAGTCGGGGCGAGGGGGGCGTCATGGCGCATCAGGCGGCTTCCCCGATGCAATAGCTCTCGCCAAAAGGCAGGTCGGCGCGGATCGCGCTGATGTCCTGGCCCGAGCGGATCAGCCCGAGATAGAACAGGGCGCCCTGCGTATCGCCGACGAGAACACAGCCGGCGAGGCGGCCGTCACGCAGCACGAACTTGCGGTAGATGCCGGCAGCGGGATCGCGCAGCACGACCGTCTCGGCACCGTCGCCGGCCTCGAACTCGCCAGCCGAGAAGACGCCGACGCCGGAGACCTTGAGATTGGTCGCGAGCAGCGAGCCCCGATAGGCGGCTTCGCGGCCGGCAAGCAGCGCGGCCAGCACGCGCGCCTGTTCATAGGCCGGCTCGACCAGCCCATAAGCGAGGCCGCGATGCTCCGCGCATTCGCCGATGGCGAAAATCGCGGGATCGTCGGTTGCGAGGCCGTCATCGACGAGGATGCCGCGCCCCACGCCGAGGCCGGCTGCTCGCGCGAGCCCGACATTCGGGCGCACGCCGATGGCGATGACCGCGAGATCGGCGGGAATCTCGGTGCCGTCCGTCAGCTCGACGGCCTCGACATGTCCCTTGCCGCGGAAGCCCCTGGTTTCGGCGCAAAGGCGCACATCGATCCCACGCGTGGCCATGGCGGCGGCAAGCAGGGCTGCACCCTCATGGTCGAGCTGGCGTTCCATCAGGCGGTCGACGAGATGCAGCAGCGTCACTTCGGCGCCGGCCCGGGCAAGGCCATAAGCGGCCTCGAGCCCGAGCAGCCCGCCGCCGATCACGACGATGCGGGCGCCGCGCTCGGCATAGGCCCGCATCGTGCCGACATCGGCGGTGTCGCGGAAGGTCGCCACGCCGGCAAGATCGCTGCCGGGAAAGGGCGGCCGCAGCGGCGCCGAGCCGGTTGCGAGCACGAGCTTGCCATAGGGCAGCGTCGGGCCTCCGCTGAGCGTCACCGTCCGCGCCGAGCGGTCGATGCTCTCGACGGAGCGGCCGTAGAAGGTCGAGATGCCGCGCGCGCGCCACCATGCGGCGGGCTTGAGCTCGATCTCGCCTTCGCTGATCTCGCCCGCGAGCAGCGGCGAGAGCAGCACGCGGTTATAGGCGAGCCGCGGCTCCTCTCCGATCACCGCCACGGAATAGCGCCCGAGCGCGCGCTGGCAGAGTTCGTCAGCCAGCCGCGTCGCGGCCATGCCGTTGCCGACGATGATCAGGGGCTCGGCCATGGCGTCAGGCCACCCGCTTGATCTTCAGTGACTTGAGATAGTCCATCGGCGCCGAGGGGTCGAACTTCATGCCGTCGAAGAAGGTCTCGACACCGCGGGAATCGGCCGTCGGGGCGCCGGCGACGCCGAGCGTCCTGGCAGCCTCGCGCCAGAGATCGGCGCGGTTGGTCTTGTCGACCAGCGCCTTGATGTCGATGGTCGGCTCGAACTTGCCCCAGCGGATGTTCTCGGTGACGAACCAGGTGTCGAGGCTCTTCCAGGGATAGGAGGTCGAGCCCCCTTCGCCCCAGAACTTCATGTAGAGATTGGTGCCCTTCGCCTCGCGGCCGTTGCCGTAGTTGATGTCGCCGAGCAGGCGCTTGTTGATGTCGCCGGTGGGGACGTTGAACCACTGCCGCCGGCCGACGATCTCGGCGAGTTCCTGGCGGTTCTCCATCTTGTCCGCCCACATCTGGGCCTCCATGACCGCCATCAGGATGGCCTGCGTCGCCCGCGGATTGGCGTCGACGAAATCGGCGCGCATGCCGAGGATCTTCTCGGGGTGGCGGAACCAGAGCTCGCCGGTGGTCAGCGCGGTGTAGCCGATGTTCTGGTTGACGAGCTGCTCGTTCCAGGGCTCGCCGACGCAGAAGCAGTCCATCGTGCCGACCTTCATGTTCGCCACCATCTGCGGAGGCGGCACGGTGATGACCTTGATGTCGGTGTCGGGGTCGATGCCGCCGGCGGCGAGCCAGTAGCGGATCCAGAGGTCGTGGGTGCCGCCCGGGAAGGTCATGGCGGCGGTCAGTTCCTTGCCCGCTGCCTTCTTGCGCTCGAAGGCCTGCTTCAGAGGCGAGGCGTCTTTCTGGACATTGAGATCCCTGTACTCGTTCGAGACCGAGATCGCCTGTCCGTCCTCGTTGAGGTTGAGCAGCGTGTACATCGGCAGCGGCTGTCCGTTCTGCATGACCTTGCCGGTCGAATAGAGATGCGTCTTCGGCCGCAGGATGTGGCCGCCGTCGATGCCGTTGGCCTTGAAGCCGAGCGCCATGTTGTCGCGCGTGGCGCCCCAGGAGGCCTGCTTGGCGATGTCCATGTCGGGCAGGCCGTGCTTGGCGAAGAGGCCCTTCTCCTTGGCGATGATCAGCGGCGAGGCGTCGGTGAGCGCGATGTAGCCGAGGCGCGTGCCCTTGACTTCGGGGCCGGCGCCTTGAGCGAAGGCGCCGGAGGGCAGGGCGGCCTTCGCTGCCGCGAGCAGTGCGGCCGTGCCGGACAGTCGCAGGACGTCACGGCGGCTTGCGCCGGCCTCCAGGGATGCGGCCGTCCTGATCGGTGTCTTGGAGCTGTGGGTCATCGATGGCCTCTCGATTGCCGGAAAGTCGTTCGCCTTGAGCCAGCCCCGAACGCGAAAAACGCCGCGCGAAAGACGCCTTGTCAGGCGCATTCGACAGCGGCGTTGCTGTGTCTTCCGGATCGGGGATGGCGCGGGCAGCGTTGGCCGCGTCGCATCAGACTCTACAAGGATCGTGCCAACCGCTCGGCGGCGCTGCGATCCTTGAATTGCAATAACTTGCGAACTCGCGAGCTGGCGGGCGATGGGCTCAATCGCTTTGCAGCGCCGCACAAGAGAGGCGCATTGGCCTAATGTTTAGGCATAATGGGATGGTTGGCGAAAATGCCCTCGAAATAGGCCGGCAGGAAAACGCCCCGGGCAATGTCGCGCATCTGCGGCGTCGCGACGATCTGGCCGGCCTGTTCCATTCCGGCCAGAACCCAGCCGGCATCGTCCGGATCGGGGCGCAGCGCCTCCCGGTCGAACCGGATGAAGCGCTCGATATGCCTCGGCGGGCGGTCGGCGCCCTGAATCAGCTCTCCGTGCAGGATGCGCTCGATAAGTGGCGCCGGGAGCGCCAGCCGGTCTGCGGCCGAGAGATGATGCGCCATGCGCGCGAAGTTCTCGGGGCGGCAGGCCCATGCGCTGGCATTGAGGATCGCGGCGCCGAGTTTCGAGACGGCCGCCGGGCGCCTCTGCACGTCATCGGCGCGCCAGGCAAGGACCTTGTCGTGACAATTGCGCCGCAGGTCGACGCTGGCATGTACCATCGCGCCGACGCCGGCCGCTACGGCGGCCGAATTCCAGGGCGCGCCAGCGCAGAAACCGTCGATCCGCCCGCTGGCGAGCGCCTCGACGGTCTGCGGAGGCGGCACCACCTCGAAGCGTACGTCCTCGCCGAGCTTGAGCCCGCCCTTCTCCAGCCATTCGCAGAGCAGATAGATGTGCATCGAGAAGCCGAATACGGCGGCGAAGGTGAGCGCCGGCAGGCCGGAGGCCTTGCGGTGCGCGACCATGGCGGCAAGCGCGCGGGCCGAGACGGCCGTATCGGCCACGTCACCCTCGGCCAGGCGCGACAGCTCCTCGAAGCGCCGAAGCGAAAGGGTAATCGCGGCGCCGTCGCGATTAAGCGCCAGCGGCGCTGCCATCGGGGCCTTGACCCCGCCGATGCCCAGCGTCGCGGCGATGGCGGCCGGGCCGAGCATATGGGCGGCGTCGAACAGGCGCACATTCAGCTTGTCGCGCAGGTTCGACCACGACACCTCGCGAACCAGCTCGAGATCGAGCCCTTCGGCTTCGGCGAAACCCTCGTCCTTCGCCAGCACGACCAGCGCGCAATCGACCAGCGGCATGAAGCCGACCCGCAGGTGCAGCGTCGTCATTTCAGCATCTCCGCAGCGGTGATGAGGGAGCGGGCGATGTCGACGAGCTTGCGCTTCTCGTTCATCGCGGTGCGGCGCATCAGCGCGTAGGCTTCGTCTTCGGAGAGGCCCTTCAAGCGCATGACGATGCGCTTGGCCTGGTCGACCGTCTTGCGGTCCTCAATCTGGGAACGGGCCTCGTCCAGCTCCTCGCGCAGCTTGCGGAACGCATTGAAGCGGCTGATGCAGGTCTGCAGGATCGGCTGCATCCGCTCCTTCTTCAGCCCGTCGACGATGTAGGCGGAGACGCCGGCCTCCACCGCTGCCTCGATCGAGGCCGAATCTGACTGGTCGACGAACATGGTGATCGGCCGGCGGATATGCCGGCTGACGAGGAACATGTCGGCCAGCGCGTCGCGGCTGGGGTCCTCGAGGTCGATCACCACGACATCGGGATCATGGGCCTCGATGGCGGCGATCAGCCCGGTCGTCGCGGACACGCGGATCAACTGCCGGTAGCCCGCTTCCCGCAGGCCTTCCTCGATGATCGCGGCCCTGACCTGGTTCGCGTCGACGATGAGGATTCGCAGATTTGGCGCCATGCCTTTCAGCCGTTCCTTTGGGACGGTTCGCGGTGTGCCAATCAGGAATCGTGCCACCATGGCCAGCGCGGCCGTCCGAACGTTCGGCGACAAGGCGATTCAACGGGCCGAGGCCTGCGGCTCTTGCCGCGGGCTTCGTCCGTGCAGGCCGTGGACTGACGCGATGCGAGCCTGTAGCGAAAGCTTCCCCGATAACGATGTCGCTGCATGGGCAGGTCCGGCAATGTCAGCGTTCGGGCACCCGATGGAGATCGCACCATGCCCAAGCTCTGCAAGTTCACCTCGCCGAAGGACGGCGAGTCCGTCTACGTCAATCCCGATCAGGTCAGCGTGGTCTACACCTTCAAGGGCGAGCCGCCGGATACGATCATCGCCTTCCGCAAGGATTTTCTGCTCGGTGTGAAGGAGAGCCTCGACGAGGTGGTGAGCACGCTCGAAAGGGCCGCCACAGAACCGACCAGCGGCGCCTGACGCGGAAGGCCGCGGCGGAGGAGGCGCGCCAGCGTTGGATTTTCGCCCGGCGCGCCCCATATCCTCTTGGCAGGGAGGTGTCAGGATGGCCAGCGGTTGGGCTCCCGACGGAGCCGTTCAGGATCAGATCGACGATTCCATCAATGATGCGGTCCGGCTGGCGCGGTCACGGCTGCCGGCGGGGCCGGGCGAGATTGATTGCCAGGAATGCGGCGAGGAAATCCCCGAGGCGCGCCGTCGCGCCATGCCGGGCGCGCGTCTGTGCGTGCACTGCCAGTCGGGCCATGATCGGCCGGCGGCGTCCTCCGCCTATAACCGGCGCGGCAGCAAGGACAGCCAGCTGAGGTAGGGGGCCGCGCTGCTGAACACGCCGATCCGGAGTGCCGCAGGCGCCGGGATGTTCAGCGCGCAGGGGTCTTTGGTTCTCGCCCCGCTCCAGGCTCATAGGCCGCGCGATCGATGCCGTGCCTTGCGAGCTTGTCGTAGAAGGTCTTGCGCGGGATGCGCAGCTTCTCCAGCGCGGCGCGGACATCGCCGTGCGCTTCTTCCAACGTCTCCCTGATCAGCGTCGCTTCGACCGCGTTGAGCCGTTCGGGCAGGCTCAGCAGCTCGGCGTCCTCCGCCTTTCGGACCGGCAGCAGGTTCTCCGGCAGCCCGAGTGCGACACGCTCTGCGAAATGGACGAGTTCCCTTACATTGCCCGGCCAGTCGCTATCGACGAGGTGCCGTTCGACGGCGCGGTCGAGGGGCGGCACCTCCCGGCGGTACTTTTCCGCAGCCCGCGACAGGAAGCGCGAAAACAGCAGCGGGATATCGCGGCGGCGCTCGCGCAGCGGCGGGATGTGCAGCGTCACCACATTGAGGCGGTAATAGAGATCCTCGCGAAAATCGCGCCGCCGCACGGAGTCGCCCAGGTCGGCCTTGGTCGCGGCCACGACCCGGAGGTCGACGCGGCGCAGGTCGTTCGAGCCGAGCGGCGCGATCTCACGCATTTCGAGGACGCGCAGCAGCTTGACCTGCGCGGCAAGCGGCATGCTCTCGAGTTCGTCGAGGAAGAGCGTGCCGCCGCTCGAATGCTCGATACGGCCGATCCGGCGCTTCTGCGCACCGGTGAAGGCCCCGGGCTCGTAACCGAAGAGCTCGCTCTCGATGACGCTGTCCGGCAGAGCGCCGCAATTCAGCGCGACGAAGGGCTTGTCGCGCCGCCGCCCGAGGCGATGCAGCAGGTTCGCGACGACCTCCTTGCCCGTTCCCGTCTCACCCTGAACCATCACGTCGACATCGACATCGGCGAGTTCGCGGATGGTCTGGCGCAGGCGCATGATCGCGGGTGTCTCGCCGATCAGGGTGGTTTCCTCCTCGCCGCGCGTCGCCAATGCCCGCAGGCGGCGATTCTCGAGGACGAGCGCGCGCTTCTCGGCGGCTCGATGCAAGGTCTCGACGAGGCGCTCACCGGAATAGGGCTTGGCGATGAAGTCGTAGGCGCCTTCGCTCATCGCCCCCACCGCCGTCTCGATATCAGCATGGCCCGAAATCATGATCACCGGAATGTCGGGATCGAGCGCCCGCAGCCGCCGGAACAATTCGATGCCGTCCATGCCGGGCATGCGGATATCGGTGACGACGATGCCGGCATAGTCCGGCCCGATCCGCTGGAGCGCCGCCTGGCCGGAGGGCAATGCCACCGCCGGAAAGCCGGCCAGGCGCAGTGCCTGAACATTCGCGTCGCGCAGATCGAGGTCGTCGTCGACGAAGGCGACCTCGATCGCAGCGATGGAAGCGCCGGAATTGCTCATGCGGCTGCCCTCTCCAGATCGATGATGAAGCTGGCACCTTCGCCCGGCCGGCTTGTCGCGGTCAGCGTGCCCCCGAAGGAAGTGATCATGTCCTGCGAAATGACCAAGCCAAGGCCGAGCCCCTTGGGCTTGGTCGTGCTGAACGGCGTGAAGAGCTGCGCCAGCGCGTCGGCGGACAGGCCCGGACCGCGATCCGTGATCGCGATCGCGACGCGGTCGCCATGCGGCGTGACCGTGATGGCGAGCGCCGGCTCTCCCCCATCGCCGCCGTCGAGCAGGGCCTCGATCGCGTTGCGCAGGAGATTGACCAGAACCTGCTCGAGTTCGATAGGGCGGGCGGTGACGAGGACCGGCTCCGGCGGAGCGGTGACGACGGGCGTCACGCCGGCCTGACGCAACGGCCCTTCAAGCAAGGTCAGGGCGCCTTCGATGACGGTCGCCACCGGGACGGGCACGGGCGGCCCCTTGCCGCGGCGCGCGAAGCCGCGCAGAGCCTCGGTGATCGCCCCGATCCGATCGGTAAGCGAGACGATCCTCGCCAGTGCGCCGTCGGCTTCGAGCGCGTCGGATCGCTTGAGGAAGGCGCGGGCGTTCTCGGCATAGGTGCGCAGCGCCGCGAGCGGCTGATTGACCTCATGGGCGACGCCGGCGGTGACCTGCCCGAGCGTGGCCAGGCGGTTGGCCTTGGCGAGCTCTTCCCGGAGATTGGACAGCCGTTCCTGGGCCAGGGTCCGCTTCGCCATTTCGGCGACGAGCATCTGATTGGCGCCGGCCAGCTCGGCGGTGCGCTCGGCGACGCGGTCCTCGAGCTCGGCCTTCGCGCGCGCGTCTGCGTCGCGCCGGGCGAGATGGTGCTGGCGCCGGCGCAGGGCGAAGGCGGCGAGAGCGGTGCCCGGCATCAGCACGAGCGCGACCAGCGCCTGGGATTGCGAACGGCCCGCGGTGATTGCGGCATCGACAGGCAGAAGCACCTCCAGCGCCCAATCCGTCGTCGGCACGGGCTGGCGTATCTGGACATAGCGGCCGGTGAGCGGGCTCGTCCCCTGGACGAGCTCCCCCTGCTGCACCAGCGGCAGAGAAGTCAGAGGGGCGGCGCCGAACTGGAGCGAGTCCCGGATCGCCGCGGCTGTCGCCTGGTCAAGCGGTGCTTCGACCCGGAAGCGCCAGTCCTCGACCGTCGCGAGCAGCACGACGCCACGTTGGTCGACGACATAGCTCTGGCCGCCCAGCGCCCGCCAATCGGCCTCGACCCGGTCGAATTCGACCTTGACGACGATCACGCCGAGGCTCTGGCCGGCGTCCTCGATCCGCCGGGTGATATAGAGACCGGGCCGCTGGCTGACCGTGCCGAGCGCGAATTGCTCGGCGCCGCCGGAGGCGACGGCACCTCTGAAATAGTCGCGGAAGCTGTAGTCGCTGCCGACGAAGCTCGTCGGCTCGCTCCAGTTGCTGGCTGCGATTGCGACGCCGTCCAGGCCGAGCAGATAGATCACGGCGGTGCGGGCCTCGCGCGCGATGGCTTCCAGCTTGAGGTCGAGTCCGTGGCGRCTGCCGCCCGTCAATGCCAGCCGCACATCGGGGTCGCGGGCCAGGATGACCGGCAGCGCGCGCTGCTTCTCAAGCTCGCCGCGCAGGATCGCGAGCGCCAGCGTTCCGGCATCCCCGGCGCGCGATTGCGTGCCGGCGATGGCCCGGCTGCGGCCGAATTCTCCGGCGGCGAAGAGCGAGGCGATGGCAATCGCCGCGACGACCAGCCCGAAGACCAGCCAGCGCAGCTTGGCCCTGCCTTTCCGCGGATCGAGCAAGGGATGGCTCATGTTCTGTCGTCGTGCGGATTTCCGCACAAATCAAGAGGGTTGTGTGCGGCCTATCGCCAGATGACATCGATCGAAGCCGCTCTGCGTCTTTCTAGCTCGTTGTTTTATAACGTTTTTGTTGACGCTTCGTGGTTGGCACGCCGATTGCGCGAGGGGCGTAGCGGTTTCGAACAAGAGCAAGAACACCGCCGACCCAAGGAGCACATCATGGCGACCACGCTCGACCTCGCGTCCGCTCAGCCGGCGCGCCCGAAGAAGTTCTACCAGCACCTCTATGTCCAGGTCCTGTTCGCCATCGCGGCGGGCATCCTGCTCGGCCATTTCTGGCCCGAGCAGGGCGCGGCCATGAAGCCGCTCGGCGACGCCTTCATCAAGCTGGTGAAGATGATCATCGCGCCGGTGATCTTCCTGACGGTCTCGACGGGGATCGCGGGCATGACCGACATGCAGAAGGTCGGCCGCGTCGCCGGCAAGGCGATGATCTATTTTCTCGTCTTCTCGACCCTGGCGCTGATCGTCGGCCTCATCGTCGGCAACGTCATCCAGCCCGGCACCGGGCTGCACATCAACCCGGCCAGCCTCGATGCCAAGGCCGTGCAGAGCTATGCGGCCAAGGCGCATGATTCCAGCGTCGTCGGCTTCCTGCAGAACATCATTCCGGACACGATCGTCGGCGCCTTCGCCTCCGGCGACATCCTGCAGGTGCTGTTCTTCTCGGTGCTGTTCGGCCTTTCGCTCTCGATGGTGGGCGAGCGCGGCAAGCCGGTGCTCGACTTCCTGCAGGCGCTCTCGGCCCCGATCTTCAAGCTGGTGGCGATCCTGATGAAGGCCGCCCCGCTCGGCGCCTTCGGCGCGATGGCATTCACCATCGGCCGCTACGGCATCGGCTCGGTCGCCAACCTCGCGATGCTGATCCTGACCTTCTACCTGACGGCGGGTATTTTCGTGCTGGTCGTGCTCGGTGCCGTTGCCCGCTACAACGGCTTCTCGATCTTCGCCCTCATCCGCTACATCAAGGAGGAGATCCTCCTCGTCATCGGCACCAGCTCTTCGGAGGCGGCGTTGCCGAGCCTGATGGAGAAGATGGAGGCTGCCGGCTGCAAGCGCTCCGTCGTCGGGCTGGTGATCCCGACCGGCTATTCCTTCAATCTCGACGGCACCAACATCTACATGACGCTGGCGGCGCTGTTCATCGGGCAGGCCATGGACATCCACCTGCCGCTCGGCGACCAGATCCTGCTGCTGCTCGTCGCCATGCTGAGCTCGAAGGGCGCGGCCGGCATCACGGGGGCGGGCTTCATCACGCTGGCTGCAACGCTCTCGGTCGTTCCCGCCGTCCCGGTCGCCGGCATGGCGCTGATCCTGGGCATCGACCGCTTCATGTCGGAATGCCGCGCGGTGACCAACTTCATCGGCAATGCGGTGGCGACGATCGTGGTGGCGCGCTGGGAAGGCGAGCTCGATCAGGACCAGTTGCAGGCCGCGCTGAGCGGTCATTCCCCGCTGGTGGTCGACGGCGAGGTTCTGTCGGTCCCGGCCGAGTAAGCCAAGCTGCCAGGCTCGGAACACCGATCTTGCGCGGTGCTCCGGGCCGCCATCACGCCTGCATTCGCAGAGACATCGGATATGCCGGCCCGCCCCGTTTGAATGCCGGCGAGGGCATCTGAACGGCTAGTATCTGTTGCGCTGGGTCACGTCGCGGATCGCAGTCAGCCCAGACAGCGCGTCGGGTGACTTGTTCGCCTTGTAGAGGGCCTGGAAGACCTGGCTCGCGTCGTCATAGCGGCCGAGATTGAAATAGGACCAGCCGCGCATCAGCATCAGGTCGGTCGTCTCGGGAGCGTAGCGTGCCCGTGCGGATAGCGTGACGAGTGCGCCGTTGTAATCCTTGGCATCGTATTGCGCGAAGAAGCGCTCGGACATGAGCAGGGCCGAAAGCTCGTTGCGCCGCGCGGGAGGCAGAGCCGCACTGCCGGCCGCGACGCTGGCTTCCGTCGTCAGGCCCTGCTGGATCTTGGCATAGGCCAGGCCGGCAGAAGCATCCGACACGACCTGGGCGTTGCCGGTGCGCCGCGCCGCTTCGAAGGCTTCCGCTGCCGCGACCGGGCGCTTGAGATTGAGAAGGCACCAGCCGCGCTGCAGGGCCGCAGCGCCGGATGAGCCGGCGCCGCAGCTGCCGCCGCTCGGGCGGGCGGTGCTCGACCGGGGCGGTGCCGCGGCGACTATCGCGTCGTCACGTTCCACGGGACGAGAGCGCAGCGCGGCTATCGCGGGCCGAGGCGCGCGCTCCAGCGGTTCCAAGGCAGGTTCCACCCGCGTGCTCTGGCGCGTCTCGGCAATGAGAGGCTGATCGACACGGGCTTGGGTCGGGGACTGCGGCCGCCTGCGCGCTGGGTTGAGAATATCGGCGATCCGCTGGGAACGGCCGCCCCATTCGGACATCAACGCGCGCAGCCCAGCTTGGTCGCGCAGACGCTGGCGCACGAGTGCCAGCCCATAGGCTGCCGGCTCATAGCCGCGGTCCCAGGACAGCGCAGTCTCGAACCAGGTGGCGGCCGGCGCAGTTTGCCCTGAGTTGTAGGCGTACCAGCCGAGGGCCCCGGCACCGGGGGCGTACCGATCCGTGCCCACCGTCTTGGCGATGCGCTCGATCACGGCACGGTCGAGGCGCGGCGGCGGCTCCTGGGTGAGCAGCGCCGTGATCACGTCGAGATAGGCCTTGCGATTGGCGGCGCCAGCTTCCAGCCACTGCGCGCCGAGCGTTTCGGCCTCCTGATATTTCCGCGTCGCGCCGAGTGCGAGCACCGCACCTTCCGCCGCCTTCGCCCCGCCCTTGCGCGCGAGCGCGGTCTGGAACCAGGTCACGGCCTTTGCCGGGTCGTTATGGTGGAGAGCGTAGAAGCCGAGAAGGATGGGGTCGTCGGCCGTCGTGGCCGCGTTGGCGAGGGCTTCGATGCGCCGGAGATCCTCGGGCGTGGCTGTCTGCGCCGGATCGTCGGCAGCCTTGCCGATGCGACGCCGTGCGAGCTCGTCGCGAATGCTGGCAAACTCGGTCTGCCGCTCCTGCGCCAGCAGCGGCTCGACCAGATTTTCGGGCAAAGTCGCGAGCGCCTTCTGCATCGTGCCGACCCGCTCGGCCGGGTTGGTGCAGTTGGTCAGCACATAGGCGAAGGCGTCACGCGCACGATCCGGCTTGCCAGTCTGGACGAAAGCCTCGGCGACGCGCCAGAGCGCATCGACATTGGCGCAGGTCAGCATGGCCGGCGTCTCGGTGCCCAGGCGGATGACCTGCTCCCATTGCCGGGCGTTCGAGGCGTTGACGAGGCGCTGGCGCGCCTCGGCCGTGTCGAGCTGCGCCACGAGATCGGCAGGTGCGCGCCAGTTCGGATCGGCGCTGCCGCGCTGGGCGATCGCGGCGCGCGCCTCGCCGTACTTGCCCTCGGCGAAGAGCTTCCACATCCGCTCGAGCTCAGGGTCGCCGACCTGCCCCTGCGAGGTCAGATCGGTCGGCGGCTTCCACTCGGGGTAGAGCGCCCGCAGCCGCGCGAGTTCGGCTTCGAAGCGGCGAACGTCCCCTTGCGCCGCGAAATAGCGCAGCGCGGTTTCATCGACCTTCTGCGGAGGCTGCTGCGTTTGGGGCTGAGCCACTGACGGGGGCGTCCCGGGGCGCGCGGGCGCGTTCGTGGCCTGCGCCAATTCGAGCGCCGCCTCGTTGCCCGGCGTGGCCTGCTGCGCCTCGCCCTGAGCCTGCGCCGACCGGATCACGGGTTGCGATCCCGGCCATTTGGCGTCCTGACCACCGTAGCGGCCAAGGGCATAGAAGGCGGCGCTCGAGGCCGCGGCGACGATAAGGACCGATCTCACATGCATTGCGGATACCTCTCGCTCAGCATCGAGAGGGACAGAAGATGGAGCGTCGACGGGTAGTACAGCGTTGGCTGGAAGGCCTTCAGCTCCGCCGGAATCGGCGTTTTATCGAGCGCGCAGGCCATCGCTGCGGCCAGGATGCGATAACCCGCATCGGGCAGAGGCTCGACGGGCTTGCCGCTGCGGACGTCGACGACCGCCGTGCCGCTGGCCCAGGCCTGGCGGAAGGGCTCAAGCCGCGCCTTCTCGCCAAGCCCGGCGCGCAGCAGATAGAGGGGGATGCGGAGCGCATTGTAGCCGAACTGG
This sequence comes from Allobosea sp. RAF48, assembly GCF_052114025.1. Classification (NCBI taxonomy): domain Bacteria; kingdom Pseudomonadati; phylum Pseudomonadota; class Alphaproteobacteria; order Hyphomicrobiales; family Alloboseaceae; genus Allobosea; species Allobosea sp. RAF48. The sequence goes on from NZ_JBFRDZ010000013.1 coordinate 189,268, forward strand.
GCCGGGAAGCCTTCGGCCGGCCTCGGCTCGGCCTTGATCGACAGCCATTCCGGCGCAAGCATCTTCCGCTTCGCCAGCTCGTCGAGCAGCTTGAGCCCGCTGGCCTGGACATGCGTCCAGACCGGGTCGCCGGTCAGCTGGGTCATGACGGGGAAGGCTTCGAACACCCAGTAGGACGGGTTGATCACCGGGCCGTCGGCTCGTTCCTTCTCGGAGAAGCCGACCGCGGCCGGCATCAGCCAGACCTCGCTTCCGCGCTTCAGCAGCGCGACCTTCGCAAGGGAGCGAGCGATCTGGCGGGCGGCGGCCGTATAGGCCGGCATGTTCCAGCGGCTGCCGGCGCAGGCGAGGGCGTGGGCGATCAGGAGATCGCCGTCGCTGGCGTTGTTAATGTCGGTGACGCGGGGGCTCGCCTTGGGATCCCAGCGCCAGGCCGCGAGCCCGTCGTCGCGGATGAGCAGTTCCGTGCGCGTGAAGGCGAAGATGCTCGCGAAGGTGCTGCGGTCACCTGCCAGGCAGGCCAGCAGGAGCCCGTAGCCCTGGCTCTCGCTATGGCTGATCCCGCCATTCGCGTCGTCGACGACGCGGCCCTCGGCGGTGACGAATTTCTGCCGGTACAGCGCCCAGGCATCGGCGGGCACGGCCGCTTGCGCATTCGGAAGGAAGCCGAGGAGAGCAGCAGCCAGCATGGCGAGAACGCGGATCATGATCGACGCCCCAACCGCCGGAGCATCAGCGAGGTTCCGATGCCGAGGCCGATGCAGGCCGTGAGCAGCGCCAATGCATAGACGCCGATATTGCTCGACATCCAGTTGGCGAAGACCAGGCGCATGTTCGTGAGGCTGAAAGGCCGCGTCATCACGAAGGAGGTGCTGTCGGCAGAGATGATGTGCGCCTCCTGGGCGCCTCGGAAAGCGGTGATCTTGCCGGCCATGCCCGCCCAGTTCCCGGGCGAGACGACCCTGTCCACCGTGCTTTCCAGCGCCTCTTCACGGCGGGCGATAAACGCGGTCCAGACCTGCCTCGTCTCCGGATCGGCCACCTGCGCGGCAATCAGATCGGTACCTTCGGCGGGCTCGTACAGTGTCGGTGCGCGGGAGGGCGCGCGCAGCTGTGCGAAGGACAGATCGAAGGTTCGCTGGAGCCATTGGTCGATGGCGATGAAATAGCGGGCAAGAGGGCCGCCCAGCGAGCCGCGCCAGCGGTCGCGGACGGCCTCCGTTGTCGGAGCCGCACCGCCCGAGGCTTCGGGCGTCGCCTGCCGGCCTTGCAACCGGTTGATCACGGCGTCGAAGACAGCGGCGCCCTCCGCGTCCGGTGTCACCACCACGGCGTCCGAGCGCAGCGGCCAGGTCGCGCGGACATTGTCGGCGATCCCGACACGCGGGAGCAGCCCGGCCGGCATTTGGCCGGCGGCGCCGACGATGAGCACCGGCCGGTCCCCGACTGCAGCAGGCCCCGACAGCACATCGACGGTTAGCGGCCTGCTGGCCCGCTGGGCGATGCGCGCCAGCAGCGTCGTCGCGGCGCTGAGGTTGGTGGCGTCCTGCCGGCCCATGATCAGGGCGACCTGCGATGCGACCGAATAGGGAAAGCCGGTGCCGGCAGCCGCCGCGAGATTGGGGCTGACGCCGATCTTCGCGAAGTTCGGGACGGCCAGCACGGTGGTGTCGAACAGCGCGAAGCGGCTTTTGCCGGGCAACGTCGCGCCAGGCCCGCAGCTCAGGTCCGATTTGGCCACGGTGACGGCCTCGAACCAGATCTCGTTGACGCCGGGCCGGAAGTGCCGAAGCGGCACGGTGATGGGGAATTGCTGGAAGAGACCGCCCGTCACCGCATTGAGCTGCAGGGTCGCCGCGACGTTGCCGTTGACGAAGATCTCAATATGGCTGTCGCCCGGAAGGACCTCGTCCGAATAGGCGCCGTCCAGATAGAGCGTCGCCTCGCCATAGGCGTTGGCGTAGAAATCGCCGGGCATCGCGACGACGGCGCGCACCCGCATGCGCCGGCCGGACGATTCCTGCGTGGAGATGCCGAGCTCGGAGAACCGTACCACCTGACGGTCCGCAATGAAGGGCGCATCCGGCACGTGCCAGCTCGCCGTATCCATGATCTTGCGATTGATGTTGGCCGGCCTGGAGACGGGTGCGGTCAGAAGCTTGCCGACGATCGTGTCGATGTCCGACCAGTTCTCGCCGGTCACGAGCAGCATGTCGGCACTCTTCTTCGGGCTCGGTACGAAGCCGAGGAAACTGCGGCCGCCGGCTTCGGCCGGCAGTGCGCCGAGCAAGGCGCGCACCTCCTCGTTCGTGCCGAGCGCGACGGTCAACGTGCCCGGCCGCGCGCGGTCGGGCAGACGCTCGGACACCTTCACCGCGACCTGGCCATATCGTCCGCGCAGGGCGAGCGCCTGGGCCACGGCGAAAATGCTGTTCGCGGCAATGGCGCTCGCTGCGCCGGGAGCGACGATAACGATCGTGGTCTGGCCGCCCTCGTCGGCGCCCACCGCCGGCAGATCGTCGAGGCTGCGCAGCCGGAACTGCTGCGCGCCCGGTCCCTTGAACGTCAGCCTGGTGCCCGCGCCGTCGATGCGGGTCCACAGCTCATAGGTCGAGGCCACCGTGCAATCCGTCCGATGGCGCTGCAGAGCCTCGAAGCCGATCGTATTCCGGCCCGGCCTGAGCAGGCCTTTGCGAACCGCGACCGAGGTCTGCTTCAGGCGATCGGACGAGGCGATCGGCATCTCGATCACCCGTTCGCCATTGAGGCGGACCGCCAGCCGGGAAACCTCCGGCATCACGACCAGCGCATTCTGGAAAGCGATGTCGAGATTGGGATCGGCAGCTGCTTCGTCCTGCGTCAGGTAGAAGGCCCAATTGCGGGCATCGCTCTCGCCTTCGAGCATGACGCGCGGGGCCGGCAGCAGCGGCTTGAAGGCGAAGGCCGGAACCTGCGATGGCGCCACCGGCTCCCGCGCCGGAGGCGGGGCAGGGTTGGCCGCGGGCGGCGGTTCTGCCAGCTGCGGGCTCGGCGGCGCGATCATGAAGGGGGCCGGGCCGGGCGCAGTCGCTGGCGCCTCCTGTGCCGAAAGCCGCGGGAGGAGGCCCTGCGCCAGTGTGGCAATCGCGACTGTGAGGAGGGTGAGCGGGAGCCGTCTCATTCCGCCGCCCCGGTGCGCGTGGACGACCGTGAAAACCGGTAGAGGCCGAAGAAGTAGGACAGGCCGCGGCTCGTCTGAAAGGCCGCCATCCGCAGGAAGCGGATCGTGCCGTAGATCACCCCCATGTTCTGCCGCCGCGACTTCTGGAACTGGCTCCAGTTCTCGGCGTCGGAGAAAGCGAGATCGGCGATGATGCGGCTGTGCAGCGGCTCGCTCGGCTTGTAGCTGCAGCCGAGCAGAAGCCCCTTGTCGTCGGGGGCTACGCGCATGATCCGCAGGGGCAGGGACCCGCGCGGCATGTCGATGGTCGTTTCGAACGACACCTGCCCCACGCTGCCGATCGGCACCTTGTCGAAGTCCCTGGACAGCACCCGGATGGCGATGCCGTCGACGGATACGTTCTCCGTCACGACCGGGGCGGTGCGTCCGTCGATCGTGATCTCACCCCGCCGCTTCACCGCGAAGCGTCGTGCGGCGCGCCCTTCCGGCCGCTCCGAGACGACGCCGAGCGCGCAGCCCGCCATCAGCAGGTTGAGGACGTTCCACAACCCCACGACCAGGGTCGTGTCGGCATTGTAGGGTTCGGCGATCATCCGCCAGTAGGTCGCGATGACGCCGAGGAACAGCACGGCGAAGATGATGAAGAACGGCTTGCCGAGCTCCGAGACGCGCCGCTGCTCCAGGGATTCGTTCTTGGCCGTCACCTTGAAGGTCGGCTTGGTCGGCCTGAGCAGCACCGAGATCACGGCCGGCAGCAGATAGACCGACTGGATGAATTCGTAGAGCTCGGAGATCCATGGCCAGCGATAGCGGCCATAGAGATAGTTTTGCATCATCAGGTTCACTGCCATGTAGCTGAGCACATAGGCGATGAACTCGGCGCCCGAGGCAGTGAAGATCTCCAGGCCGAAGAACAGGTAGAACAACGGCGCGATCAGGAAGGTCAGCCGCGCGAAGGGGAAGAGCCAGAACAAGGCGGAGGACGAATAGCAGAGGCGCTGCGGCAGGGAGAGGCCGCGCTTGAACATCGGGCGGTGGAACAGAAGGATCTGCATCATGCCCTGGGCCCAGCGCGAGCGCTGGCCGATAAAGCTCGTGAACGTCGCCGGCTGCAGCCCTGCGATCAGCGGCTTGTCGACATAGACGCTGTGCCAGCCGGTGGCGTGCAGCGTGATCGCCGTTTCGGCGTCCTCCGTGATGCTCCTTCCCGAGAAGCCGTTCGTCGTCTGCAGGGCCGTGCGCCGTAAGACCGCGGCCGAACCGCAGAAGAAGGAGGCGTCCCACTTGTCGAGGCCGCGCTGGATGATGCCGTAGAACATCTCGTTCTCGGACGGCATCGTCTTGAACGTCTTGAGGTTGCGCTCCAGCGGATCGGGATTGATGAAGAAGTGCGGGGTCTGGACCAGGAACAGCTTCGGGTCCTGGCCGAAATAGCCGACTGTCTCGGTCAGGAAGCTGCGCGCCGGGGCGTGGTCCGCGTCGAAGACGACGATCAGTTCGCCCTCGGAATGGGCGATGCCGTTGTTGAGGTTGCCGGCCTTGGCGCTGATGTTGCGCTCGCGCGTCAGATAGGAGACGCCAAGCCCGTCGCAGAGCTTCTGCAGCGTCGCACGGCGCTCCTGGGCGGCGCTGGCCGCGACGAAATTGTCGGCGTTGCACTTCTCGTCGGTGCCGCCGTCGTCGAGCAGGTACACTTTCAGGCGGCCGGCCGGATAGTCCATCGCCAGCGCCGCCGAGAGGGTGGTCGCCAGCAGTTCCGCATCTTCATTGTAGGAGGGCACGAAGACATCGACCGTCGGCGCGTTCTCCGGGTCGATCGGCGGGGTCTTGCGCCGCGGCAGCGGCATGGCCACGACGAAGAGGCTGAGGAAGAGCATGCCGATGTTGTAGAGCTCGGCGAGATAGACGATCAGGCCCGGGATGAAGTCCTCGAGCTGGTTGACCGGCGGCAGCGTGCTCGTCGTGCGCCAGTAGATATAGCGCAGCACGATCGCGGTCCCCAGGCCCAGCGCGATCAGCCGCCAGACGCCGTAGGGGCGCAGGAATTTGAGGATGATCATCGCGCTCACCACGATCGCGCCGGCGATCAGATGCGCCTGCAAACTGATCGGCAGCGTGATGAGCGCGACGACCACGATCGCCGTGATGGCCCAGAAGATGACGTAGCACGCTGTTCGCATCGGGCGTTCGGCAATCCGGGTTGGGCTCAGGGCGCAGGAGGCGGTGGGACGGTCGGATATCCTTCGAGAGGCTTGTCCGGGATCGGCTCGGGGGCTTCCTGCACCCGGCGCTCGTTTCGCGGCGCCCGCACCGGGCGCGGCCGGGCGGCGGGCGCCTGCTCGAAGGCGTCGAGAGCCGAGGCCTGCGGCACCGGGTAGATCGGCGCTCCGGCCTTGCCGAGTTCCGGCGCAGGCGACGGCGCATCGACGATCGGGCCCCAGCCCGAACGCCGCAGCGAGGCGTTGATCGAATAGCTGTAGGCGAGGCGCAGCAGCCCCGCTTCCGTGGCGGCGGGGTCGCAGACCCTGATGCGGACCGAAATCACCCCCGATCTCGGCATGAAGAGGCTGTCGCCGCTCGCGATCCGCTGCCAGGCGTAGAGGCAGCCTTCGCCGCCCACCCCGCGCCCGAATGCATAGCCGAAGGGGCCGTATTTGTTCTGGACGAAGACGGCTGCGGGCGCCATGGCGATTCCCGGCAGGCGCTCTTCCATCTCCTGGGCGATGGAAAAATCGTCGATGCCCGGTTCCCGCAGCAGGTTGCCCTCGACGCCAAGCCTGTCGGGGAGATCGGTGAGCGTGAAGAAGGCGGCGTGGATGGCATTCTCGCCTGGCGTGCGGCCGCGCGTCGCCAGCGAAATGACCTGTGAGATGGCATTGTCGTAGTTGCGTTGGGTGATCCCGGTCACGGGAAGGCTGCCGGGTGGGGGTAATACCAGCGCCCGGCCGACATCGACCGTGATGGACCGCGACGCGATCAGCAGCTCCGAATCGGAGAGTTTCTGCTCGCCGCAGCCCGCGATCGCTATCGTCAGCCCCGCCGCCGCGAGGGACATCGCTACACACTTGAGGGGCGCACGACGTGGCGCGTGGTGCGCGGGCGAAAGCGGCCTCGCAACACTCATCGGCGTGCCCGTCGATGTCTGCTCGGCATCGTCATGGTCGAGACCATTGGTTAACACAGTTAACGCGCGGTTAACTGTGGCCGCACGGCTGCAAGCCGGCGATCAGCCTGGAACCCCCCTCTGCAATACAGATGATTCGCGGGCCCATTCCAACTGTGGATCGCTTTCGATGGCGGCGGTTGAAAGAACGCTCGCGAGTCGACTGATGAACACAGATCGGCTCGCCGCCGGCGAAGATGATTCGGGGTAGCTCGCCTTCCTCTTTCCGACGCAGGGGAAAGCCGTGCCCGGCGTTGCGCTGCTGCGGCCGAATCAACACGAAAACACCTGTGGAGAACAGAGATGTCCGGCTAAGCGAATCCTGGAAGCGGCGGGATATCGCCACCACATCCTGCCACAGGCCCGAACGGGCTTGCGCCGCCACTCCGGTCGCGGCAACAATGGCTGATGATCAGGATATCGATAGCTGCAAGCGTGGTCGCCATCCTCGTGGCGGGCTGCGTGTCATCCCAGCCCCGTGGGGTTCCGGCTGCTTCGGCTGGCTCTGCCAAGCGGATCGTCCGCGACAGCGCACAGCTCATCCTTCCGGATGGCACGCGGGTGAACCCGGACTCGAGCGGCGGCTTCGAGCTGCCCAATGGCGACTACGTCAAACGCGATCCCGGCGGTGCGCTCATTCTGCCGACTGGCGCGCGCTGCCTGCCGGATCAGGGCGGCTATCTCTGCCCCTGATCGCGACAGCCTCTTTCCGGGCCGATCAGCCGGCCCGGTCGTGCAAGGAGGCATTGGCTGATCTCGACGGGCAGCCGCGCCGTCTCAGGTGGTCTGCCGCCGCGAGGTCTTTTCGGCCGAAGCTTGCCGCCTTGACGGCGTGTCGGCGGCCTGTTGGCCTGCCGGCCACGAAACCCCGTCATCCTCGAGCACGTGGTTGTGGCTGCGATAGGCCCATATCTCCTTGGCCGCGTCCCAGTGCTCGCGGTCGCGACCTTCCGGCTGGCCGTCCCTGATCCACAAGTCGTAGGCGATCTTCCGGATTTCGTGCTGGGATTTCTCGTCCTGCTGCATGTCTCGCCTCCATGATGGCTCCCCGATGCGCATTGGGGAATCCTGGCTTCGGAGCGGGCAACGGCTCAGCCGTGCAGGGGATCAACGACGCTCAGTACGCGCTGTTCCCTTGCTGGGTCGAAAGATCTCGCGGGAAGCGGCACTCAGGCCTTCGCGGCAGCAAGCGTCGGCTCGCCGGGTGTGTTCGCCTCCGGTTTTGCCGGGCGGCGCGCATAGCGCTGCGCCAGCACGGCGCAGGCGAATAGCTGAGCCTGGTGGAACAACATCAGCGGTAGCACGATCAGGCCGAGCGCCTGGCCGGGGAAAAGAATGTTCGCCATGGGGATGCCGCTCGCCATGCTCTTCTTCGAGCCGCAGAAGACGATGGCGATCTCGTCCTCCTTGGAGAAACCGAGACGGCGGCTGGCGAAGGTCGTGATCGTCAGCACGGCGGCGAGCAGGACGATGTCGATGATGATGACGAGGCCGAGGTCGGCGAGCGTGACCTGGGACCAGATGCCGGCGACCATGCCCTCGCTGAAGGCGGCGTAGACGACGAGCAGGATCGAGCCGCGGTCGACGATGGAGATCGGCGCCTTGTGGCGCTGCAGGAACGGCCCGACCCAGCGGCGCAGCAACTGGCCGACAATGAAGGGCAGGAGGATCTGCAGCGCGATGCTCTCGACTGCCTTCGTGCTGAAGCCGCTGCCATGCGAGTCGAGCAGCGCGACGACGAGCAGCGGGGTCAGCACGATGCCGAAGAGGTTGGAGACCGAGGCGCTGCACAGCGCCGCCGCGACATTCCCGCGTGCGATCGAGGTGAAGGCAATCGACGACTGCACGGTCGAGGGCAGGATGCAGACGAAGATCAGCCCCGCGACTAGCTCCGAGGGCAACCAGCCGCCGAAGACGCGCGTCAGCAGGAGGCCGAGAAGCGGGAAAAGCACATAGGTGCTGGCGAAGACCAGCGATTGCAGGCGCCAGTGCAGCAGGCCTTCCCAAACCGCCAGCGGCGACAGCCGCGCGCCGTAGAGGAAGAACAGCAAGGCGACCGCCACCGAAACGGCGTCATTGGCGACTTCCGCGCCGACGCCGCGTGCCGGCAGCACGGCAGCGACCGCGACCGTCGCCATGAGCGCGATGAGATAGGGGTCGATGCCGAAGCGGGCGAGCGTGCGGCGGATCATCTGCGGTCCTTCCGATGCGATGCCATCTTGTAATCCCTTTCGGGCTCATTTTGATCCGGACTGGACATGATATCGCTCATCATGGATCGTGATTGGCATGGAACTGGACAAGAAGCCGCTCGATCCCGTCCTCCTGCAGAGCTTCCTCAAGGTCTGCGAGACGCTGAGCTTCACCGAAGCCGCGCGCCAGCTCGGCCTGCGCCAATCGTCGGTCAGCCAGCACGTCGCGCGGCTGGAGAAGCGTGTCGGGCGACGCTTGCTGGAGCGCGACACGCATGAGGTGCGCCCGACACCGGACGGCGACGCCATCCTGCCCTTCGCGCGGGAGGCGCTCGACGCTGGTCGTCGGATCGAGCGCTATCTCGAGGGTTCGACCCTGCGTGGGCGGCTCAGGCTCGGGGTCTCGGAGGATTTCGCCTACACGGCGCTGCCGGACATCCTGGCCGAGTTCGCGATGCAGCATCACGCGGTCGACCTGGAACTGACGGTYGGGCTCAGCGGCCTGCTCTACGAGCAGTATGATGCCGGCGATCTCGACCTGATCTTCGCCAAGCGCCGCAAGGGGGACGAGCGCGGCGAGGTCGCCTGGCAGGAGCGGCTTGTCTGGGTCGGGCGCCCGGGAGCGCGGCTGGCGGAACAGCGGGAGGTGCCGCTCGTGCTCTATCCGCCGCCGAGCATCACGCGCGTCCATGCGATCGAGACGCTGGAGCAGGCGGGACGACCCTGGCGCGTCGCCTGCACCAGCGGCAGCCTTGCCGGATTGCGTGCCGCGACGGTGGCGGGGCTTGGTATCACCGCCCATTCGGCCCGGTTGATTCCGTCCGGCCTCGCCGAGGTCGAGCCGCGCGAGGCGCTGCCCAAGCTAGGGACGATCGAGTTCGTCGTCATCGGCGGGCAGTCGCATCAGGAGGCGGCACGGGCGCTCTCTGCCAGCATCCTGTCCGGCACGAGCCGCCTGCTGCCGGAGATTCCGGCGCGGCGCGGGCGGAAGGCCTAGGGCAGCTTTTGATCTGGCTGAGCCGTCGGTCCGTCATTGCGAAGAGCGTCAGCGACGAAGCAATCCAGGGGGACGTGGGGCCCTGCCGCCCTGGATTGCTTCGCTTGGCTCGCAATGACGGGGGCTCCCGTCCAAAAATCAGCGTGATCAGTCTCGCGCCAGCGCCACCACCGGGTCGAGGCTCGCGGCGTTGCGGGCCGGCAGGAAGCCGAAGGTCAGGCCGATCAGCGTCGAGCAGGCAATGGCGGCTGCGAAAGCCTCGCCCGAATAGATGAAGCTGACCTGCGAGCCAGAAGCCTCGAAGGCGAAGCCGATGGCGAGCGCCATCCCGATGCCGAGCGCGCCGCCGATGAAGCAGACGAGCGAGGCCTCGATCAGGAATTGCTGTAGAATGTCGCTGCGACGGGCGCCGACCGCCATGCGCAGGCCGATCTCGCTGGTGCGCTCGATCACCGAGACCAGCATGATGTTCATCACGCCGATGCCACCGACGAGAAGCGAGATCACCGCGATCGAGGAGATCATCAGCGTCATCGTCGCGGTGGCGCTGGTGATGGTGTTACGGATCTCGTCCTGGTTCAGGATGAAGAAGTCCTTGGCCCGATGGCGATGGGTCAGCAGCTCGGTCACGGCTTCCTGCGCCGCGGCCATCGGCGTCTCGTCGTCGACGCGCAGCGTGATGCTGCGCAGCGAGAGATCGCCGAGGAAGCGGCCCTGCACGGTGGTATAGGGCAGGAAGACCTGCGGGTTCTGGCTGCCGCCGAAGCCGCCCTGCTGCTGGCGGATCACGCCGACGATGCGGCAGGGCACCGAACCGACCAGGATCACCGTGCCGATCGGGTTCGCCTGCCCCTGCGGGAAGAGCACGCCCAGCGCGTTCTCGTCGATCACGACGTCCTGCGCCAGCGTGCGGACATCGGAGGCGTCGAAGAACGAGCCGCGTGTCAGCACGCTGCCGCGCACGTCGAAATAGCGCTCGCTGACGCCGTTGACCTGCGCCGTCGCCTCGACATTGCCGAAGCGGATCGTCGCGCTCGTCGTCACCGTCGGCGTCACGCTCGCCGCATAGGGCTGGCCGGCCAGGACCTGCGCGTCGAGCACGGTCAGCGTCTTCACCCGGCCCGAGCGCAGATCGCCGAAGCCGGTGCCGGGAAAGATCTCGAGCGTGTTGGTGCCGAGGCCGGAGATGTTCTGCAGCACGTTGCGCTTGGCGCCCTCGCCGAGCGCAACGACGCTGACCACGGCGGCGATGCCGATGACGATGCCGAGCATGGTCAAGGTGGTGCGCAGCTTGTGGGCGGCCATGGCGCGGACCGCCATGCCGAACGCCTCCCTCAGCCGGCCGGAGGCGGCGCGCAGCCGTCCTGCCGGCGGCGGAACGGGTGAGGGCGGGGGCACCTTTTCCGAGCGCGGCGCGGTGCGCCGGTCGGCGACAATCCTGCCATCGCTGAGCTCGATGATGCGATGGGCGCGGTTCGCGACATTCATGTCGTGGGTGACCAGAATGACGGTGTGGCCTTCGCGGTTGAGCTCCTCGATCAGCGCGAGCATTTCCTCGCCGCTCTTGCGGTCGAGCGCGCCGGTCGGCTCGTCGGCGAGGAGGACGCGGGCGCCGTTCATCAGGGCGCGTGCGACGGAGACGCGCTGCTGCTGACCGCCGGAAAGCTCGGACGGCCGGTGCGTCTTGCGGCTGCCGAGGCCGAGCCGGTCCAGCAGCATCGTGGCGCGGCTCTCGCGCGGTGCCGGCGGAATGCCGGCATAGATCGCGGGGACCTCGACATTGGCGAGCGCCGTCAGCTCGGAGAGCAGGTGATAGCGCTGAAAGACGAAGCCGAAATATTCGCGCCGGAGCCGGGCGAGTTCGTCCGGGTCCAGGTCGCGCGTCGGGCGGCCGTCGATCTCGTAGCTGCCGCCGGTCGGCCGGTCGAGGCAGCCGATGATGTTCATCAGGGTCGACTTGCCGGAACCGGACTGGCCGACGATCGCGACCATCTCGCCGGCCTCGATCACGAGATCGGCCCCGTCGAGCGCGGCAACGGTCGCCTCGCCCGTGCCGAAATCGCGTCGGACACCCGCCAGACGGATGAGCGGCACGCCCACGGTCAGAAACCGAACGGAGAGCGGGACCGGCGCGTCGGTCGGGTCGCGTCCGCGCCGCCGCCGCTGCGGGTGGTGACGACGCGCTCGCCTGCCTTCAGGCCCGAGGTGATCTCGGCGACGATCTTGTTGTCGAGACCGACCGTGACCTTGCGCTGCTCCACCTTGCCGTCGTCGCCGAGCACCTCGACGGAGGCATTGGGGCCGCGGCGGCGGATCGCGGTCGAGGGCACGGTGACGACGTTCTGGGCGCGGCCGACGATCACCGTGACCTGCGCGGTCATCGAGGTCAGCAGGCGGCCGTCGGGATTCGGCACCTCGAACCAGGCGTTGTAGTAGACCGCGCTGGTGCTGGAGGCCGAGGAGCTGCTGCTCGTGGTGGCCGAGCTGGTCATGTTCTGCGTCTTCAGCGTGTCGGGTGCGGGCTCGACGAAGGAGATCTTGCCGGGGAAACGTTGTTCGGGCGCGCCGAGCACGCTGAAATAGACCTCCTGCCCGGTCTTCACCCGGAGCACGTCCGCTTCCGAGATCTTGGCCTTGACCGTCATGGTCGAGACGTCGCCGAGCACGACGATGGTCGGGGCCGACTGGACGGCATTCACCGTCTGGCCTTCCTGCGCGACCACGGCGAGTACGGTGCCGGCGCTGGGCGCGGTGATGCGGGTGTAGCCGAGAGTGGCGCGGGCGGTCTCGACCTTGACCTGGCTCGACATGATCTGGGCATCGAGTGCCTCGATCTGCGCCTGCGTGGTCGAGACGGTCATCTGCGCATTCTCGTAGGCGTCGCGCGATACGGCGTTCTGGCCGACCATCTGCTTCTGGCGGGCGAGGACGGCCTCGGCATAGGCGAGGCTGGCGAGGCGCTCGGCGCGCTGGGCCTTGAGCGCCGCGAGATCGGCTTCGGCCGAACGCAGCGCATTCTGCTGGGTGATGCTGTCGATCTCGGCGATGAGATCGCCCGCTTTCACGTTGTCGCCGAGCCTGGCCTTGAGCGAAATCACGCGGCCGGTGGTCTGCGCGCCGACGCTGACCTGCCGGACCGGCTCGAGCGCGCCGGAGGCGAGCACGGCTTCCTCGACATTGCCGATCGTCGCTTCGACGCTCGGCAAGCTGACGGTCTCCGCCGGCGCAGGTTGCCGCGCCTGCCAGAGATAGTAGCCGCCGACAGCCGCGACGATCAGCGTGGGGAGAAGGAGGCGGCGCAGCCTCATGGTTGCGGCTCCTCTATGGGAACGAGGCGCAGGCGCGGCCCGGTCTCGCCGTCGATCACCGCCGGCGCCGAGACCTCGACGGGCCTGAGCCAGCCGCCGCCGAGCGCCTTGTTGAGAGCGATGAACTGTGTCGCGAGCGTGACCCGGCTCTGAATCAGCGCCTCCTCGGCGCCGAACTGCGTGCGCTGCGCCTCGAGCACGTCGAGGAAGCTCGCATTGCCGGAGGTGTAGAGCGCGCGCGAGAGCTGCGCGGCCTGGGTCGAGGCCTGCGCGGCTTCCGAGAGACTTCCGAGCCTGATCCGCTCCTGCCGCAAGCCCACCAGGCTGTCCTCGACGTCCTGCAGCGCGGTCAGCACCGTCAGCCTGAACGCCGCGTCATTTCTGTCACGCTGGGCTCTGGCCGCATCGACGGCCGCCGCCAGCTCGCCGCCGTTGAAGATCGGCACGCTGAGGCTGGGCCCGATCGACCAGCCGATCGCGCTGTTCTTGGCAAGGTCGCCGAGCTTGAGCGCTGCGGTCGAGATGGTGCCGGTCAGCGAGACCGAGGGATAGCGGTTGGCCTCCGCCTGGCCGATCCGCGCCGTCGCCTGGGCGAGCAGGCGCTCGGCCGAGCGAACGTCGGGGCGGCGGCGCAGGACGTCGGCGGGGATGCCGGTGCGCGGCGGGGCGGGTGTCGCGGGGACTGCGGCTGCGCGCGCAAAATAGGGCGCTGTCGCTGCCGGCGGGCGGCCAATTAACACGGCGAGACGATGTTGGTTCTGGGCGAGCGCGGTTTCGAGCAAGGGGATCTGCGATTCCGTGCTTGCGGCCTGCGCGGTGGCGCGGGCGGTGTCGATGGCAGAGATATCGCCGGCGCGGAAGCGGGTGCGGGTCAGCGCCTCCGTCTCGCGCTGCGTCCTTGCCGTGCTGCGGGCCAGCGCGATGCGCGCCTGCAGGCCGCGTGCCTCGACATAGGTCGACGCGACATCGCCGATCAGCGTCAGCATCGCTGCGTCGAGATCGTCGAAGGCTGCGTCCGTGCCATAGGTCGCGGCCTCGACGGCGCGGCTCTGCGCGCCGAAGAGGTCGATCTCCCAGGAGGCATCGAAGCCGGCGCGGAAGCCGTTGCGCGTTACGCCGGCCACACGCGAGCGCGTGGCCGAGGCGTTGCCGTCGACTTGCGGAAAGAGCGCGCCGACCGCCTGCTCGCGCGTGGCGCGGGCTTCGCGGATGCGGGCCTTGGCCTGGGCAACGTCGAGATTGCCGGCAATGGCCTGCTCGACCAGCGCATTTAGCGTCGGATCGCGCAGGGTGCGCCACCATTCGCTCGGCTTCGCCGCCTTCGGCCCGCCATTCGCCGCGCTCCAGCGTTGTGGCAGCTCGAGTGCGGGCGGCGTGTAGTCCGGCCCCACGGCACAGGCACCGAGAGCCAGCGCCAGTATCAACGGTGCAGCGGAGCGAATCATTGCGGCCAGAATGACGGGAAAACCCGAGGCCGCCACCCATTCACCCCGCCCATGCGCAATATTTCGTCCCTATGGCAATCCTGCCCACAGGGTTGCCGTTTGGGCCGCCCGCAGCATCGCGGCTAGATGACGATGCGGTGCGACAATGTCTTGACCGTCATGTAGTGGGCCAACCCCTCGGCGCCGCCCTCGCGGCCATAGCCGCTGTCCTTGACGCCGCCGAAGGGCACCTCGGCGACGGAGGCCTCCAGTGTGTTGATCGAGACATTGCCGGCCTCGATGCCGTCCGCGAGCTGGTCGGCCCGCGCCGCTGAGTGCGTGAAGCCGTAGGCAGCGAGGCCGAAGGGCAGGGAATTGGCCTTCTCGATGGCTTCCTCGACCGTGCGGACGGGGTTGATGATCGCCATCGGACCGAAGGGTTCCTCGCGCATGGCGCGGGCGTCGTCCGGCAATTCGGTGAGGACGGTGGGCGGGAAGAAATAGCCGCGATTGCCGAGGCGCTCTCCGCCCGTCAGCACGCGCCCGCCACGGGCCCGCGCATCGGCGGCCAATGCTTCCAGCGCCTCGATGCGGCGATGATTGGCGACGGGGCCCATCTCGGTCCCCGCGTCGAGGCCGTTGCCGACCGCCACGGCCTTGGCCTTTTCGACGAAAGCCTTGGTGAAGCGCTCGTAGATGTCCTGCTGCACGAAGAAGCGGGTCGGCGAGGTGCAGACCTGTCCGGCGTTGCGGACCTTGCGGGTGGCGGAGAGATGAGCTGCGGCGACGGGATCGACATCGTCGCAGACGATGACCGGGGCGTGGCCGCCGAGTTCCATCAGGACCGGCGTCATATGCCGCGCCGCCAGCTCGGACAGGTGCTTTCCGACGGCCGTCGAGCCGGTGAAGGCGACGAGGCGCGTCTGTGCCTGCGGGATGAGATAGCTCGAGATTTTGGCGGGCACGCCGAAGACGAGATTGAACACGCCGGGGGGGACGCCGGCATCATGCAGGGCACGCGCGATATGGAGGGCGCCGGCGGGGGTTTCCTCGGCGGCCTTGATGATGATCGAGCAGCCGGCCGCGAGCGCGCCCGCGATCTTGCGGCAGGGCTGGCTCATCGGGAAGTTCCAGGGCGAGAAGGCCGCGACCGTCCCGACCGGCTGGTGGATCACGACATATCGGATGCCGGGTTCGCTGGGCACGACGCGGCCATAGGCGCGCTGGCCCTCCGCCGCGTCCCACTCGAAGAACTCGCAGCCTCTGACCACTTCGAGCCGCGCCTGCGCCAGCGGCTTGCCGTGCTCCAGCGTGATCGAATGGGCGATCTCCTCGACGCGCTCGCGCATCAGCGCTGCGGCCTTGAGCATGATCTCGCCGCGGATGCGCGGGGCCATGCGGCTCCAGACCTTGAAGCCCTCGGCGGCGGCGGCAAGCGCATCGTCGAGATCGGCCTGCGAGGCGAGCGGCACCGCGCCGATGACGCTTTCGTCGGCCGGGTTGAGCACGGGCTGCTCCTCCGCCGTCTTCCGCCAGGCGCCGCCGATATAGAGCTTGAGATCGGGATAGGTCGTCATGGAAGCCTCGGCTGGCGATGCGTTCAGCGGTCTCTGCGCGGCGGTTCCGCCGGCTTCAGAAGGACCATAGGTGGCGGGTCATTCTGTGATCCAGTCGGCTAAATCAGATAAATTCAGATCGATCTGATTATGAATGGTGCGCGCTTGCTAGCGAGCGTCATTCTCGGGCGAAGCGCAGCGCAGACCCGAGAATCTCATGACGAGAAGCCGCTGGTTTCCGAGATGCCCGGGTCAAGCCCGGGCATGACGTGTAGGGGGTCGTTCAGCGCACCAGCGTCCGCACACGGTTCTCGATCAACCTCACAAGCCCGAGCGCCGTCATCTCCGAGGATTTCGGGTTCGTGGCGAGCGGGCGGTTCTCGATGGCGATGTCGAGCTTGCCGAAGGCGCCGCGCGCGCTGAGCTGGTGGCCGTTGCCGCCGGCTGCGGGGTCGGCGACGAGCTCGACGCGGGTGCGGTCGAGCCCGATGCCGGCGAGCGCCGAGATCACCGCGACATTGGCGTTCTGCGGGAAGCGTGAGGCGGCCTCGCGAGCCGTACCGGAGAAGAACGTGGTCGCCTCGGCCAGTGTATCGAGCGCTGTGAGACTCTCGGCGGCAGTCCCACGCCAGGCGGACGGCGGCTTGACGATGCGATGGACGACCTCGTCGAGCGGCAGGAGCGAGGCGGCGGCGATGCCGTCGATGCCGGCGAGCGCGCCGGGCGGGATCAGGATCTGGCTGCCATGGCTTTCAGCCGCGGCGACGAGCCGGTCGAGCAGGGCGGTGTCGCAGAAGGCGCTGGTCGAGGCGACCGCGAAGGCCGGCGCGTGTCCGAGCGCCGCCTCGCCCCAGATGCCGACCGCCTCGCGCCCGGCGGCTTCGACGACGAGATCGAGGTCGAGCCCGGCCAGTTCATCGGGTGCCGTGATCAGCGTCGCGCCGGCCGGGATGTCGCTGGCTGCAATGGCGTTGCGGACGCCGATGGCGACGATGGCGATATCGGCGCTGGCCCGTTCCGAGAGCAGTTCCGCGACACGGCGGTTGATGGCGCCCCAGCCGATCAGGGCGAGGCGCAGCGGCCTGGCGGGATGCTTGGTCATGAGCCTTCAGCCGTTCGCAAGGCGAGATCGAGCAGGGCGCCCCCGTTCAGCCCTTCCAGCATGCTGAAATGATGGCCGGGGCAGATCAGCGGAGCCGGCGCCTGCCATGTCGCAGCGAGCGCGGTGGATTGCGCCTTGAAGGCGTCGCTCTCGCCTTCGCCGACCGCGAAAGCGAGCCGTGTCGATTGCGGTCGGGGCTGGACAATCGGGCTGAGCCGGGTCGCACGTGCCGCATCGTCGAGGCCGAGCAGGCGACCGAGCGGCAGGTGGCCGAGCGGCTTCAGGTCGTAGAGGCCGGAGAGCAGCAGTGCCGAGGCGATGGGCGGTGCGTCCTGGGCGAGGAGCGCCATCGCCGCCAGGTGCCCGCCGGCGGAATGGCCGGAGATGTGCAGGCTGCTGGCATCGAGGCCGAGCGCATCTGCTTCATCGACGAGAAAGTTCAGCGCGGCCACGCTCTGGGCGATGCTCGCTTCCAGCGGGTTATCCGGTGCCAGCCCGTAATTCGGCATGGCGACGGCATAGCCGGCGTCAAGCAGCCCTTGCGCGAACTGGGCGTGCTGGACCTTGTCGGAAGCCTGCCAGTAGCCGCCATGGATGAAGACGAAGATCGGCGCGCGTCCGGCGCCTGCCGGGCGGTAGAGGTCGAGCGTCTCGAAGCGGCCGGGACCATAGGCGAGATCGAAGCCAGCATGGCGGGCGCGGAAGGCCTCGCCGTCGCGGCTCCATTGGCGGAACAGCGCCTTCATGTCGGCCTGCAGGCGCGGGCTGTATTGCCCGCCGAGATCGCGCAAGCTGTAGCCCTCGACGAGCGCGTCGGGCAGCGGCTGCGCGGCGGCATGCCGGGCGCGGATGGTCAGCCCGGCTTCTGCCTTCCGCTGCAGGCGGATCGGCGGGCGAAAGCCAGCGAAGACCTCGCGATATGCCAATTCGATGGTGTGGCGGGACAGGTGGAAGGCTTCCGGCTGGTCCGTCTCCCACATCATCTCTTTGAGATGATGTGGGCCGCAACCGGCCGCGACGAGCCCGGCGAGGATATCGCTCAGCGCATCGCGCAGGGCCTCGACCGGGTCGGTCTCCGCGCTGTGCGCGACGATCTCGTGAAGGTCGTTTTCGGAACTCATTCAAAAATCCCCTGAGCCCTCATCCTGAGGAGCCATTCTCTTGGGAATGGCGTCTCGAAGGATGGTCCAGGAGCCTGCGGCGACATCTGGAGCATCCTTCGAGACGCCGCTGCGCGGCTCCTCAGGATGAGGGCTGCCTGCTTCGAACCGGCGTCAGACGCCGACATAGCGATGCACCAGTTCCGCATTGGCCGCGAGGTCGGTGCTCGTGCCCGACCAGACCGTGCGGCCCTTCTCGATGATGTAATGCCGGTCGGCGATGCGCTTGAGCACATTGATGTTCTTGTCGATCAGCAGGATCGACTGGCCCTGCGCCTTCAGGGCCTCGATGCAGCCCCAGATCTCGGCGCGGATCACGGGCGCGAGGCCTTCCGTCGCTTCGTCGAGGATCAGGAGCTTCGGGTTGGTCATCAGCGCGCGTCCGACCGCGAGCATCTGCTGCTCGCCGCCCGAGAGCGTGCGGGCCGATTGGCCGGCGCGCTCCTGCAATCGGGGGAACAGGGCATAGACCCGCTCCAGCGTCCAGGGCGAGGAGCGCTTCAGCCGGTTCGAGGCGGTAGCGACGAGGTTCTCGCGCACGCTCAGCGTTGGGAAGACCTGCCGGCCCTCCGGCACGAGGCCGATGCCGCAGCGGGCGATTTTCTCCGGCGCGATGCCTTGCACGGCCCGCCCCTCGAAGCGGATGTCGCCGCCCTTCGGCGCGAGCAGCCCCATGATCGAGCGGATCGTCGTGGTCTTGCCCATGCCGTTGCGGCCGAGCAGCGTCACGACCTCGCCCTCGGCGATATCGAGCGCGACATCGAACAGCACCTGGCTCCGGCCATAGGCCGATTGCAGGTTGCGCACGCTCAGCATCAGGCGTCTCCCTCGCCGAGATAGGCGGTGCGCACCTCCGGATTGTCGCGGATCTCATCTGCCGTGCCGGTGGCGATGACGCGGCCATAGACGAGCACGGAGATGCGGTCGGCCAGCGCGAAGACGGCATCCATGTCGTGCTCGACCAGCAGCATGGTGACGCGGCCCTTCAAGGCGGAGAGCATCGCGACCATCTGTTCGCTCTCTGCATGGCCTAGTCCCGCCATCGGCTCGTCGAGCAGCAGAAGGCGCGGCTCGCAGGCGAGCGCGATCGCGAATTCCAATTGCTTCTGCTCGCCATGGGAGATATCGGCGACCTTGACCTCGGCGCGGTGGCTCAGGCCTGCGGTCGCGAGGTACTGCCGCGCGCGGCTGCGCAGGGTTTCGTCGCGCCTGGCATTGCCGAAGAAGCGAAAGCTGTGGCCCTCATGCGCCTGCACGGCGAGCGCGACATTGTCGAGCATCGTGAAATCCGGCAGCAGCTGGTTGATCTGGAAGGTGCGGGCGAGGCCGCGCTCGACGCGCTGCGGCGTCGACAGGGCGCCGATCTCGTCGCCGGACAGCCTGATCGCGCCCTCGTCATGTGTCAGTTCGCCGAAGAGCTGGGTCAACAGCGTGGTCTTGCCGGCGCCGTTGGGGCCGATCAGCGCATGGATCTCGCCGTCGCGGACATCGAGATCGACGCCGTCGGTCGCAATGAGCCCCCCGAAGCGCTTGCGCAGGCCGCGAACGGAAAGGAGCGGTTGCGTCGTGGCGAGTTCGGTCATGTCGCGCTCCTGCCGAGGCCGAGGCGTGAGAGCAGCCCGTTGAGGCCGCCCTGCGTGAAAAGCACGACGAGGAGCAGGATCGGCCCGAGCACAAGCTGCCAATGCTCGGTCCAGCCGGTCAGTACCGTCTCGAGGATGACGAGCGCGGCGGCGCCCAAGAGCGGGCCGAGCAAGGTGCCGACGCCGCCGAGGATGACCATGATCATCAGCTCGCCCGACTTGGTCCAGTGCAGCATGTCCGGGCTGACGAAGCGCAGGTAGTTCGCCATCAGCGCGCCCGCGAGCCCGGCGCCCATGCCGGAGATGACGAAGGCGGCCAGCTTGTAGCGATAGGGCGCGATGCCGATCGCCGCCATGCGCCGCTCGTTCTGGCGGATGCCGGCCAGCACCATGCCGAAGCGCGAGCCGACGATGCGCCAGAGCACGAGGAAGACCAGCGCGGCGATGGCCAAACAGATGAAATAGAAGGTGACGTCGTCGCGGGTGTTGAGGTCGAACAGCGCGTTGCGGCGGCGGATCGTCATGCCGTCATCGCCGCCATAGGCCTTGAGCGAGACGAAGAGGAAGAACAGCATCTGCGCGAAGGCGAGCGTGATCATGATGAACTGCACGCCGGCCGTGCGCAGCGAGAGCGCGCCGATGATGCAGGCGAAGAGGCCGGCGGCGAGGATCGCGGCCGGCAGTGTGATCAGGAGCTGGTCCGTGCCGGGGATGAAGCCGAGGAACAGGGCGTTGTCGGCGAAGGCCCGGTAGAGGATGCCGACCGCATAGCCGCCGATGCCGAAGAACGCGGCGTGGCCGAACGAGACCATCCCGCCGAAGCCGAGCGCGAGGTTCAGGCTGGCGGCGGCGATGGCGTAGATCAGGACGCGTGTCGCCAAGGGCACCAGAGCGGGCTGGCCGATCGCCTTGACGAGGAAGGGCAGAGCGATCAGCGCGACGGCGAGCGCCAGCAGGGCGATGGTGCGGCCCAGCGCGGGCGTCGCGGCATCGGTGCGGATGATGGCGTTCTCAGACATGGGCGGGGAACAGTCCCTTGGGCCGCACCAGCAGCACGATCGCCATCAACAGGTAGATGCCCATCGAGGCGAGGCCGGCGCCGAGCGCATCGGCCTCGGACCCCGTCATGACATGGCGCAGCAGGCCGGGCGCAAAGGCGCGCAGCGAGGTGTCGACGAGGCCGACGATCAGGGCGCCGAAGAAGGCGCCGCGGATCGAGCCGACGCCGCCGATCACCACCACGACGAAGGTCATGATCAGGATCTGCTCGCCCATGCCGACCTGCACGGCGAGGATCGGCCCTGCCATCAGGCCGGCAAGGCCGGCGAGCAGGGCGCCGAGACCGAAGACGGCGGTGTAGAGCAGGCGGATATCGACGCCGAGCGCGCGGACCATCTCGCGATGGGTGGCGCCGGCGCGCACGAGCATGCCGATGCGCGTGCGGTTGATCAGGAGGTAGAGGCCGAGCGCGACGAGCAGGCCGACCGCGATGATGGCGAGGCGGTAGACGGGATAGGTCAGGCCGGGCAGCAGCTGCACCGAGCCGTTCAGCGCTGATGGTACCGAGACGAAGAGCGGCTGGCGCCCGAACAGGATCGTCACGCTCTGGTTGAAGATCAGAATCAGCGCGAAGGTCGCCAGCACCTGGTCGAGATGGTCCCGCGCATAGAGCCTTCGCAGCACCACCACCTCCATCACCATGCCCACGATAGCGGCGGCGGCGAGCCCCGCGATCACCGCGAGCAGGAAGGAGCCGGTCTGCGCGGCCGCGAAGGCGGCGGCATAGGCGCCGACCATGTAGAGCGAGCCATGGGCGAGATTGATTACGCCCATGATGCCGAAGATCAGCGTCAGCCCTGCCGCGAGCAGGAACAGCATCACGCCGAACTGCAGGCCATTGAGCAATTGTTCGAGAACGAGCGTCATTGTGACTGAAGCCGGAATCCTCTGGGGCGGATCGAAACGCTGCCATCACTTCGGAGCTTCGCGTCGGCGAAGAACCAGAAGCCCATGACGGCCGGCGTCATTCCAGTTTCGTCATGCTCGCCCTTGTGGCGAGCATCCACGTCTTGAACACCGGTCTCGATGACGGAAGACGTGGATGGTCGGGACAAGCCCGACCATGACGGGAGCGTAGCGCGCTTAACTGCGAACGGATGCAAGCCGGCTTAGAGCTTGCAGTCCTTGGCGTAGACGTCGCTGTGGTTGCTCAGCACCTTGCCGGTCGTCTTCAACACCGGCGTGCCGTCGGCGGCCTTCTCGACCTTGAGCGAGTACCAATCCTGCACCGGGTGCTGGTTCGGGCCGAACTTGAACGACCCACGCACCGACTGGAAATCCGCCTTGGCGAGCGCCTTGCGCAGCGCGGGCACATCGGCCTTGCCGCCGGTCGCCTTCAGGGCGGAGGCGATGGCGAGCGCGGTGTCGTAACCCTGGCTGGCGTAGTAGGTCGGCACCCGGTTGTAGGCCTTGGTCCAGGCCTCCACGAACTTCTTGTTGGCGGCGTTGTCGAAGTCCGTGTTCCAGTGCGCGGTGACGCTGAGGCCGAGCGCGGCGTCGCCGACGGCCTTCAACGTGGTGGCGTCGAGCGAGGGCTCGGCGAGCACCATCGGCACCTTTCCGAGCAGGCCGGCCTGCTGGTACTGGCGCAGGAAGGCGATGCCGAGGCCGCCCGGATGGAACTGGAAGACGACGTCGGGATTGGCGGAGCGGATCTGCGCCATCTCGGGGGCGAAGTCGGTCTGGTCGAGGCGGGTATAGACCTCGCCGACGACATCGCCCTTGAACAGGCGCTTGAAGCCGGTGAGCGCGTCCTTGCCGGCCTGGTAGTTCGGGGCGAGGATGAAGGCCTTCTTGTAGCCGAGATTGGTGGCGTATTGCCCGGCGCTCTCGTGCAGGCTGTCGTTCTGCCAGGCGACGACGAAGTAGTTCTCGTTGCACTCCTTGCCGGCGAAGTTGGACGGCGCGGCGTTGGGGCTGACATAGAGCGCGCCGGAATCGACGATATCCGGCACGGTGGCGCCGGCGACGTTCGAGAAGACGATGCCGGTCATGATCTTGATGCCGTCGGTCTTCAGCATCTTCTCGGCGATCTGCTTGCCCTGGCCGGGCTTGAGCGCGTCATCCTCGACGACGAGCTCGACCGGCACGCCGCCGAGCTTGCCGCCCTCCATGTCGATGGCGAGCTTGAAGGCGTCGCGGATGTCCTGGCCGAGATAGCCGCCGGGACCCGAAAGCGTGGTGATCATGCCGATCTTGACCGGCTGCTGGGCAAGTGCGGTGGACGCCGCCAGCGTGGCAGCGATGCCGAAGAGCAATCCGCGCAGTTTCATCATGGACTCCAGTCGTTCCGTTCTGCCTCTGAGATGGTTCGACGCGGCGTTTCTGCGCCGCCGCGCTTTATGCGTGTTCTCGTGCACCATCACCGCGCCCCAGTCGGGGCGCAAGGCGCTGCCGCCCGTTATCCAAGCACGGACTCCTCTGGGAGAGGGAGCCCGCCTTTCGGTGCGGCACTCTTAGAGCGCGACCCAGCCGGCCGGCGGCTTGCGGCCGGGATGGAGTGCGCCGCAATGCTTGCAGGTGCGCGCCTTCTCGTCGGAGAAGAAGGCTTCGTAGAGCGGCGGCAGGTCCTTCACGAGGTCCTTCACCTTGAGTTCGATGCGGTGCACGAGGCCCTGGCACTCGAAGCAGTACCATTCGAAGCCGTCGACCTGGTCGGGGCTACGGGCCGGCTCAACCACAAGACCGATCGAGCCTTCCTGCGGGCGCTGCGGCGAGTGGCGCACATGCGGCGGCAGCAGGAAGACGTCGCCCTCGCGGATCGTCACGTCGTAGTGCTTCCCGTTATCGACCAGCTTCAGCATCATGTCGCCCTTGAGCTGGTAGAAGAACTCTTCCACCGGGTCGTCATGGTAGTCAGCGCGCTGGTTTGGGCCGCCGACGACCATCACGGTCATCTGGCCGTCGTCGAACACCTTCTTGTTGCCGACCGGCGGCTTGAGCAGGTGCTCATGCTCTTCGATCCATTTCTTGAAGTTGAAGGCCTTGAGCCGTCCTTCGGTCGCCATGGTTCCCACTCCCGTCCTCGTTCGTGATGTCTATCAGCCAGCCTTCGCGAGTTGGGCCTTGCCCAGGCCGCAACTCTCGAAGGCGGCGCGCGTCGCGGCCTTCTCGGCCTCGGTCAGCTCCAGCATCGGTGGCCTGACGCGCCCGCCGACCTGGCCGAGCAGTTCCTGCCAGTACTTCTGGTGGGCGTGCGGCTTCTCGGCCGGCCGCGTGCCGCGCAGCGCCTCGCGCACCGGGTTCAGGCTGTCGCGGATCGCGCGGGCCTTCTCGGCCTCGCCGCGGAAGGCGAGGTCGGTGTAGTCGCGCATGCGCCGGTCGTTCGCCGTCTGGATCAGGTAGGGCGGAGAGGAACAGAGATAGAGCTGCCAGCCGAGCTCGAGGATGTTGTCGAGCCATTCCTCCTCGGACGCCGTGCTGACCAGGATGCGGTCGCCGGCGAGCCGCGTGAGCTCTGCATACATCGGCCGCGGCACGCTGTACTTGATCGCGACGACGTTCTCGATGTCGGCGAGCCGGTTGCAGAGCCGCGGGCTCATCAGATAGCCCGAATCCGGGTGGCTCCAGAGTGCGATGCCGATATCGACCTTCTCGGCGATGGTCCGGTAGTACTCGTAGACCGTCTCGTCCTGCGCCTTGAAGAAGTGCAGGATTGGGGCGTGGACGACGATGTAATCGGCGCCGACCTTCTGGGCATGCTTCGCCAGATCGATGACGACATCCATGTTCTGGTCGGAGCAGGACATGATCGTCTGGCCGCGCCCCGCACTGGCCTCGACCGCCAGCTCGAAGCTGCGCTTGCGCTCCTCGATCGACATCGAGAAGAACTCGCCCTGCTTGCCGGCGATGAACAGCCCGTCGATTTTGAGATCGTCGAGCCAGTGGCGGATGTTCTGGCGGAAGCTGTCCTCATCGATCGCGAGCGTGTCGGTGAAGGGGGTGAGCGCGGCCGCCCAGATGCCCTTCATATGGGCGCGGGCATAGGCCTTGGCGTCCTTCTTGGCGTATTTCATGAAGCCTAACCCTCGCATTCCCGCACGGTCCGGCAGCTGGTCTGCGATAGCGAGGACTGGCCTTGACCGCCGATCCGCTCTGCCGCCTTCCACATCCCTGCCAGGCGTCGCCCCGCATCCGTGGGGCGATGAGGAATGATGGCATGACGGGCGGGGTATACGGCAACTCGTAACATTCGTATGAATTCGGAAGCTGTCCTTATAAATCGGAAAACCCATGGCGATCACGCTGCGCCAGATCCAGGCCTTCCTCGCAGTGACCGAGCAGGGCACCTTCACCAAGGCGGCCGAGCGGCTGCACATGGCACAGCCGGCGCTCTCGCAATTGGTGCGAGAGCTGGAGCGCGAGCTCGGCATCCGGGTGCTCGACCGGACGACGCGGCGCGTCGAACTGACCGAGGGCGGGCGCGAGTTCCACGGCGCGGCGCTGAAGGTCGTGCAGGACCTCGACACGGCGGTGCAGAACGCCAACGGGCTGGCGGAGCGCCGTCGCGGGCGCATCGTGGTGGCGGTGCCACCGCTGCTTGCGACCGTGATCATGCCTCCGACCATCGCGGCGCTGCGCGAGAAGCATCCCGGCCTCCAGGTCGCGATCATCGATGCGCGCAACGACCTCGTCGTCGAAGCCGTCCGCTTCGGCCGGGCCGATTGCGGGGTCGGCACCTTCTCGGCGCTGGAGGACAATATCGAGCGCACGCCGCTCGCCCGGGACAGCCTGATGCTGTTCTGCGGGCGCGACAGCCGATTCGCCGGACAGGAGAGCGTGCTCTGGCGCGACCTGGCCGAGGAGCAACTGATCACGCTCACGCGCGACAGCGGTATCCGCCTGCTGGTCGAGGTCGGCTACGAGAGTGCCGAGATCACGCTGCGGCCGGCCTATGAGGTGGCGCAGATCACCACCGCCCTGGCGCTGGTCGAGGCCGGGCTCGGCATTGCGGTGCTGCCGACCTATGCGCGGGCCGTCGCGCCGGCGGGCGTGGTTGCTCGCCCTCTGGCGGAACCTTCGATCGCACGCGACATCGTCATGATCCGGCCGAGCGGGCGTTCGGTCTCGCCGGCGCTCGCGGCCTTTGAGACGCTGCTGCGACGCTTCGTGCGCCAGCTTGCGCCGAGCGAGGCGGATTGAGCGCCACCCGCTGCAAGCGGCGAAAAGCAAAAAGGCCGCCCGGTGAGGCGGCCTTTCGTCCCTGTATCACAAGGGCATCAAATGGTGGGCGCGACAGGGATCGAACCTGTGACCCCTACGATGTCAACGTAGTGCTCTCCCGCTGAGCTACGCGCCCGTCGCCGCCAGAAGCGGCTTCCGGTAGCGTGTCCGGGCCGTGTTGGCCGCGATCACGCTGCGAGGTGAGGGGGCTATAGCGGCTCGCCTCGCAGCTTGCAAGGCGTTTGCCGCATAAATTCTCAAGCCGCCAACAGCTTCTCAACTTCGTTGACGAGCTCGCGCAGATGGAAGGGCTTGGAGAGCACCTTCGCATCCTTCGGCGTCTGCGAATCGGGGTTGAGCGCGACGGCGGCGAAGCCGGTGATGAACATCACCTTGATGTCGGGATCGAGCTCGGTGGCGCGGCGCGCCAGCTCGATTCCGTCCATCTCCGGCATGACGATGTCGGTCAAAAGCAGCTCGAACGGCTCCTCGCGGAGTCGATTATAGGCCGACAGGCCGTTGTCGAAGGAAGCGACGTCGTAGCCCGCATTCTGCAGGGCTTTGACCAGGAAGCGACGCATGTCGTTGTCGTCTTCCGCGAGCAGTATCTTCGTCATGGGCCTGTTGTGTCCGTCCCTGAGGCCTGTGTTTCGATGCGTCTGGCGCCGGTGCCACCGCCGGGCCTGGAACGGCTGGGTACTCACCCGTCCACGCAGTTGGAACCATGCGCTTCTATAAGGCAGTATCATGGTAAACAACGGGTGAATCCCATCGTGGATTTCCACGGTTTCACAACGTCGCTTCAACCGGCCGGGTTTGTGTGCTTCAGTTACAGGGCATGAGCGCGTTCTCCGCCCCGTTTCCGCCAGGTCCCGACGATGTCGTCGCCGAGATCGAGCGGCCCTTCAGCCTGTATCAGCCGGCTCTTCAGGTCGTGCCGGTCGTGGTCGATGTGCCGCATGCGGGAAGGCGCTATCCGCGTGGCTTCGTCGATGCGGCGCGGCTGCCTCTGCGCAGCCTGAGGCGCTCGGAGGATGCTTTCGTCGA
Organism: Allobosea sp. RAF48; assembly: GCF_052114025.1. Lineage (NCBI taxonomy): Bacteria > Pseudomonadati > Pseudomonadota > Alphaproteobacteria > Hyphomicrobiales > Alloboseaceae > Allobosea > Allobosea sp. RAF48. The sequence goes on from NZ_JBFRDZ010000013.1 coordinate 216,182, forward strand.
CCGCCTGTTCGGACAGAGCGTCGCGCTGGGCGCGCCGCTGCTGGTGGCGGAGTTTCCCCGCGCCTATCTCGACGTGAACCGCGAGCCTTATGAGCTCGATCCGCGCATGTTCGAGGGCCGGGTGCCGCCCTTCGCCAATACCCGCTCGATGCGGGTCGCAGGCGGGCTCGGCACCATTCCCCGAATCGTCGGCGACGCGCAGGAGATCTATTTCGGGCGAATCCCGATCTCGGAGGGGCTCGCCCGGATCGACGGCCTCTATCGGCCCTACCATGCCGGCTTGCGCGGGCTCGTCCAGCGTACCCAAGGGGTGTTCGGCACCTGCATCCTGGTCGACGCGCATTCGATGCCGTCCGCAGGGCTCGACCGGGACGGGCTGTCGAAGTCCGATATCATCCTGGGCGATCGCTTCGGCACCAGCGCTGGCGGCTACATCACTGACATTGCCGAGCAGGCCTTCACCCGGCTCGGCTTCAGCGTCACCCGCAACCGGCCTTATGCCGGTGGATTCATCACCGAGCACTACGGTGCGCCAGCCTCCGGGGTCCACGCCCTGCAGATCGAGGTCAACCGGGCGCTCTACATGAACGAGGCCACGCTGGAGCCGCATGCGGGCTTTGTCGCGATCGAGCAGGCGATCGCCAGCGCGATGGCGGATTGCTTCGCGCGCTGGAGCGGTTGGCTCGACGATTGGCGCGAGGCGGCCGAATAGGCGGTAAAGCCGGAGGTGGCCGCGCCGAGACAGCGACGCCGGACAAGAAAAAAGGGCCGCACACTGATGTGGCGGCCCAAGTCTAGGGAGGAAACGCCCAAGGAGGGCAACGAAGGTTTGAGGTCATCTCCCCTTCGCAGTGCACAATATGAGAGTGCGCTGCAAAACGCAAGCGAAATTACGCAACTCGCAGGGGTCATGCGCATTGCGCATGACGGGGGCGGTTTTTGCCGGTGTTTTTGCGATTCTTGTCACCTATGCGAGTTTGTGGCCCGGTGCCTTACGAGATTGATGCTGCGGAGCAGCAAAGGGGAGAGCTTTCATGAGCGCAGTCGATTTCGGCGCTTTCGTCGCGGATCTGGCCACCCAGTCGGGGCGGGCGATCCTGCCGTTCTTCCGGGCGCATCATCAGACCGAGGACAAGTCGCAGGGCGGCGTGTTCGATCCGGTGACCGAGGCCGACCGCGCGGGCGAATCGGTGATGCGCAACATGATCAAGGGGCAGTTTCCGGCCCATGGCGTGCTCGGCGAGGAATTCGGCAGCGAAAACACCGAGGCCGACTATGTCTGGGTCCTCGATCCGATCGACGGCACGCGCGCCTTCATCTCCGGCATCCCGGTCTGGGGCACGCTGATCGGCCTGACGCGCAAGGGCGTGCCGGTCTACGGCATGATGCACCAGCCCTTCTCCGGCGAGCGCTATTCCGGCGACGGGCGCGAGGCGCGCTATGAGGGGCCGGGCGGGCCGCGGAAGCTGCGTACGCGGCCGGTCACCGATCTCGCCGCCGCGACGCTGATGACGACTTCCCCGGGGCTGTTCGAGGGCGAGGAGTCAAAGGCTTTCGGCCGCGTCGAGAAGCAGGTTCGGCTCTCGCGCTATGGCTGCGACTGCTACGCCTATTGCATGCTGGCGGCCGGCCATGTCGATCTCGTCATCGAGAGCGGCCTCAAGCCCTATGACATCGTCGCGTTGATCCCGATCATCGAGGGAGCCGGCGGTATCGTGACTTCATGGGACGGCGGCAGCGCTGCCGGCGGGGGGCGAATCCTCGCTGCCGGCAACAAGGCGCTGCATGAGGCTGCTCTCGCGCGACTCGCCGGCTGAGGCGGACGCGGCCTGACCCTCGCCGGGAATGAAGGCATCGAAGGCGGCCCAGAACTGGGCGCGGATCGCGTCGTTCTCCATCAGGATCTCGTGTCGCGCCGTCGTTAGCACCAGCGCGGAGCCGGTCTTGAGACGTGCGGCGAAGCGTTCGATCGCCGGCGTCGAGACCACCGGGTCCTGTCCGGCGGCGATGATCAGTGTCGGCACCTTCACCTCCAGCGCGGCGGACGGGGCGCCGAGGCGTGCCATCAGGCGAAAGGCCGTCCTGACCCAGGCGATGGTCGGGTCGCCGATGCTGAGATGGCGAGCCTCGGAAGAGAGCGCGCTGTTGCGGGCGTAGCGGACGGCGTCGCTCGTCAGCCGGTTGCCTTCGAAGGGTTTCGTCGCGATGGCCGTGTCGCCGCCGCCCGGGACGAAGGCGCGGCCGAAGCCGAGCCAATAGAGCAGGCTGGCCAGGCGGCTGGCCCTGGCCGGGTGCGCGATCATGGTGAGGCCGAGCATCGGGGCAAGCGCCACCATGCGCGACACCGGCAGGGCGTCATGGCGGGCGGCGTCGAGGCAGAGTGCCGCGCCCATCGAATGAGCGAGGACGAAATAGGGCGGCGGAAACTTCGCCTGCATTTCCGCCATCACAAGGGCGAGATCGGCTTCGTAATGCTTGAGGCGGCCGACATGGCCCTTGCGCTCGCGCCGGACGAAGCGCTGCGAGCCGCCCTGGCCGCGCCAGTCGAAGGTCAGCACATGGAAGCCGCGTCGGCGCAGTTCGGCGGCGGTTTCGCTGTAGCGCTCGATGAATTCGGCGCGGCCTTGCACGAGCACGACGGTGCCGCGCGCCGGCTTCACCGTCGGGCGCCAGCTCGCGAAGCGCAGGGAGGCGCCGTCGCGCGTCGCTGCGTGCCAGACCTTGCCATGGCCCGGCACGGGATAGCCGGGATGGGCAAAAAGAACGGCCTCGGCCATCGGCTCACTCCGGATCGCGACCGCATGCCCCCGCCGGTCGCCGAACTGCTTTCGGGCTTCGTTTATGCCCGTTGGCGGGGGCTCTTGAAAAGCGCGAAAGCCATCCCAGATCATGGATGCGCAGGCCGGAACCGGGTGCGCAAACCGAAACAGGCCCGTGCTCAGGCGAGGCGGGCTGACCAAACTGTCGCTTCTTCGGAGGACATATCATGCGTCAATTCGATCTTTCCCCGCTCTATCGCTCGACCGTCGGCTTCGACCGCCTCTTCTCTCTCCTCGATCAGGCGACGAGCAACGACGCCGCGCCGGGCTATCCCCCCTACAATATCGAGCGAACCGCCGAGAACGGCTACCGCATCACGATTGCGGTTGCGGGTTTCGGCGAGGCTGACCTCTCCATCGAGGCCAAGGAAAATGCCTTGACCGTCAAGGGCGAGAAGCAGATTGCCGGCAGCGCCGAGAAGCGCGAAGTCCTGCATCAGGGCATCGCCGCCCGCGCCTTCGAGCGCCGCTTCCAGCTCGCCGACTATGTGCAGGTGACCGGAGCCAGCCTCGAGAACGGCCTGCTCCATATCGATCTCGTGCGCGAGATTCCCGAGGCCAAGAAGCCGCGCCAGATTCCGATTGCCGCCGCTTCTGCCAAGGTTCTCGAAGCCAAGATCGAGACCGCCAAGGCGGCGTAACGCGAAAGGCCCTACGGGCTGACGAGAAAGGCTCCCGGAAACGGGAGCCTTTTTTGTTGGTGCGCTGAGCAAGGCGACAACGACACGTCGTCATTTCCCGGCGGAGCGAAGCGCAGACCCGGAAACCATCGTAGAACTTCGGCGCCCTCCAATGGATTCCGGACCGGCGCCGCTATGGCGGCTTGTCCGGAATGACGCCCCCTCGGGGGAGCTATCCTCAGTTCATCGGGGCGACCGGAGCGATCGGCGTCTCCGGCTTGGGCGTGGACGGCGATGGATCAATCTGCTGCACGGGCGGGATCAACGGCGTTTGGTTTGCGGGCGCTGCGGTCGACAGCGGCGGCTTGCGTTCCGCCGCGTCCGTCCCGCGCACATCGCCCGGGTTGACGAGCTTGGGCTTGTCGGCGCCGGTCTCCGGGTTGGTCGCGCCCGGTGAAGGCTCTGCCGGCTTCGCCGGCTGCGGCGGAGTGATGGTCGCAGGCGCGCTGGCCTCGGCGGGCGCTCTCTCCGCGGGCTTCGCAGGCTCCGGCGCAGGCGGTGCGGCGGGCGAGGGGGGCGAGGCCGTGGCAGGAGCGCTGGCCTCGACCGGAGCGGCCTCGGCGGGCTTGGCAGGTTCGGGTGCGGCCGGCGCCGCCGGTGATGGGGGAACGGACGTCGCGGGCGCGCTGGCTTCTGCCGGCGGCTGCAGCTCGGCCGGCCGTTCGGGGGGCTGGGGCACGAGGCGCGGGCGCGGTGCCTGCCCCTGATGCGGGTCGATGCGAGCGACATCCGGCGCGGGCACGCCCTGTCCGCGCAGCGGGATGCGGCGGATCAGATCGCCGGCATAAGCATCGAGGATCAGGCGCAGGCGCTGGCCGCCAGCCGTGACGCCATCGACGATATAGGTGTCGTCGCGGCGGATCGAGCGGTCGATCCTGACGAGGCCGTAGTCGCGGGCCGCTATGCGGTTGACCGCATAAGGCGAGACCGGCGCCGGTGTGCGCGGGACCAACGCCGGCGGGCGGGGTGCGTAACGGTAGTCATAGCGATAGCCGTAGCCATAGGCGGGATACGGGGCGTACCCGTCGTCATAATAGTAATACTGGGCTCCGGCGGTTCCCGCCGTGCCGGCCAGGGCGCTGGCCACGACCAGGCCCATCAGCGCGATGCGCCCCGGTGCGGTCGAACGATTTGCCATGCCACCTTCCTTAACGACTGCTTTCGTGGCGGGCAGTCTTGTTAGGGAATGCGGCAGGCATGGGGCTGGAAACGGGGCTGAAATGCGCCTCTTCAGCCTGCGATGGAGGCGATCAGGCGCTCGACATGCTCCGGCTCGGTCGCAAAGGACATGACGAAGCGGCCGACGATCTCGCCGTCCCGAAGCGGCGCTTCCGGCGGCAGCGAGCGGGCCGACCAGTCATAATAGCCGACGTCGGCCGCCTTCAGCCGCTCCTGGACGGCGGGCGGCAGCACGATGAAGACCTCGTTCGCCTGGCAGGGCCAGGCCAGGCGCGCCTCGCTGCCTTGCGCGACCGAATCCGCCAGGCGCCTGGCTCGGGCGTTGGCATGGCGGGCGAGGTCGAGCCAATGATCGTCGGCGAGGAGCCCCTCGAACTGGGCGCCAAGGAAACGGCCCTTCGACAGGGTCTGGCCGGCGCGCTTGCGGCGCCACTTCATCTCCTCGGCATGGCCGGGATCGAAGAAGATCACGGCCTCGGCCGCGAGCGCGCCATTCTTGGTGCCACCGAAGGAGAGCACGTCAACGCCGGCCTTCCAGGTGACCTCCGCGGGCGTGCAGCCGAGCGTGACCAGCGCATTGGCGAAGCGCGCGCCGTCCATATGCAGCTTGAGGCCGCGCGGGGTGACGGCGTCCTTCAGCGCCCGCACTTCGTCAGGCGTATAGACGGTGCCGCATTCGGTGGCCTGGGTGATCGACAGCGCCTGGGCCTGGACCTGATGGAAATCGCCGTCGCGCAGATGCGAGAGCGCCTTCGCCACGGTCTGCGGCTGCAGCTTGGCGCCGGTGCCGGGCAGGTCGACCAGCTTTGCGCCATTGCTGAAGAATTCCGGGGCACCACACTCGTCCTCGACGATATGGGCTTCCTCATGGGTGAGGACGGCGCCCCAGGGCCGCACGATGCTGGCCAGCGCCAGCGCATTCGCCGCCGTGCCCGTGAGGACAAGGAAGACCGAGACCTCGCGCTCGAAGATCGCGGCGAAGCGCTCCTCGACGCGGCGCGTCCACTCGTCCTTGCCATAGGGAGAGGCGTTGCCCTCATTGGCGGCGGCGAGCGCGGCCATGACGCGAGGGCTGGCGGCGGCGGTGTTGTCGCTGAAGAAATGCATGACCGAGGGTTAGGCGGATGGCGGTCTGCTGCCAAGCGGGCGCCGGGAAAGGGGGGCCTGCGCGGCGCGCCGGGCTGAAACCTCGCTGCATGCCCAAAAACAAGAAGCGTGCTGCCGGAGTTAGGCTTTCGTCTCGGAAATGTCTGGCGTGGATTCAATTTTGCAATAAAATTTCGCCGCGGTGCAAAATCGACGCTTGTGCGCAGATTGGAATTCTGGCAAGTTCATCTCAATAGGACAGTGTTGCTGTCCCATTTTTCACCGCGCCGACCGAAAGCCGATGCAGGCTGGAGGTCGCGCCGTCGCATGGAGCGGAGCATGACGAGGGGCCGGGCTAAACACGCCAAAGCCAACCGTACGTGCACCGCCCGTAAAACGACGGGCTGAAGACAGGCGCGAGCGGGCGAGAGAACGCCCGGGGCGCCTGCGGAGGACGCGGGCGCGGTGGAAACAAAGCGCAAGCAAGCCTCTGACAAGACGACGGCCGAGCCGCCTTGGCCCCACCTTGCTGCTGACGCAACGTCGGCACTGAGGGCCGGAGCGGCGAGGATTGTGGACTGACGGGTCTACCTGCCGGCGGCGCGCCAGCGGGTTCTGGGAAGCGGGGTTTGACGATGAGCGTGACCAGCAAGTCGAGCGGCGCAGAGGGCTTCGAGCGTTTTCCGGCCGTGCGCGACCCGGCGATGCCGACGCATCAGGGCCTGTACCATCCCCGCAACGAGAAAGACTCCTGCGGCGTCGGTTTCATCGCCGACATGAAGAACCGCAAGAGCCACGCCATCGTCCAGCAGGGCCTGCAGATCCTGCACAATCTCGATCATCGCGGCGCCGTCGGCGCCGATCCGAAGCTCGGCGACGGCTGCGGCATCCTCGTCCAGATCCCGCATCGCTTCTTCAAGGAAGAGACGGGCAAGCTCGGCATCGAGCTGCCCGAGCCCGGCTTCTATGCCATCGGCCAGTTCTTCATGCCGCGCGACCCGGCGATCCGCGCGCTCTGCGAGGAGATCATCTCCCAGACCGTCGAGGAGGAAGGGCTGAACTTCCTCGGCTGGCGCGACGTGCCGGTCGACAATGCCGATCTCGGCAAGGCGGTGCTGGAAACCGAGCCGGTGCATCGCCAGCTCTTCGTCGGCCGCCCCGACGACATCACTAGCGAGGACGAGTTCGAGCGGCAGGTCTACGTTCTCAGAAAGTCGGTCTCGAACAAGGTCTACAAGCACCAGGAGCGCAAGACGGCGGAATACTACCCCGTCTCGATGTCCTGCCGCACCATCGTCTACAAGGGCATGGTGCTGGTGAACCAGCTCGGCTCCTACTTCAAGGATTTGCAGGACGAGCGCTTCGACAGCGCGATCGCCCTCGTCCACCAGCGCTTCGCGACCAACACCTTCCCGTCCTGGCGCCTCGCGCACCCCTACCGGATGGTCGCCCATAACGGCGAGATCAACACGCTGCGCGGCAACGTCAACTGGATGGCGGCCCGGCAGGCGAGCGTCGATTCCGACCTGTTCGGCTCGGACATCTCGAAGCTCTGGCCGATCTCCTATGAAGGCCAGTCCGACACTGCCTGCTTCGACAACGCGCTCGAATTCCTGGTTCAGGGCGGCTACTCGCTCGCCCACGCCATGATGATGCTGGTGCCCGAGGCGTGGAACGGCAACCCGCTGATGAACGAGGAGCGGCGCGCCTTCTACGAGTACCATGCCGCGCTGATGGAGCCCTGGGACGGGCCCGCGGCGATCGCCTTCACCGACGGGCGCCAGATCGGCGCGACGCTGGACCGCAACGGCCTCAGGCCCGCGCGCTATCTCGTCACCGATGACGGGCTCGTCGTGCTCGCTTCCGAGTTCGGCGTGCTGCCGATCCCGGAGGAGAAGATCGTCGAGAAGTGGCGCCTGCAGCCGGGCAAGATGCTGCTGATCGACCTGGAGCAGGGCCGCATCATCGGCGACGACGAGATCAAGACCTCCTTGTGCCTCGCCAACCCCTACAAGGACTGGCTGAAGCGCACCCAGATCGTGCTGGAGGACCTGCCCCCGGTCGAGGCACGTGCGTCGCGCACGGACGTGCCGCTGCTCGATCGCCAGCAGTCGTTCGGCTACACCACGGAAGATGTCCGGCTGCTGATGGCGCCGATGGCGGTGACCGGACAGGAAGCCGTCGGCTCGATGGGCACGGACACGCCGATCTCGGCGCTCTCGCTCAAGTCGAAGCTGCTCTACACCTATTTCAAGCAGAACTTCGCGCAGGTCACGAACCCGCCGATCGATCCGATCCGCGAGGAGCTGGTGATGAGCCTGCTGTCCTTCATCGGGCCGCGTCCGAACATCCTCGATCTCGAGGGCACCTCGCGGCGCAAGCGGCTGGAGGTGCGCACCCCGATCCTGACCAATGACGATCTAGAGAAGATCCGCTGCATCGGTCATTACGAGGACCGCTTCGACACCAAGACCATCGACTTCACCTACCCGGCGCGCGAGGGCGCGGCCGGTATGGAAGGCGCGCTGGCGCGGCTCTGCGAGCGCGCGGAGGCTGCGGTCCATGGCGGCTACAACATCATCATCCTGTCCGACCGGCAGGTCGGACCGGACCGCATCCCGATCCCGGCGCTGCTGGCCACGGCGGCGGTGCACCATCACCTGATCCGCAAGGGCCTGCGGACCTCGGTCGGCCTCGTCGTCGAATCCGGCGAGCCGCGCGAGATCCATCACTTCTGCTGCCTCGCCGGCTACGGCGCCGAGGCGATCAACCCCTATCTCGCCTTCGACACCCTGCTCGACCAGCATGCGCAGGGCGCCTTCCCCGAGGAGGTCGACGCCGACGAGGTGGTGAAGCGCTATATCAAGTCGGTCGGCAAGGGCGTGCTGAAGGTGATGTCCAAGATGGGCATCTCGACCTACCAATCCTATTGCGGCGCGCAGATCTTCGATGCCGTCGGCCTGAAGAGCGCCTTCGTCGACAAGTTCTTCTTCGGCACCGGCACGGCGATCGAGGGCGTCGGCCTGGAGGAGATCGCCGAGGAGAGCCTGCGCCGCCACCGCGACGCCTTCGGCGACTCCCCGCTCTATCGGAACAGCCTCGATATCGGCGGCGAGTACATGTACCGCGTCCGCGGCGAGGACCATGTCTGGAAGCCGGATGTCGTCGCCTCGCTGCAGCATGCGGTGCGCCTCAATGCGCGCGAGCGCTACGAGGATTTCGCCAGGCAGGTGAATGACGACGCGCAGCGGCTCAGCACCATCCGCGGCCTGTTCAAGGTCAAGATGGCCAGTGACGACGGGCGGGCGCCCGTGCCGCTGGAGAGCGTCGAGTCGGCTGCCGATATCGTCAAGCGCTTCGCCACCGGGGCGATGTCGTTCGGCTCGATCTCGCGCGAGGCCCACGAGACGCTCGCCATCGCGATGAACCAGATCGGCGGCAAGTCGAACACCGGCGAGGGCGGCGAGGAGTCGATCCGCTTCAAGCCGATGCCGGACGGTCGCTCCAAGCGCTCTGCGATCAAGCAGATCGCGTCCGGCCGCTTCGGCGTCACCACCGAATATCTCGTCAATTCCGACGTCATGCAGATCAAGGTCGCGCAGGGCGCCAAGCCCGGCGAGGGCGGTCAGCTCCCCGGCCACAAGGTCGATGCCAAGATCGCGCGGACCCGGCATTCGACGCCGGGTGTCGGCCTGATCTCGCCGCCGCCGCACCATGACATCTATTCGATCGAGGATCTGGCGCAGCTGATCTTCGACCTGAAGAACGTCAACCCGGCGGCCGATGTCTCGGTGAAGCTCGTCTCCGAGATCGGCGTCGGCACGGTCGCGGCTGGCGTCGCCAAGTCGCGCGCCGACCACATCACCATCTCCGGCTTCGAGGGCGGCACGGGCGCAAGCCCCCTGACCTCGCTGAAGCATGCCGGCTCGCCCTGGGAGATCGGCCTTGCCGAGACGCAGCAGACGCTGGTGCTGAACCAGTTGCGCGGCCGCGTGGCCCTGCAGGTCGATGGTGGCCTGCGCACCGGCCGCGACGTCATCATCGGCGCGCTGCTCGGGGCCGACGAGTTCGGCTTCTCGACCGCGCCGCTGATCGCCGCCGGCTGCATCATGATGCGCAAGTGCCACCTCAACACCTGCCCGGTCGGCGTCGCGACGCAGGACCCGGTGCTGCGCAAGCGCTTCAAGGGCCTGCCCGAGCATGTGGTGAACTACTTCTTCTTCGTGGCTGAGGATGTCCGCCAGATCATGGCGGAGATGGGCTTCACCAAGATCGAGGAGATCGTCGGCCGCGCGGACCTGCTCGACAAGCGGGAGGCGATCGAGCACTGGAAGGCGAAGGGCCTCGACTTCACCAAGCTGTTCCACAAGGTCGATCTGCCGGAGGTGGCGATCCGCCATGTCGAGCTGCAGAAGCACCCGATCGACACAGTGCTGGACCGCAGGCTCATCAAGGCGGCGGAAGGCGCGATCGAGACCGGCGCCCCGGTCGTGATCGAGGAGCGCATCTGCAACGTCGATCGCTCCACCGGTGCGATGCTCTCGGGCTCCGTCGCGAAGAGGTACGGCCATGCCGGCCTGCCGGACGACACCATCACCGTGAAGCTCAAGGGCACCTCGGGTCAGAGCTTCGCGGCCTTCCTCGCGGCGGGCGTCACCGTCGAGCTCACCGGCCAGGCCAACGACTATGTCGGCAAGGGCCTGTCGGGCGGGAAGATCATCGTGAAGCCGGATCCCGCCGCAAAGGCGGTGCCGGAGCGCTCGATCATCGTCGGCAACACCGTGCTGTACGGCGCGATCGCGGGCGAGGCCTATTTCCGCGGCGTGGCGGGCGAGCGCTTCGCGGTGCGCAACTCCGGCGCCATCGCGGTGGTGGAAGGCACGGGCGACCATGGCTGCGAGTACATGACCGGCGGCGTCGTCGCGGTCATCGGCCAGACCGGGCGCAACTTCGCCGCGGGCATGTCGGGCGGCATCGCCTATGTGCTGGACGAGGACGGCACCTTCAAGTCGCGCTGCAACCTCTCGATGGTCGATCTCGAGCCGGTCGAGGAGGAAGAGGAGCTGATGGAGCGGCTGCACCATCACGGCGGCGATCTCGAGCACAAGGGTCGCATCGACATGACCAACATGTCCGGCCATGACGAGGAGCGCCTGATGCAGATGCTGACGAACCACGCCAACTACACCGGCTCGGAGCGCGCTCGCACGATCCTCGACAACTGGGCGGATTACCGCACCAGGTTCGTCAAGGTGATGCCGGTCGAATACCGCCGCGCGCTGCGCGAGATGGAACAGGCCCGCACCTTGCAGGCCGCGGAATAAGCGAAACGCGCCACCCGCCGGGGCCCGAACGGCCCCGGTCACGCGATCAGACAGGCACGCGCGCGGGGACGACCCGGGCACACGGCGAGAGAAACGGCATGGGCAAGGTCACAGGCTTTCTCGAATTCGACCGGCAGGAGCAGAAATATCAGCTCGCCGGCGACCGCATCCGGCATTTCCGCGAGTTCACGCTCCCGCTGGAGGAGCGCGACATCAAGAAGCAGGCGGCGCGCTGCATGGATTGCGGCATCCCCTTCTGCCATGGGCCGACGGGCTGCCCGGTGCACAACCAGATTCCGGACTGGAACGAGCTCGTCTATTCCGGCGCCTGGGAGGATGCGCTGCGCAACCTCCACTCCACCAATAACTTCCCGGAGTTCACCGGCCGCATCTGCCCTGCGCCTTGCGAGGAAGCCTGCACGCTCAACCTCGAGAACATGCCGGTGACGATCAAGACGATCGAGCAGGCGATCGCCGACAAGGGCTGGCAGGAAGGCTGGATCGCGCCGGAAATTCCGGCCAAGCGCACCGGCAAGCGCATCGCCATCGTCGGCTCCGGTCCGGCCGGAATGGCCGCGGCGCAGCAGCTCGCCCGCGTCGGCCATGACGTCCATGTCTATGAGCGCGAGGCCAAGGCCGGCGGCCTGCTGCGCTACGGCATCCCCGACTTCAAGATGGAGAAGGGGCATATCGATCGCCGCGTGAAGCAGATGGAAGCGGAGGGCGTCACCTTCCACTACAACGCCAATGTCGGCGTGACCCTGCCCTTCGCCACGCTCGTCGCCGAGCATGATGCGGTGCTGATGACGGGCGGTGCGGAAGCGCCGCGCGATCCCGGCCTGCCGGACACCAATCTGGCGGGCGTGCATTACGCGATGCCGTACCTCACCCAGCAGAACAAGCGGGTCGGCGGCGAGGACGTATCGAACGAGGCGCCGATCCTGGCCGCGGGCAAGCATGTCGTGGTGGTCGGCGGCGGCGATACGGCCTCGGACTGCGTCGGCACCGCCTTCCGGCAAGGCGCGCTCTCGGTGACGCAGCTCGACATCCGGCCGATGGCGCCGGAGATCGAGGACAAGCTCACCGTCTGGCCGTACTGGCCGACGAAGTTCCGCACCTCCTCGTCGCAGGCCGAGGGCGCCGAGCGCGAGTTCCAGGCGGCGACGCTCGGACTGGAAGGCCGCAAAGGCCGGCTGACCGGCGTGAGATGCGCGCGCGTCGACGAGAAGCGCAAGCCGATCCCCGGCACCGAATTCGTGCTGCAGGCCGATCTCTGCTTCCTTGCCATCGGCTTTGCCGGTTCGCTGATCGAGGGCATGATCGCGCAGTCGGGCGCGGCGGTGGACAAGCGCGCCAACGTCGTCGCCAATGACCGCGACTACAAGACCAGCACCGACAAGGTCTTTGTCGCCGGAGACATGCGCCGCGGCCAGTCGCTCGTGGTCTGGGCGATCCGCGAGGGGCGACAGGCGGCGCACGCCATCGACAAGGAGCTGATGGGCGCGACGATCCTGCCGGTGTGAGGTCGCCGCCGTCCCGGCGCGATCTCGGTTCAATCTCTTCCCAGCAGCCCGGATCGGCCGATGTGCCGGTCCGGGCGCGCTGCGTTTTACAAGTGATCATAAGGCGGCGCAGTGATACCCGATCAGCCGCAGATGCGGCCGCTCGGAGCACCGAATTGTTGCGAATTCATCGATGAGAGCGATATCTGCCTAGGAAATCGGCAGGATTTGTCGTTGCCCGGAATAAATACTTGACCTGAGCGCCGCGGTGGAGTGCAAGCGCGCTTGTGTCCTTCCCCTGTCGCTTGGTCAGATGACGCCGGTTATTTTCACAACGGTCGGCCTCCCCAAAGCGAAGCAGCTGGATGCTTGGCGCGGTTGGTTCGACGCGGTCTTCGATGTCGAGGTCGACGATCCTCAGGCCGGCTTTTCCGCGACCAGCGAGATCTGGAATTTCGGTGGTTTCGGCCTGAGCCGCGTGCAGGCGCCGAAATTGCGCGCGTCCCGCACGGCCGACCTCGTCCGGCGCAACCCCATCGACCACTGGAACATCACGATCGGCCACAAGCGGACGTTCGGAGAGGCGGGGCGGCAGCGCTCGATCGACGTGCCCGCCGATACGCCCTTCGTGGCATCGCTGGGGCGCGAGCTCGTCAGTTTCCGCGAGGCCGACGACCGGCTGCAGCTCTATCTGCCGCGCGACACCTTTCCTGAAGTGACCGCCATCCTGGAAGGGGCGGAGGGCCGGCCGCTCAGCGACGCGATGGGCAAGCTTCTGGCCGAGTTCATTGTCCTGCTGGCGCGTAACGTTTCAAGCTTCTCCGAGGCGGATTTGCCCGGCCTGCAGACCGCCGTGCGCGGCATGCTGCTCGCCTGCATCGCGCCATCGTCGGATCACAATTCCCTCGGTGCCGCGCCGGTCGCGGTGACCCGCAAGGAGATCGTCCGGCGCATCGTCGACCGCAACCTGCAGAGCAACGCTCTCGGGCCGGATCTCCTTTGCCGGGAGGCGGGCATGTCCCGCTCCCAGCTCTATCGCCTGCTCGAAAGCGAGGGGGGCGTGAGGAACTACATCCAGCGGCGACGCCTGAAGCAGTCCTTCGCGGAGCTGTCGAACGGCGCCAATTTCGGCTCGATTGCAGCCATCGCCGAGGGGCTGGGTTTTCCCGATCCGTCGAGCTTCAGCCGCTCCTTCAAGAAGGAGTTCGGCCTGACGCCGAAGGACGTGATGCATGCGACGCTGTCGGGGATTCCCGCGAACGCCGCCTATGGGACCCCGCCCGATGCCGAACTGAACCTGCGCGACCTTCTGGCGCAGATCGCGCGAGGTTAGAGTCGATCCCATCAGGTTGAACCGACCGGATGGGCCAATCCATCTCCCGCTTTTGGAAGGAGCCCGTTCCGGACGGGCGAAGGGCAGGGCTTCAGCCGCGTCCTCGCTGCCGGTCGAGGGCCCCCTGCAGTTGCTCGACGCGGATGGCCAGCGCTTCCTTGGTCAGATTGATCCCTTCCGGCGCCCCGTCGATCGACAAAAGGATACCTCGCTCGGCCATGTCGAGCTGCTCCTGTGCGAGTTCCAGGTGCTTCATCAAGGTTTGCGTAACGCGGTCCTTGGCCGCCTGGTCCGTATCCATAGCGCCCTCGCATTTTTGCTCGCGATCGAGCGACGATCGCATAGCCGAGACGACGAGCCAAGCCGAAGCCGGGAGCCTCACATTTCGGCCTCACGCCATGGCCTTGCTCACCGGCGGGATTTTCCACGTCCCATTGATGATCGAGGGGCTCTTTTCGTTGGGCCAGTACATTCTCAGCATCAGAATGAAATCGCCTTTCGGAGCCGGCAGCCAATTGGATTCCCTGTCTTTCCCGGGGGATTCATTCTGGATGTAGAGATCGGTCGAGCCGTCCGGATTGGACTTCAGATTTTGCCGGGCGCTGATCGAATAGCGATTGATCGGATTGTCGACGAAGAAATAGTCGGCGTCATACATCGTCAGGGACCAGAACCCGTTGACGGGCGGCAACTGACCCTTCGGGAAGCGCATGACATATTTGTTCGCGCCACTGTACTTCCGCCCCTCGGAATCTTTCAGCGAGGTCGGGTAAATTGCGTCTTGAGGCCGGTTGGCGCCGAGCCCGATCGCCGTGACCAGCGCCCGCATCAGGTAGTCCGTGCCATAGATCCCGGTCTTCGTCGTGAAGCCCCAGCCTTTCTCGTCCCGGACCTCCTTGTTGGTCTTGAACTGGATCATGATCCGGTCGAAGGCGACCTCGGGAACGCGCTTGAGGAAATCGGCCTTGAGCTTGCTCGCATCGAAATCCTGCCCGGGAACGATCCCGATCCGCGCGAATTTCGCGATCTGCAGGGCATCCGCAGCGGCCGGCGGATTGTCCTTCATCAGCTTGCTCAGCAGCGTGAAATAAGACACCGCGTCCATGCGGTTTACCTGCTCGCGGACCGCCATTTTCATATCGACCGAGGGATCGACGGTCCCGGGCGGCGGCGTATAGGGCTTGCCATAGGAACTCAGCGGGACGAGCTTGAAGGCGTCTTGGAGCTTATGAACCTCGGCATAGTCCTCCGGAGTGCCCGTGCAATAGATGCGCCCCAGCAACCAGACGATGCTCGTTTGAGATTTGTACTCCTTGACCCCTGACGGAAGGGTCCCTTTCCATCCGGGGCCCGTAATCGCATAGGTCTGCGCGCCGGTTCCCGTCGTGCGCTTGCCCGGGACCTGGAAGACGTTCGTCCAGCCGTCGAGCATCGGCATGAGAAAATAGCGGCCGTTCATGTCCGGGATGCTCAGGACCCATGGCTCCTTGCCGACATCGAAGAACGCCGTGGTGTAGAGTGTGTCTGCGTTGGGCGCCGTGACATCCCTGAAGGAAGCGTTCGGATATTCGCGCAACCTGATGATCGTGCCCATCGGCGCGCGCGTTCCCACCGGCGCCGCGACATTGGTGACGATCTTGCGGGTCATCTCCATGGTGACCAGCGGATAGCCGTAGATATAGGCGTCGGTGGCGAGCCAGAAATCCTCCATGCCTTCGCCGATTCCGAGAAACTTGTCGAACTCGGCCCGGCTCGGCGAGGCAAGCGAGGATCCGGCCAACAGGCTGACACCACCGAGAGCCAGATTTCGACGGGTAATAGGTTCCGGCATCTTTAGCCTCCCTCGATGTAAGTGCGTTTCAGACGTCGATCGAACATTCGATTGAAGTTGAGCGCGGATGGGGACCCCGTGACAGGCTCGCCGTCGATCGCACCCGAATGTCGATCTGCGGGATTTCCGGAGTGATCATCTGCCGAGCACTGGGGCACCCCGATGCGATGCTGCAGAGAGATGCCTGCGACGAACGAGAATTGCCGATCAGGCGGCCCGCGGGGAGTAGGTTACGGTAGGATGCGTGCCCCCTTTTGCCAGGCGGAGAGGCGCGGCGGGGGCTACGTGTCCGGGCAGCAATCGGTCGTAGACGCAGCGGTTCCGTCGGCGCCGCACCGGGCGCTCCGCGAGATGACCGGCGCCGCGAGTGCTACGGTCATGCCGTGGACGCACTGTTCATCCGGGCCGACGCCGCTATGGTGGCGGCCATGGAATCGAAACAGAGGGGGAAGCTGGCGCTGAGCCAGGGCTTCCATTTCCGCACCCGAGGACCTGTTTCCGCCCCGCGCTTCACCTCGCGGGGCTGACCGGGAGCGCATCGCCGTCTCATCGTCAGCCCTTTTCGGCGCGCTCGTTCGCGCCTGCCTGACTTCATGAGATTCCGATGTCCCTGATCGCCATCAAAGACCTTTCGCTCGTCCGCAACGCGCCGCTTTTCGCCGGGCTCAACCTCTCCATCGCCAAGGGCGATCGCCTCGGTCTCGTCGCCGCCAATGGCCGCGGCAAATCCTCGCTCCTGCGCATCCTCGCCGATCAGGACGAGGCCACGGGCGGGACGCTGACCCGAGCCCGCGGGCTCGTCAGTGCCTTCGCGCCGCAAGATCCGCCCGAGCGCCTCCTGCCGATGAGCTTCTACGAGGCGGTACGCGACGCGCTCGACGCCGAGGCCGCCGAAACCGAGAGCTGGCGGGTCGACGTGCTGCTGGATGACCTCATGGTTGACGAGGGGCTGCGCGGCCGTGCCGTCCACAGCCTGTCGGGCGGCTGGCAGCGGACGATGCTGCTGGCCCGGGCTGCGGTCGTCGAACCGGATCTGCTGCTGCTGGACGAGCCGACCAACCATCTCGACCTCGAACGGATCGGCTTGCTGCAACGCTTCCTTGCCGCCCTGCCGCGCGATTGCGCCGTTGTCGCCGCGAGCCATGACCGCGCCTTCCTCGACGATGCCAGCACGCGCACCCTGTTCCTGCGTCCGGCGGAAAGCGCCGATTTCGCCTTGCCCTATTCGCGGGCACTGCAGGCGCTGGAGGAGCGCGATGCGGCGCGCGGCCGGCAGTTCGAAAATGACATGCGCAAGGTCCGGGCGCTCAGGCAGCAGGCGGCCAAGCTCAAGAACATCGGCATCAACTCCGGCTCCGATCTGCTGGTGGTCAAGACCAAGCAATTGTCCGAGCGAGCCGACAGGCTGGAGGAGAGTGCGCGGCCGGCCCATAAGGAGCGCTCGGCCGGGGCGATCCGGCTCGTCAACAGCGGCACCCATGCCAAGGCGCTGGTCGCGATCAAGGATACGGCGATCGCCGTGCCGGACGGGCGGCCGCTCTTCCGCACCGGACAGCTCTGGATCGAGAACGGAGACCGGATCGCGCTGCTCGGTGCGAACGGCAGCGGCAAGACGCGCTTCGTCACGCGGCTGCGGGCGGCGTTCGACGGGTCCGATGCGGATATCCGCGCCGCTGCGAGCCTCAAGGCCGGCTTCTCCGACCAGGCGCTCTCGCAGCTCGATGCTTGGCCGACGCCCTGGGCGGCCGTCAAGGGCGCGAGCGATGTCGGCGACCAGCTGGCGCGCACGCTGCTCGCGGGTGCCGGCATCGCCAGCGAGGCGCAGGGTGCGCCGCTCGCCCGGCTGTCGGGAGGGCAGAGGGCACGGCTCGCCATGCTGCTGCTGCGCCTTGCCCAGCCGAATTTCTACCTGCTGGACGAGCCGACCAACCATCTCGACATCGAAGGTCAGGATATGCTGGAGCGCGAGCTCACCGAGCATGGCGCGGCCTGCCTGCTGGTCAGCCATGACCGCGCCTTCGTCCGCGCCGTGGCGACTCGGGTCTGGGTCATCACGGGCAAGAAGCTGGTCGAGGTCGATGATCCCGATCCCGTGTTCGACCGGCTGATGGCGGGCTGAGCTCAGCGCGGCCAGCGATAATCATCGAGCCGGCCGGGGACGGGATCGGGCGCGATGCCCTGGCCGAAGACGCGCTCGAGCTGCAGCTCAGCGTCGCCACGCCCGCGTGCCTCGGTGATCGAGGCCAGCAGTGGCTGCCCGGATATCGGGGTCTGCCCGGTCAGCGGCTGGATAGGCCCTGCCAGCGGGCGCGCCTGCAGGGCCGGGGGCAGGCCGATCGTCGGCACGCCGGCGACCATCTGATCGATCAGGCGCTCGACGCCGCCGGGTTGCAGCTCGGGGGTGGAGGGTGCGCCGGTCTCGGGCGAGACGGGCAGGGCGATCACGCTGTTCTGCGGCGCCGCCTCGATGATGCGGCGGATGACGAGATCGACGAAATGGGCGGCCTTGCGGGCGCCCGCAGCGGTGAAATGGATGCCGTCGCCGAGGCGCAGCCGTGTCGGCTGGCCGGACACGTCCGGACCTGTCGCGGTGTAGCGGTTCTCGGCATCGACGAAGCCGCCCCACAGATCGACATATTGCCCGCCGGCCTTCTCGACGCGCTGGCGGTAGAGTTCGTTGAACGAGACGAAATCGGCCGAGAGCCGGCCGTTCTGCACCGGTGGTGCACCGACCCAGATCAGCGGGATGCGACGGGCTGCGAAGGCGTTTGCGATGAGGTCGACGCGGTCGCGATAGAGTTCGAGCCAGCGCGGACTTAAGGGATCGAGAACGGCCTCGCCCTCGCGGATGGGCTGCCGGTCGTTGAGCCCGACCAGCATGACGCCGAGGGTGATCTTCTGGTCGCCGGCCAGGATCCCGTCGACCGCCTTCGGCCAGTCGTAGAAGTCGGTCCGGACGAGGCCCGAATCCGGCTTGGACTTGTGGATCACCTCGACGTCGGGGCGGTCGTTGAGGGCCTCGTCGAGGCCGTTGGCGAGGAGATTTGCGAGCGAATCGCCGATCACCACGATGTGGCTGCTGACATCGACCTTGGGAATGACCGGATCGTCCCGGACGACGACGGGGGCCTCGCGGCGGCGGATGACGGGGGCGACACGCTGGCGTGGCTGCGGCGCCGCACGCTGCGGAGCAGCCGGCAATTGCCAGAAGAGCTGAAAGAGGTTGCGCTGTTGCTGCTGGGCAAGGGAAACCGGCCCGCCCGTAACGAGGAGCAGGCAGGCGGCAGTCAGAACCAGGGCGAACGAACGCCGACGCATCTGCCTATCCGATCCAGCGGCGCCTATGCCGGGCACTATAGGACGGAGCGGCCCGAAAGTCAGCGCTTGCCACGCATCCGCGCCAGCAGGGCCGGTGTCGGATAGCCGTCCGGGATCTCGCCGGCGCTGATCTGGTACTGGCGCACGGCCTCCCGCGTGCCGGTGCCGATGCGGCCGTCGGCATCGTGGTTGTAGAAGCCGAGCGCCTTCAGCCGGTGCTGCAGGTCCTTGGTGCCGGCCATGTCGAGCCGGGCGGCCTTGACCGGCCAGTCGGCCTGGATCGCAGGGCGACCCATGATGCGGTCGCCGAGATGGCCGACAGCGAGCGCATAGGCGTCCGAGGAATTGTACTTCTTGATGACGTCGAAATTGGCGGTGAGCAGCATCACCGGGCCGCTGTGCCCGGCCGGGTAGAACAGCCGGCCTTCGCCGGAAGAGGGCAAGCGACCGCCGTCGACGCGGCGCAGGCCGGCCGAGGCGAAGGCGGAGAAGCTCGCCTTGTTGAGGCGATGGTCGAAGCCATCAGGCAGCGTCACTTCCATGCCCCAGGGCAGGCCCGGCACCCAGCCATAGCCCTTGAGGTAATTGGCGGTGGAGGCGATGGCGTCGCTCGACGAGTTCCAGATGTCGGCATGGCCGTTGCCGGTCCAGTCGACCGCATATTTCATGTAGCTCGACGGCATGAACTGGGTGTGACCCATGGCGCCCGCCCAGGAGCCGCGCAGCTCGCTGCGCTCGGCATAGCCCTTCTCGATCAGCTCCAGCGCGGTGAGCAACTCGTCGCGGAAGAAGTCGCCGCGATAGCGGATCGAGGCGAGGGTGGCGAGCGAGCGGATGACGTCCTTGCTGCCCTTGAAGGAGCCGTAATTGGTCTCCATGCCCCAGACGCCGAGGACGACCTCCTTGGGCACGCCGTAGCGGGCTTCGACTTGCGCGAGAACGGTCGCGTTCTCGGCGGCGGCGTCGCGACCGCGCTGGATGCGGGCGCCGCCGACGGCATTCTCCAGATAGCTCCAGATCGGAGCGCTGAACTCGGCCTGCTTCTTGGTCAGGGCGATGATGGAGGCATCCGGCGTCACGTCGCGGAAGGCGAGGTCGAAGGTCGCGCGCGAGATGCCGCGCGCTTGAGCCTGCGGCCAGAGCCGCTGCAGGAAGATGTCGAGGGAGGCGCTGGCCGGCGTCGCCTGCGCATTGCGGGCATGGGCGCCGGAGACGTTGATCGACCCGGTCGTTTGCGCCAGCGCAGGCGCCAGGCTGATCAAGGCCGAAGCTGCGATGACGGACAGGCGCATGGACACTCCCTGCGGATGCTGGATGGAAACACCATCACAGCGCCTGAACAAGATTAATCGTAGGTTAAGCGGAGCGTCACCGGAGCGCCAGCGCGGCAATTTGACAAGCCCGGGCTATTGGCCGATTCTGGCGGGATGTATAGCGCCTCCCCTTTCCGCCGCGGTCTGCACCGCTCGGGCAACGTCATCGCGGGCTTCTAGCCCCGAGTCTGTCGCGCTTGGCGCCTCCGGCTCGGGGGGCGCTTCCTCTGCATCCGTTCACCTGCGAGTTCGACCTGCGATGCCGCGCGGCTTTGTGTCCGCCGGCAGGCGCTCGCCTTTTCGACGAAAGATCCAATCCTATGACCGCCAAGCGTCCCGCCATCACCGTTACGGCAGCGGACCATGCCATGCTGAGCCGCATCGCGGCCGGCGCCGCCAACACCATGCCGGAGCTCGCCGCCGAGCTGAGCCACGAGCTCGACCGCGCCCGCATCCTGCCGGAGGGACGGGTTTCGGCCGATCATGCCCGGATCGGCAGCGTGATCGTCTATCGTGACGAGAGCACCAAGCGGGAAAGCACCATCACGCTGGTCTGGCCTGAGCATGCCGATATCGAGAAGAATCGCATCTCGGTGATGACGCCGATCGGCGTCGCGCTGATCGGCATGGCCGCCGAGCGCTCGATCGACTGGACGACGCGCTCGGGCGATGTGAAGCGCCTGACCGTGCTCGAAGTGCGCGAGCCGGCCGAGGAAGACCCCGCCTGAGGGCACCGGATTGGAGGCTGTCCGGAATCCGGCAGCCCTCGTCCTGAGGAGCGCTTCGCGGAAGCGCGTCTCGAAGGATGTTGCAGATGTCCCTGGAGCCTCTTGGAGCACCCTCCGGGACGCCATTCCCGAGGGAATGGCTCCTCGGGATGAGGGCTCGGGCGTACTAGAGAAGGGGCGTTCAGGTCGAGGCGTTCCGCGTCCTGAGCTTCTCCTCCCAGGCCAGCGCCTGGCCGACGATCTCCTCGAGGTTGTCATGCTTCGGCCGCCAGCCGAGTTCGGCCTGGATGCGGTCGGCGCGGGCGACCAGCGAGGCGGGGTCCCCGGCGCGGCGATCCGCGAGGGTCACGGGGAAATCGATCCCTGAGACCTTCTTCACGACTTCGACGACCTCCTTCACCGAATAGCCCCGGCCGTAGCCGCAGTTCAGGGTCAGGCTTTCCCTGCCGGCACGCAGATGGTCGAGCGCGGCAAGATGGGCGCGGGCGAGATCGGTGACGTGGATGTAGTCGCGCACGCAGGTGCCGTCCGGCGTCGCATAGTCGGTGCCGAAGACGGTGAGGCCATCGCGCTGGCCGAGCGCGGCCTGGCTGGCGACCTTGATGAGATGCGTCGCATTCGGCGAGGACTGGCCGGAGCGGAGCTTCGGATCGGCGCCCGCGACGTTGAAGTAGCGCAGCGCGACGTAGGAGAAGCCGTGCGCCTTCGCCGCATCCTGCAGCATCCACTCGCTCATCAGCTTGGAGCGGCCATAGGGGTTGATCGGGTTGAGCGCGATCTCCTCCGGCACCGGCGAGACCGGGGGCTCGCCATAGACCGCAGCCGTGGAGGAGAAGATGACGTGCTTGACGCCGCCGCGGACGGCGCTCTCGATCAATGCTCGGGTTTTCACAGTATTATTGAAATAATAACCAAGCGGATCGCTGACCGATTCAGGGACGACGATGCGCGCCGCGAAATGCGCCAGCGCCGTCACGCCATGCTCGGCGATCAGTTTCTCGACCAGCTCCTGATCGCCGATATCGCCTTGAACGAAGGTCGCTTCCGGCGGAACGGCCCACCAAAAGCCGGTGGACAGGTTGTCGAGCACGACCACTCGCTCGCCGCGATCCAGAAGTTCGAGGACCATGTGGCTGCCAATGTAGCCAGCGCCGCCGGAAACCAATATCGCCATTGCGTCTCTTGCCTCATCTTTGTCATGACCCGGCACTATCGAAAAACCGTTGACGGGTTCTCAAGGCCTGTCAGCTATAAGCACAGATGGCTGCCAACAATGACAGTTGTGCGGCTGTTCCGATCACTGCCCTGGCTTTGGCAAAGGCCGCCGTGCCCAATGGATTTTTCATGACGAAACGCATCCGCAAGGCCGTTCTTCCCGTCGCCGGTCTCGGCACCCGTTTCCTGCCCGCCACCAAGGCGATTCCCAAGGAGATGCTCACCATCGTCGACCGTCCGGTCGTGCAGCATGTGGTGGACGAGGCGCGGGCGGCCGGCATCGAGCACTTCATCTTCGTCACCGGCCGCAACAAGGCAGTGATCGAGGACCATTTCGACATGGCCTATGAGCTCGACGACACGCTGGCCAAGCGCAACAAGGTCAAGGAGCTGGAGGCGCTGAAGCACGACCTGCCGGCTGCCGGCGCCACCAGCTTCACCCGTCAGCAGGCGCCGCTCGGCCTCGGCCATGCCGTCTGGTGCGCCCGCGAGATCGTCGGCGACGAGCCTTTCGCGCTGCTGCTACCGGACATGCTGCATTACAGCCAGGGAAAGGGCTGCCTTGCCGAGATGATCGATGCCTATGAGCAGTATGGCGGCAACCACATCGCCGTTGCGCCGGTGCCGGATGACCAGACGCATCAATATGGCATCGTCGGCGTCGAGGATGCCAAGGCCAAGGTCTCGAAGATCACCGGCATGGTCGAGAAGCCGGCCAAAGGCACGGCGCCGTCGAACCTGCACATCTCCGGCCGCTACATCCTGCAGCCGACGATCTTAAACCTGCTCGCCAACCAGGAAAAGGGGGCGGGCGGCGAGATCCAGCTCACCGATTCGATGATCGCGCTGTCCCGGCAGGAGCCGTTCTACGCCGTGCGCTTCGACGGCGAGATCTACGACGCCGGCTCCAAAATCGGTTTCCTCGCGGCGAACGTGGCTTATGCGCTCGATCGCGGCGACCTCGGCCCGCAGCTGCGCGCCGAGATCGCGAAGCTGCTCGATCGCTGAGCGCGCTCTGTCCGGTGATCCCGGCCCTCGTCCTGAGGAGCCATTCCGGTTAGGAATGGCTCCTCGAAGGGCGATCCAGGTGGCTCAGGTGACAACTGGAGCGTCCTTCGAGACGCAGCCTTAAGGCTGCTCCTCAGGATGAGGGCTTGTATCCTTGCTGACGGTGCAAAGTTGAGTGACGACAGCCTCGTCTTCGACCGCACGCTCGGCCGTTCGCGGCTGAGACGCGCGCTTGCGAAGGACTATCCGGATTTCCTGCTGCAACGCGCGGCGGGCGATCTGCAGGAGCGGCTCGGGGCCGTGCTGCGGGAATTCGCGGTCGCGGCCGATCTCGGCACGCCGCTGCCGGTCGTCGCCCCCGTCCTTGCCGGCAAGGCGGGGCGGTTGCTGCGCATGGCGGAGGCCGAGGGGGCGCCGGCCGACCTCGTCGGCGACCTCGAAAGCCTGCCCTTCGCTGCCGGCTCGCTCAACCTCGCGGTCTCGCTGCTGGCGCTGCAGGGCGTCAATGACCTGCCCGGCGCGCTCATCCAGATCAAGCGAGCCCTCGGGCCGGACGGGCTGTTCATGGGCTGCCTGCTCGGCGGGCGGACGCTGCAAGAACTCAGGCAGGCGCTGCTCGAAGCCGAGAGCGAGACCATGGGGGGAGTCAGCCCGCGCGTGGCGCCCTTCGCCGATCTGCGCGATCTCGGAGGTCTCTTGCAGCGGGCCGGTTTCGCGCTGCCCGTCATCGACAGCGAGATCGTCACGGTGCGCTATCGCGACGCTTTCGGGCTCTTCCGCGATCTGCGCGCGATGGGCTGGGCCAATAGCCTGATCGCCCGGCGCAAGACGCCGCTGCGGCGCGAGACGCTGCTGCGCGCCGCGGCGCTTTATGCCGAGCGTTTCGCCGATGCCGACGGCCGTCTGCCGGCGACCTTCGAATTCGTCTGGCTCTCCGGCTGGGCGCCGCATGAGAGCCAGCAGAAGCCACTGCGGCCGGGCTCGGCCAAGGCGAGGCTGGCCGATGCGCTCGGCGTGCCGGAGATCAAGGCCGGCGAGAAACCGGGAGGCGAATGACCGTGGGCGTGCCGGTGCCGTCATGGTCGGGCTTGTCCCGGCCTTCCACGTCTTCCCGCGGTGACAGCCGTGTTCAAGACGTGGATGCTGGCCACAAGGGCGAGCGTGACGGTGGAGAGGCTTCCAGGACATGAGTGAGCGCCAGCCGCGTCTCTCGCGCTCAGATTTCCGCGTTTTCCGCGCCATCCCAACACGCTGGCACGACAATGACGCCTATGGCCACGTCAACAATGTCGTCTACTACGGCTGGTTCGACACCGCGGTGAACGCCTGGCTGATCGAAGGCGGCTTCCTCGACCTCGGCGGCAGCGAGACCGTGGGCCTCGTGGCCGAGACCGCCTGCACCTATTTCGAGAGCGTCGCCTTTCCGGAGACGGTGGAGGCGGGGATCGCCGTCGAACGGCTCGGCAACAGCTCGGTCACCTATCGGATCGGCATCTTCCGGCAGGGCGGGGCAGAGGCGGCGGCGCAGGGGCGCTTCACCCATGTCTATGTGCAGCGCGCCGGCCAGAAGCCGGTGCCGATTCCGGCGCCTCTCAGGGCCGCGCTGACCGCGATCCAGAGCTGAAAGCCGCGCCTGCGGCCGGAATGCGTTGTCTCGCGGGCGCAGGCAGGTTATGCCCCTGCCAAATCCCCTCGCCGGACCGCCAGGAACCCTGAGCCCGTGATTCCGAACGACACCAAGATCACCCCGCAGCTCGTCGCCGAGCACGGCCTGAAGCCTGACGAGTATCAGCGCTTCCTGCATCTGATCGGCCGTGAGCCGACGATCACCGAGCTCGGCATCGTCTCGGCGATGTGGAACGAGCACTGCTCCTACAAGTCCTCGAAGATCCATCTGAAGACGCTGCCGACCAAGGCGCCCTGGGTGATCCAGGGGCCGGGCGAGAATGCCGGCGTCATCGATATCGGCGACGGCCTCGCCATCGTGTTCAAGATGGAGAGCCACAACCACCCGTCCTTCATCGAGCCCTATCAGGGCGCGACGACGGGCGTCGGCGGCATCCTGCGCGACGTCTTTACGATGGGCGCCCGGCCGATCGCGGTGCTGGACGCGCTGCGCTTCGGCGATCCGGACCATCCCAAGACCCATCATCTCGTCTCGGGCGTCGTCGCCGGCATCGGCGGCTACGGCAACTCCTTCGGCGTGCCGAATGTCGGCGGCGCCACCGGCTTCCACACGCGCTATGACGGCAACATCCTCGTCAACGCCATGGCGGTCGGCATCGCCAAGGCCGACGAGATCTTCTACGCCAAGGCCAGCGGCGTCGGTAAGGCGATCGTCTATCTCGGTTCCAAGACCGGCCGTGACGGCATCCACGGCGCGACGATGGCCTCGGCCGAATTCGACGACAAGTCGGAGGAGAAGCGCCCGACCGTGCAGGTTGGCGACCCCTTCGCGGAGAAGCTCCTGCTCGAAGCCTGCCTCGAGATCATGGCCGCCGGCCATGTCGACGCGATCCAGGACATGGGCGCGGCGGGCCTGACCTGCTCGGCCGTCGAGATGGGCGCCAAGGGCGATCTCGGCGTCGAGCTCGACCTCGACAAGGTGCCGTGCCGCGAGGAGGGCATGAGCGCCTATGAGATGATGCTGTCGGAGAGCCAGGAGCGCATGCTCATGGTGATCAAGCCGGGCCACGAGGACGCCGCCGAGGCGATCTTCAAGAAGTGGGGGCTCGACTTCGCCGTCATCGGCCACACCACCGACACGCTGCGCTTCGTCATCAAGCATCAGGGCGAGGTCATGGCGGACCTGCCGATCAAGGAGCTCGGCGACGAGGCCCCCGAATACGACCGGCCCTGGATCGAGACCGCGCCGCAGCAGCGCATCGCGGCGGAGAGCGTGACGCCGCCCTGCGGCAATGTCGAGGCGCTGAAGAAGCTGATCGGCTCGCCGGACCTCTCCTCCAAGCGCTGGATCTGGGAACAGTACGACACGCTGATCCTCGGCAATTCGGTGGTGACGCCGGGCGGGGATGCCGGCCTGATCCGCATCGAGGACGGGCCCAAGGGCCTCGCCATGACCGCCGACGTCACCCCGCGCTATTGCGAGGCCGACCCGTTCGAAGGCGGCAAGCAGGCTGTGGCGGAAGCCTGGCGCAATCTCACCGCCGTCGGCGCGACCCCGCTCGCGATCACCGACAACCTCAATTTCGGCAATCCCGAGAAGCCGGAAGTGATGGGCCAGCTCGTTGGCTGCATCCGCGGCATCGGCGAGGCCTGCAAGGGGCTCGATTTCCCGGTCGTCTCCGGCAACGTCTCGCTCTACAACGAGACCAACGGCGTCTCGATCCTGCCGACCCCGACCATCGGCGGCGTCGGCGTCATGGCTGATGTCACCAAGCACGCGACTGTCGCCTTCAAGGCCGAGAGCGAGGCGATCATCCTGATCGGCGAGACCGCTGGCTGGCTCGGCCAGAGCGCTTATCTCGCGACCGTTTGCGGCCGCGAGGAGGGCGCCCCGCCGCCGGTCGATCTCGCGATCGAGCGCCGCAATGGCGATTTCGTGCGCGGGCTGATCGCTGGTGGCAAGGTCTCGACCTGTCATGATCTCTCGGATGGCGGGCTTGCCGTGGCGCTCGCCGAGATGGCGATGGCCAAGGGCATCGGTGCCACCATCGAGACGCTGCCGGCCGGCCCGGCCCATGCCGCGCTCTTCGGCGAGGATCAGGCGCGCTATGTCCTGACAGTTCCCGCTGCCGAGGCGGATGCCGTGATCGCGGCGGCGAAGGCTGCCGGCGTGCCGGCGCTCGCCATCGGCAAGACGGGGGGCGCCTCGCTTGCCCTGCCGGGCGAGCCGGCGATGGCGATCGCCGATCTCCGCAAGATCCATGAAGACTGGCTGCCGTCCTACATGGCCGGCAAGGCGGCCTGAGGAGTTCGACCCATGGCAATGGATGCCCACGAGATCGAGCGCATGATCAAGGCGGCGCTGCCGGATGCGGCGATCGAGATCAAGGATCTGGCGGGGGACGGCGACCACTATGCCGCGACCGTCACCTCGGCCGCCTTCAAGGGCAAGACCCGGGTGCAACAGCACCAGATGGTCTATGCCGCGCTCCAGGGGAATATGGGCGGCGTGCTGCACGCCCTTGCGCTGACGACGGCCGTTCCCCAAGATTAGAACGAAACCATCCGGCGGGCCTTGAACCCGCTTCAGGAGACAGATGATGTCCGACGTCAACGCCCGCATCGAAGCGGAAGTGAAGAACAACGACGTGGTGCTCTTCATGAAGGGCACGCCGCAATTCCCGATGTGCGGCTTCTCCGGCCAGGTCGTGCAGATCCTCAGCTATGTCGGCGTGCCCTTCAAGGGCGTCAACGTGCTCGAGGACGCGGAAATCCGCGAGGGCATCAAGGCCTATTCGAACTGGCCGACGATTCCGCAGCTCTACGTCAAGGGCGAGTTCGTCGGCGGCTGCGACATCACCCGCGAGATGTTCCAGGCAGGCGAATTGCAGCAGCTCTTCGAGGAAAAGGGCATCGCGGTGAAGCAGGCGAGCTGAGGCTCGCCCAACCCGTCAAAGCCTGCGATCGGACGGCCTTTTCAGGCCGCGGCGCATTGCGGATGCGGCTTGCGGATTCGCTCGGCAGACGCCGGGTGTTTCTCCAGCATCCGCTCCGGCCTGATCGGCCGGCGCACCAACTCGCCGCCGCAGTTCGGGCAGGCGCCGGCGAAGCGCGTCTCGGCGCAGTCGCTGCAGAAGGTGCATTCGAAGGTGCAGATCAGGGCGTCGCGCGACTGCGGCGGCAGATCGCGGTCGCAGCATTCGCAGTTCGGGCGCAATTGCAGCATGGCGTCGTCTCCTTCCGATGGGCCGGAAGAATGACCGCAAACCGGGCTGAGACCAGCGATTTCGCGTGATCCGACCGATCAACGGCGCGGATCGGTCTGAGGCGGGCCGTCATTCTCGGGCGAAGCGAAGCGCAGACCCGAGAATCTCTTGCCGAAGAAAGCTCTGGTTTCCGAGATGCCCGGGTCAAGCCCGAGCATGACGGCCAGTCACGTCTACGCAGGTCCGGCCTTCTGCCGGGTGGGGAATTTTACCCCGCTGCTCACTTCACCAGCAGCCAGTCCTCGATCACCAGCGCATCGAGCCCGCTGGTATAGAACATCAGGATCGCATCCTCCGCCGTGTGCAGGATCGGCTTGCCCATGATGTTGAAGGAGGTGTTGAGGATCACCGGCACGCCCGTCAGATCGTGGAAGGCCGAGATCAACGCGTGGTAGCGCGGATTGCGCTCTGCCGTGACACTCTGCAGGCGACCGGTCGCATCCTCATGGACGACGGCCGGCACGCGGTGGCGCACCGCTTCCTTCCAGACGAGCGTGCGCTCCATATAGGGCGCGTCCTGATAGTTCTCGAACCAGTCGGCGGCGTGCTCGGCGAGGATCGAGGGCGCGAAGGGCCGGAAGGCCTCGCGGTACTTCACCTTGGCGTTGAGGATGTCCTTGGCGTCGGCCGGGCGCGGATCGGCGATGATCGAGCGGTTGCCGAGGGCGCGCGGGCCGAATTCGGCACGGCCCTGCACCCAGCCGATCAGCTTGCCCTCGGTGAGGAGCTTGGCCGTAACGGGCGCGACCTCGTCGGGCGCGAGCTTGCGCAGCCGCTTCTCCCATAGCTGCATGCGCTCGAAGGGTTCGGTCGAGACGTGTGAGCCGAGATAGGGCGTGAGCGGCCCCTTGGGTGCGCGCCAGTCCGGGTTCGCCTCGGCATGGGCCAGCCATGCCGCGCCGATGGCGTTGCCGTCATCGGCCGGGGCGGAGGGCACGAACACCGTGCTGAAGCCGTGGCGTCCGGCGATCTTGCCGTTGAAGGAGGAGTTGAGTGCGCAGCCGCCGGCCATGACGAGGTTTTCGCTCGGAACGAGCGCGGCGGCCTCGGCGAGCAGCGCCTCCATCATCTCGGCGAAGACGTCCTGCCCGCAGCGGGCGAGGTCGGCCCAGCCCTGGTCGAGCGCATCGGCCGGGCGTCGGGCGAGGATCTCGGCGGCGACGGCCTGCACGACATCGGCCTTGGCGAAGGAGAGCTTGTCGCCGTCGATCTGATAGAGCTTGCGCAGCAGCGCCATCAGCTCCGGATCGCTCCTGCCATAGGGGGCGAGCCCCATGATCTTCCATTCTTCGCCCTTGGCCTGGTCGAAGCCGGCGAGGTCGGTGACGAGGCCGAAATAGAAGCCGATCGATTCACGCCCGCGATGGCGCTTGACCTCACGAAGCCGGCCGTTCTCCAAGGCGAAGATGGCGGAGGCGCCGGTCTCGCCCATGCCGTCGACGACGAGGCAGGCGGCGTTGTCGAAGGGCGATGACCAGCAGGCATAGGCCGCATGGCTGAGATGGTGGCCGTAGCGCTTGAGGCCGGTGACGTTGGCCTTGCCATGAGCGCGGTCGAGCCCGAGCAGCACGCCCATGCCGGCGCGTTGTTGCGCCGAATGCAGCGAGGCGATCAGGGCGCGCTCGGTGCGCTCGGGCACCAGCGAGCGGTTGAGCTCGGGCGAGAGCTTGAGCAGCGCGTCGACGGTGAAGGAGCCGGCGCGCGCCATCTGGTCGAGGAAGCCGGTGAAGTCCTCGCCCCAGCTGGTGGCGATGGTGACCTCGGCGTCCTTCGGAATGTAGCGCTTCAGCAGCCCTTCCATGCGCGGCGCCGAATCCGGCTCGCAGTTCGGCGCGCGCTTGTATTGCAGATAGCGCTCGGTCGCCTCGGCGAAGAGCACCTCGCCGCCGGGGCCGATGATCGCGATGGCAGGATCGTGGAAGGTGGTCGCGAGGCCGATCGTATAGCTCATGGGGCAGCCAATAGCCTCCCGCGCATGCGACGCCAATCGCTCAAATGCGCGGGTGGTGGGTGAAAGGGCTTTACTGGGCCGCGAATGCGACGCTGGAAGCGGTCTGCTCGACCGCCGGCTGCAGCTTCGGCATCTCGGCTTCATCCGCCATGACGATGAGGCGGACGAAGCGGCCGCCCGAGCCGATGGCGAGATATTGCGCGAAGCTTTTGTCGCTGCCGTTGGGGTGCTTGAAGGAGCCCGAGATCAAGACGCCGTCCTGGCCGGCGAAGGGGACGCGCTTGCGTTCCTTGATGTCGGCCGTCTGCATGTCGCGCGTGCTCCTCAGCATCGTCTCGGAGAGCTTCTCCTCCTGGCCGGGCTTGATGGGGGCCGACATCTGGTAGGCGACGATCATCAGCGGCTGCGTGCCCGACGGATCGACGTTGCGTTCGCCAGCGGTCATCAGCACGCCGGCGCCGCCGATGGTGTCGATGACGCGGAAGGGGGCTGCGGCCTTGAAGGCGAAGGGCAGGGCTGCGAGCTTCTCGTCGAGCGTCGCTTCCTTGCCGAGCGAGACCGAGGCGATGAGTGCCTTGACCTCGGCCGGCTGCATCTTGGCGGCTGGCGGCGCCTGCACGGTCATCATCACCGTCTTAGGCCCTCTGAACAGGGCGATCCATTTGTCGAGCTTGGTGCCGCCGGCCTCCTGCGTGCCGCTCAGCAGCGGCACCTTCTCGCCGCCTGTTCCGTCGACCTGCTCGACCTTGGTGATGTTGACCTTCTGCCGGGCGAAATTGGTTCTGGCGCTCTCGCTGTCGTTGAACAGCGTCGCGAGCTGCGGGTAGGCCTCCGCGGGCATCTCGACGATCAGGACGCTGGCCTTCGTCTTCTGGTTGGAGAGACCGGCGAAGCCGGTTGCCGGTTCGAAGCCCTTCGGCGGCACCAGCGAGACGCTGGTGCCGGGAATGGGTTTGCGCTCCTGCGCAACGGCCGATCCCGCGGCAAGGCTCAGCGCCACCGCGAGCATGATCGCTCCCACCCGGTGAAAACCCTGCTTCCGCTTGCGCAGGAGTGTCATGCTCGATCCTTTCGGCCGCTGCCGCTTGCCATTCAGCAGAACGCCGCAATGCGACGAGAGTTCGTCAACACGCCGCCATTGCCGCGACGTTGCGCTCAGGGCTTGCCGATCGCGGCCTTCATCAGCGCCTTCGAAACGGCGCTCGCCCAGTCGGCCGGGCCCTGGATGATGCCGAGCTCGCAGCCGGATTTGTCGACGATGATGCTGACCGGCATGCCCTCGACCTTGTGGGCGGCGCGCAGCGCCTGGAAGGTCGCGGCCTGCGGATCGCCGTAGAAGGGCAGGGTGGTGACCTTGTTCTCGGCGAGCCAGGTCTTCGGCTTGTCGAGGTTGCGCGTGTCGATGTTGATGGCGACGACGGCGAAATCGGGCCCGCCCATCTCCTTCTGGAGCGTGTCGAGAGCCGGCATCTCCTTCAGGCAGGGCGCGCACCAGGTCGCCCAGAGGTTGACCAGCAGCGTCTTGCCCTTCAGCGCCGCGAGCGTCATCGGCTGGCCGTCCGGCCCGGTGAAGGCGAGTTCCGGCGCTGGCTGCGGGCGGGGGCGCAGCTCTACGGCCGCGACCTCACCCTTCACCAGCGGCTTCATACGCTCGGCTGTGGTGCGCGCTGCGCTGCATGATCCGTTGCCGGCATCGCCCGTGACGGAGTAGAAGGCGGCGCCGCCGCCGAGGGCGAGGAGGGCCAGAGCCCCGGTTGCGGCCAGAATTTTCGTTCGAGACCTCATCGCGCCCTAGAAGCAGGAAAGACCGTCGTGAGCAATCGCATGTGGGGTGGGCGTTTCGCCACAGGTCCCGGCGCCATCATGGAGGAGATCAACGCCTCCATCGATTTCGACAAGAAGCTCTGGCGCCAGGATATCCGCGGTTCGCTCGCCCATGCGGCCATGCTGGCCGAGACCGGCATCCTGACGAAGGAGGATGTCGCGACGATCACGGCCGGCCTCAAGCAGGTCGAAGGCGAGATCGAGAGCGGCGCCTTCACGTTTTCGCGTGCGCTCGAAGACGTCCACATGAACGTCGAGTCCAATCTCAAGGACAAGATCGGCGCCGCTGCCGGCCGGCTGCACACCGCCCGCTCGCGCAACGACCAGGTCGCGACCGACATGCGGCTGTGGGTGCGCGACACGCTTGAAGAGATCGACGGCCAGATGGCCGATCTGCAGCAGGCGCTTGCCGAGAAGGCCGACACCTATGCCGGCGCGGTGATGCCGGGCTTCACCCATCTCCAGTCGGCGCAGCCGGTCACCTTCGGCCATCATCTCCTCGCCTATGTCGAGATGCTGGGCCGCGATCGCGGCCGCGTCCGCGACGCCCGCGCGCGCCTCAACGAATGCCCGCTCGGTGCGGCCGCTCTCGCCGGCACCTCCTTCCCGATCGACCGGCACATGACGGCGAAGGCGCTCGGCTTCGACCGCCCGACCGCGAATTCGCTCGACTCGGTCTCGGACCGCGATTTCGTGCTGGAGACGCTGTCGGCCGCCTCGATCTGCGCCATGCACCTCTCGCGGCTGGCCGAGGAAATCGTGCTCTGGGCGACGCCGCAATTCGGCTTCGTCAAGCTCTCGGACGCCTTCTCGACGGGGTCCTCGATCATGCCGCAGAAGCGCAATCCCGATGCGGCCGAGCTGGTGCGCGGCAAGGCCGGTCGCGTCTTCGGTGCGCTGCAGGCGCTGCTGACCATGATGAAGGGCCTGCCGCTCAGCTATTCCAAGGACATGCAGGAGGACAAGGAAGGCACTTTCGACGCCCTCCAGACACTCTCGCTCTGCCTCGCCGCGATGGCCGGCATGGTCCGCGACATGCAGCCCGACCTCAAGGCGATGAAGAAGGCGGCGGGTTTCGGCTACGCCACCGCCACCGATCTCGCCGACTGGCTGGTGCGCGTACTGAAGATGCCGTTCCGCGACGCGCATCATGTCACCGGCCGGCTCGTC
This sequence comes from Allobosea sp. RAF48, assembly GCF_052114025.1. Lineage (NCBI taxonomy): Bacteria > Pseudomonadati > Pseudomonadota > Alphaproteobacteria > Hyphomicrobiales > Alloboseaceae > Allobosea > Allobosea sp. RAF48. The sequence continues at coordinate 249,355 of NZ_JBFRDZ010000013.1, forward strand.
GGAATCGCTTCCGAGAAGAAGGTCGGGCTGGAGAAGCTCTCGCTCGCCGAGATGCAGGCGGTGGAGCCGAAGATCACCGAGGCCGTCTTCGCCGTGCTCGGCGTCGACCAGTCGGTGAAGAGCCGCGTCAGCTATGGCGGCACGGCGCCCGCCAATGTCCGCAAGCAGGCGCGGCGCTGGCTGAAGCAGCTCGCGAAGTAGTGCGTCATGCTCGGGCTTGACCCGAGCATCTCTTGCACGAGATTCTCGGGTCGGCGCTGCGCTTGCCCGAGAATGACGCTTCCGGAAGCCTCGCGCTCCGCCGCATCCTCCGCTACTGTCCCGCCACGCTTCGTTCCGAGGGTTCGCTTTCGTGCTTGATTCCCGCCTGAAATTCGGCCGCGCCCTGCTGGTCGTCGGCCTGCTGGCCGTTGCACTTGCCGCCTGCGGGCGAAAGGGGCCGCTCGAGGCGCCGCCGAATGCGACGGGCGCGATCGATCTGCCCGACGACCAGATCGGCGCACAGGAGAGCGACGTCTCCTCCTATGGTTCGGCCTCGGTGCTGGCAAAGCCGGTCAAGGCCAACAAGGCTGTCGTCATTCCGAACAAGCCGTTCATCCTCGATCCGCTGATGTGACCATCATTGTTGCTGCCGCGCCGGTTTCGCGCGTCATGCTCGGGCTTGACCCGAGCATCTCCTGAAAGAGATTCTCGGGTCTACGCTTCGCTTCGCCCGAGAATGACGGCGGGGTCCACGCGTTTATCATTTGCGAGCTTTAACCCCATGCATCATTTCGCCTACCGCGACGGCTCGCTTCATGCCGAGGGCGTCGATCTCAAGCGCATCGCAGACGAGGTGGGCACGCCGGTCTATGTCTATTCCACCGCGACGATCGAGCGGCACTACAAGCTCTTCGCCGAGGCGATGAAGAAGACCGCCGGCAAGACCCATGTCTTCTACGCCATGAAAGCGAACGGCAATCTCGGCGTGCTGAAGACGCTGGGCGCGCTCGGCGCCGGCATCGACACGGTCTCCGAGGGCGAGGTGCGCAAGGCGCTGGCCGCCGGCATCGCGCCGGAGAAGATCGTGTTCTCGGGCGTCGGCAAGAGCGAGCAGGAGCTGCGTTTCGCGGTCGAGGCTGGGCTCTACCAGATCAATATCGAGAGCGAGAGTGAGCTCGACCTGCTGTCCAAGGTCGCGGCCTCGCTCGGCAAGCGGCAGGAGGCGGTGTTCCGGGTCAATCCCGATATCGGCGCCGGCGGCCACGCCAAGATCACGACCGGTTCCTCCGAGAACAAGTTCGGCGTCTCCTTCGAGGAGGTCGGCCGGCTCTATGCGCGGGCGGCGAACATGCCGGGTGTGCGGATCATGGGCCTCGCGGTCCATATAGGCAGCCAGATCCGCGAGATCGACGCCTTCGAGGCGGCCTATTCCAAGATGGTCGCGTTGGTCGGCTCGCTGAAGGGCGAGGGGCACCGCGTCGACCGGCTCGACCTCGGCGGCGGGCTCGGTATTCCCTATGATATCCCGAAGACCTTCGACTACGGGCCGGGGCTGATCGATGCCTATGCCGAGATGGTCGGCAAGGTGACGAAGGGGCTCGATGTCGAGCTCGGCTTCGAGCCGGGCCGCCTCATCGTCGGCAATGCCGGCGTGCTGCTGACGCGGGTGCTGCATCTCAATCCGCGGCCGACCAAGCAGTTCCTCGTCGTCGATGCGGCGATGAACGACCTCGTCAGGCCGGCGATGTACGAGGCCTATCACGAGATCTGGCCGGTGACGGAGCCGGTGATCGGCGGGCCCGAGGTTGCCTATGACGTCGTCGGGCCGATCTGCGAATCGGGCGACACCTTCACTGCCGGCCGGGTGCTGCCGCAGCTGCGGCCGAACGATCTCATGGCCTTCATGACGGCCGGTGCCTACGGCGCTTCGATGTCCTCGACCTACAATCAGCGCCTGCTGGTTGCCGAGGTCATGGTCAAGGGCGACGACTATGCCGTGACGCGGCCGCGCCAGAGCTATGAGGACCTGATCGGCACGGACCGGCTGCCGGGCTGGTTCGGCTGATCCACCGAGCCATTCTCGGGCGAAGCGAAGCGCAGACCCGAGAATCCTGTCGAAGCAATGCCCGGGTCGAGCCCGGGCATGACGGCACGCGCTCCGTTCACGAAACGTCGAGCGCGGTGCAAAGGCCAGTTCGGGCACTGGCAATGCCACATTCCCGTGTTAGCCTGACAAAGACAGGCAAGTTCGGACAGGAATGGGGGCCGCCCGGAGCGATGGCATGAGCGAGGCAGAGCGCCGCAAGGCGCCCGATACGATCGACGGCATCCGGCAGCGGCTTCGCCGTCTCGCACTCGCCTCGCGGGTTTCGCTTGGCTGGGAGCGGCTGTGGCCACGGCTGTGGCTGACGCTCGGGATCCTTCTCGCCTTCCTCGCCGTATCCTGGTTCGGGCTATGGACGCATCTGCCCTGGTACGGGCGGATCGCCGGCGTGCTGGTCTTCGCGGGCGCGCTGATCGGCAGCTTCTGGCATGTCGCGCGGCTCGTCCTGCCGACACATCGCGATGCGCTCGCCCGGCTCGACCGCTCCTTCGCCGGTGGGCATCGCCCGGCCTCGGCGCTGGAAGACAACCTCGCCGTCGGCTCGGCCGACCCCGTGTCGCAGGCCCTGTGGAAGCTGCATGTCGAGCGGCAGAGCCGGCAGGTCGCCGCCCTCAAGGTCGCGCCGCCGCAGCCGCGCATGGCCGGGCACGACAAGCTGGCGCTGCGCGCCGTGCCGCTGCTCGCCGCCATCACGGCCTTCTTCGTGGCCGGACCCGAGGCGACGCAGCGCCTCTCCGCCGCCTTCGACTGGAAGGGCCCGCCCGGGAGTGCGCCCTCGACGCGCATCGATGCCTGGATCGACCCGCCGGCCTATACCCGCCTGCCGCCGATCCTGATCGATTTCAACAAGCTCGCCAGTCCCAATCTCAGCGCCCCCGAGAAGTCGGTCATCGTCGTGCGCATCGCCGGCAAGACCAATATGGACGTTGCCACGACCGGGCGGCTCGAGCTCCTCAAGCCGGAGGCGAAGGAGGGGGAGGGCAAGGATGCCCAGCCCAAGGATTCGCAGGCGAAGGATGCGACCCCGGCGAAGCCGACGCAGCCCGCCGGCTCGCAGCAGGCGGTGCTGGAGAAGCGCTTCACGCTTGCCGGCAACGGCACGTTGAAGCTCACCGGCAGCGGCGCGCCAAGCGCGACGCTCCATATCACCGCCATCGCCGACCAGCCGCCGACCATCGCCTTCACCGACCCGCCGAAGCCGGTGACGGGGGCTCAGTCGGGCGGGCTCGGCATCACCTACAAGGCGAGGGACGACTATGGCATCGCCTCGATCGAGGCGACGGTCTCGCGCCCCGATCCTGCGGTGGGCGGGCGCTCGCTGGTCGAGCCGCCGAAGCAGAACCTCGCCGTGCCGCCTCCCTCCGCGGCTGAGGAGGAGATGAAGAGCACGGTCGATTTCTCGGCCCATCCCTGGGCCGGCGCGAAGGTCCGCATGGTGCTGATCGCCAAGGACGAGGCCGGCCAGGAGGGGCGGACCGAGCCGATCGAGGTCGTGCTGCCGCAGCGCACCTTCACCAAGCCGCTCGCCAAGGCGCTGGTCGAGCAGCGGCGCAAGCTTGTCATGAATGTCGATGACCGCTCCAAGGTGCAGCTCGCCATGGACGCGCTGATGATCGAGCCCGATCTCTTCATGAAGGAGACCGGCGTCTATCTCGGCATGCGCATGCTGAGCGAGCGGCTGCGCCGGTCCGGCAGCGACGATGAATTGCGCGAGGTTTCCGAGCTGATGTGGGCGATGGCGCTGCAGCTCGAGGACGGCGACATGTCCGATGCCGAGCGGGCGCTCCGGCAGGCGCAGGAGAATCTGCAGCAGGCGCTGGAGCGTGGCGCTTCCGAGGAGGAGATCAAGAAGCTCACCGACGAGATGCGCCGGGCCATGGATAATTTCATGCGCCAGCTCGCCGAACAGATGATGCGCCAGCAGCAACAGAACGGCGATCAGAACCAGGCGCAGCTCCCGGAGAACTTCCGCACGGTGACGCCGCGCGACCTGCAGAACATGCTCGACCGTATCGAGGAATTGTCGAAGCGCGGCGACATGGCCGAGGCGCAGCGCCTGATGGAGCAGCTCAACCAGATGCTCAACAATCTGCAGATGGCGCGCCCTGGCCAGCGCGATCCGCGCCAGAACCAGATGAACCAGGCGCTCGGCGATCTCGACCGGATGACGCGCGACCAGCAGAACCTGCGCGACGAAACCTATCAGAACGAGCAGCGCCGGCAGGGTCAGGGCCAGACCCAGCGCGGCCAGCGCCCGGGCCAGCAGCAGGCGCGGCCCGGTCAGCGGGGCCAGCAAGGGCAACAAGGCCAGCAGGGACAACGGGGCCAGCGCGGCCAGCAGCCCGGTCAGCAGCCGGGCGAGCAGGGGGAGGATGGTGAAGGCGGCGAGGGTATGCAAGGCCAGAACGGCCAGGGTCAGGGCCTCTCCCAGCGCCAGCAGGCCCTGCGCGAGCGGCTGCAGGATCTGCAGCGACGGATGCGCGGCATGGGCGCGCCGCAGAATGGCGAGCTCGGCGAGGCCGAGGATGCGATGCGCGATGCGGAGCAGCAGCTCGGCCAGGGCCAGGGTGAAGGCGCGCTCGATGCGCAGGGCCGTGCCCTCGATGCGCTGCGCCGGGGCGGCCAGAACCTCGCCCAGCAGATGCAGGGCCAGCCCGGCGAGGGCGAAGGCGAGGGCAACGCCTATGGCGAGCCTGACGGGCGCCCTGCCGGCCGGCCCTCGGCGCAGCAGCGCGGCAGCGAGGACCCGCTCGGCCGGCCGCAGCGCCAGCGCGACTGGGCCGATGGCCGGGTCAAGGTTCCCGGTGCCGATGAGAGCGCGACCCAGCGTGCACGGCGCATTCTCGAAGAGCTGCGCAAGCGCCTCGGCGATCCGCTGCGCCCGGCCGAGGAGCTGGATTATCTGGAGCGGCTGCTCAGGCGGAATTGAGCGATTTTTGCAGCCGTCATGCTCGGGCTTGACCCGAGCATCTCGGAAACCGGTGCCTTCTCGTCATCAGATTCTCGGGTCAAGCCCGAGAATGACGCTCTCGCTCTAGGCTTTCCGGCCGCCGCCGCTCGCCACCAGCGCGCCGACGACGATGAGGGCGCAGGAGGCCCCGAGCAGCCAGCTCGCCGGGGCATAGCCGAAGAGCACGAGGATCAGTGTCGAGAGCACCGGCGCGGCATAGGAGGCGACGCCGAGCAGCGCGACGTCGCCCTGCTTCATGCCGATATCCCAGACGACGAAGGCGAGCCCGATCGAGCCCAGCCCGAGGCCGAGCACGCCGGCCCATTCCACCGCCGTCAGCGACCAGAGCGTGGTCTCCAGCATGAAATGGAGTGCCAGCGCGGGCACGGCGCAGCCCAGCATGGTGACGCACAGACTCTCCGAGGGCACGTCGGCGAAGCGGCGCGAGGCCACCGAATAGCTCGCCCAGACGAAGGCGCCGAGTGCCGCCAGCACATGGCCGAGCGCGATCCCGCCGCCGGTTCCGAGCCCGCCGGAGACCAGAAGCCCGGTTGCGACGAGGCCAATCAGCGCGCCGATCAGGTGGCGAGGCTTGAGGCCGCCGCCCGGCAGCAGCGCCGCGAAGAGCACGATCAGGAGCGGCCAGAGATAGTGGATCAGGTTCGCCTCGGCCGGCGGGGCGCTCTTCACTGCCGCATAGTAGAGCGCGGTGTCGCCGAACGGGCCGTAGAGGCCGAGCGCGAAGGAGGCCGGCGTTGGCCTGATGCGCGAGAGGCCGCCGCGCAGCGCCGTGATCGCGAGGATCAGCACGCCGCCGATGGCGAAGGTCATCGCCACGAGCTGGAAGGGCGGAACGCGCCCCGACATCGCGGTGAAGAGCGCAAGCGTCGACCACAGCAGGATCGCGCAGAAGCCGATGAGGGTGGCGGTGCGGGAGGTCATGGAGGCTCTGCGGGCGTCGGAATTCTGCGGCGATAGCAGGTTTTGCCGGGCTTGCCGATGGGTGGGTGCCGGGCGCGGTGAAGTAAGCGCCGGACAACGCCGGGAACGCTCCCCTTGCTGTCGATGTTTCGGAGTTTCGGGTGGATGCTGCGCCGCAGCACAGCTCGGGCGCCATGGGCGCCATGCTTCCGGCGCCGTGCCGGGGCGTTGACCGCGCCGGCAAGGAGGATCATGGCTCGAAAATGACCTCGATCCCGCTGCAATCCGTCGCCCGTCGTCCGTTGATGCCGGTTCTGGCCGCGCTGAGCGTCGCACATCTGCTGAACGACCTCGTCCAGTCGATGATCCCGGCGCTCTACCCGCTGATCAAGGACGCCTATCAGCTCGATTTCGTGCAGATCGGCCTGATCACGCTCGCCTTCCAGGTCACGTCCTCGCTGCTGCAGCCGCTCCTCGGCTATGTCACCGACCGCAGGCCCTGGCCCTATGCGATGGTCGCCGGCATGTGCGCGACGCTGTCGGGGCTGCTGCTGCTCTCCTTCGCTCACAGCTACGGCGTCGTGCTGATCGGCGCGGCGATGATCGGCCTGGGCTCGGCCGTATTCCATCCCGAGGCGACCCGCATGGCGCGCCACGCGGCCGCCGGCCGGCAGGGGCTGGCGCAGGGCGTCTTCCAGGTTGGCGGCCATATCGGCTACGCTATCGGCCCGCTGCTGGCGGCGATGATCGTGGTGCCGCGGGGGCAGGAGAGCCTGTCCTGGTTCTCGGGCGTCGTGCTGGTGGCGATGCTGGTGATGGGCTGGCTCGGCTCGCGCTATTCGGCGATGCGGCGCGAGCAGAAGTCGTCCCCGGTGCATGCCGAGGAGATTGCGGATCACGGCCTGCCGCATGGCCGCGTGCTGCTGGCGATGGCCGTCCTTGTTCTGCTGCTGATCTCGAAGAACGGCTACACTGCCGCCTTCACCTCCTACTACACCTTCTACCTGATCGAGCGCTTCGGCATCACGCTGCAGGTCTCGCAGATCATGCTGTTCCTCTATCTCGTCGTCGGCGCGGCGGGCGTCATCCTCGGCGGCATGATCGGCGACCGTATCGGCCGCGACCGGGTGATCTGGCTGTCGATCCTGGGCTCGCTGCCCTTCGCGCTGGTGCTGCCCTATGCCGACCTGTTTTGGACCGGCGTGCTCAGCGTCATCATCAGCTTCGTCATGGCGAGCGCCTTCTCGGCGATCCTGATCTACGCGATCGACCTCGTGCCGCACCGCGTCGGCCTCGTCGGCGGGCTGTTCTACGGCCTGTCGTTCGGGCTCGGCGGCATCGCCGCGGCCGGGATCGGCGCACTCGCCGACCAGATCGGCATCATCCAGGTCTTCAAGATCTGCGCCTGGCTGCCGGCCGTGGGCCTGCTGACCTTCCTGCTGCCCAAGGGCAAGCGCCACGCCTGAGCGGTCACCGCGCCACCCTGCTTTCCCCAAGGCCGCCGGCAGTCACCGGCGGCCTTGACGCATTGAGCCCACATTCCCTCGCTAGCGCTGACGGCTGTCCGGCCGATGCGACGGCCGCTGCGGAGAGGTTGGCCGATGCTGCTTCAGATCGGAACACTGATCGCCGCGACGAGCCTGGTGCAGCTCGCGAACGGCTTCTTCAACACCTTCCTGTCGCTGCGCGTGACGCTCGAGGATTTCGGCGCGACCGCGACCGGCATCGTGCTCAGCGCCTATTTCGTCGGCTTCACCATCGGCGCCGTGACCAGCGGCGGGGTAATCCAGCGTGTCGGCCATATCCGCGCCTATGCGGCCTTCGCCGGGATCGTGGTCGTCGCGACCGCACTGATGCCGCTCTGGACCTCGGTGCTGGTCTGGGCGGCCAGCCGGATGGTGATCGGCCTCGGCTGCGTGGGGCTCTTCGTGACCACGGAAAGCTGGCTCAACGCGAAGGCTCTGCCGGACCAGCGCGGGCGGGTCTTCTCGACCTATATGGTCGGCACCTTCCTGGCGCTGGCCATCGGCCAGCTCGCCATCGTCGGCCTCTCGATCGACTCTGCCGGGGCGTTCCAGGTCGTCATCGCCCTCTTCGCGCTGGCGCTGGTCATGGTCAGCACCATGCGGGCGGAGGCGCCGGGCCTCGCCTCGGAAGCGACGCTGCGCTATGGCGAGCTCTCACGGCAGGCGCCGATTTCCGTCATCGGCTGCATCGTCAGCGGCATCATCACCAGCTCGTTCTATGCGCTGGTGCCGGCCTGGATGCTGAGCAACGGCATCCCGCAGCAGACCATCGCGCTGTTCATGCTGGTCGCGGTGCTCGGCGGGCTGGCGCTGCAGGTGCCGGTCGGCCGGCTTTCGGATCGCCACGACCGCCGCCTCGTGCTGGCGGGGCTTGCCGTCGGCTACGCAGGGGCCGTCGTGCTGCTGCTGGCGATGCCGCGCTCCCTCGTCACGGTGCTTCCGGTCGCGGCGCTGCTCGGCGGCTTCATGTCGACGCTCTATCCGGTCTGCGTCGCCCATGCGCTGGACCGGATGCCGGCCGACCGCGTGGTGGCGGTGAGCGGGCGGCTGATCCTGGTCAGCGGCTTCGGCTCGGCGCTCGGGCCGCTGGTCGGGGCCGGCATCATGGCGCGCTTCGATATCAACGGGTTGCTCTATTTCATGGCAGCGTGCGCATTGGTGCTGGCAGCGATCGCAGGCCTGCGCATCCGCATGCGGGAGGCGCCCGACAAGGTCGGGCGGCCCTTCGAGGTCATCGACCCGCTCAATCCGCCGATCGCGCAGGAGCCGGAGGCGACCGAGATCGACGGAACGCCCCGCCCGGCCATGGCCTGAGCAGAGGAAGGCAGCCCGCCGTCCGTTGCCGGACGGCGGCGCAAGCTTCAGGCCATGTACTGGCCGCCATTGGCCGAGACGGTGGAGCCGGTGATGAAGCCGGCATCGTCGCTGGCCAGGAACACGACCGCCCGCGCGATCTCCTCGGGCTCGCCGAGGCGCCCGACCGGGATATGCGGCAGGATCGACTTCTCGATCACGGCCGGGTCGATCGCCTTGACCATCTCGGTCGCGATGTAGCCGGGGCAGATCGCGTTCACCGTGATGCCGGCCCGTGCGCCCTCCTGCGCCAGCGCCTTGACGAAGCCGATGTCGCCGGCCTTGGCGGCGGAGTAGTTGACCTGGCCCATCTGGCCCTTCTGGCCGTTGATCGACGAGATGCAGATGACGCGGCCGAACTTGCGGGCGCGCATGCCCTCCCAGACCGGGCGGGTCATGTTGAAGAGCGAGTTGAGGTTGGTGTTGATGACGGCGTCCCACTGATCCTTGGTCATCTTGTGGAACATGCCGTCGCGCGTAATGCCGGCATTGTTGACGAGCACGTCGACCGGGCCGAGCTCGGCCTCGACCTTGGCGATGCCGGCGACGCAGGAATCATAGTCCGAGACGTCCCATTTATAGGTCTTGATGCCGGTCTCGGCGGTGAACTTGGTCGCCGCCTCATCATTGCCGGCATAGCTCGCCGCCACATGGTAGCCGGCCGCCTTCAGGCCTTTCGAGATCGCAGCGCCGATGCCGCGCGAGCCCCCCGTAACCAGCGCCACTTTCGTCATAGCCATTCTCCCTCTTTGTGAAACCCTGCGCGGCTTGCTGCCGTCATTGTTCGGACAGTTTCAGCGTGGGCGCGTAGGGCACGTCCACGTCCTTGATGATGGCCTGACCACAGACGACACGGCCCTGGACCGCGTCGAAGGTCAGGGCAGGCTGGCCGTAAAGCGACCAGCCGAGGCTCAGCGCTTCGCTGACCCGATGACAGAACGAGGCGTCATCGGGGCCGGTGAGATAGCGATAGAGCGTCGTGCGCTTCGCCATCGCCGGGCGCTCTCCTCAGCGCTCCACGGCCATGGCGACGCCCATGCCGCCGCCGATGCAGAGCGTGGCGAGGCCCTTCTTGGCGTCGCGCCTGGCCATCTCGTGCAGCAGCGTCACCAGCACGCGCGCGCCGGAGGCGCCGATCGGATGACCGATCGCGATGGCGCCGCCATTGACGTTGACGATGTCCGGGTTCCAGCCGAGGTCCTTGTTGACCGCCAGGGCCTGCGCCGCGAAGGCCTCGTTGGCCTCGACGAGATCGAGGTCGCCGACCTTCCAGCCGGCCTTCTCCAGCGCCTTGCGCGTCGAGGGGATCGGGCCGGTGCCCATGATCGCGGGGTCGACGCCGGCGGTCGCCCAGGAGGCGATGCGCGCAAGCGGGGTGAGGCCGCGGCGGGCCGCTTCCTTGGCGGTCATGATGACGAGCGCGGCGGCGCCGTCATTGATGCCGGAGGCGTTGCCGGCGGTCACCGTGCCGTCCTTGGAGAAGGCGGGCTTCAGCTTGGCCATGGCCTCGAGCGTGGCGCCGTGGCGCGGATACTCGTCACTGTCGACGATGATGTCGCCCTTGCGCGTCGAGATGGTGAACGGGACGATCTCGTCCTTGAACCTGCCGGCCTTCTGCGCGGCCTCGGCCTTGTTCTGCGAGCCGACGGCGAAGCGGTCCTGCTCCTCGCGGCTGATCTGGTACTTGGTCGCGACGTTCTCGGCGGTCGTGCCCATGTGGTAGCCGTGGAAGGCGTCCCAGAGCCCGTCCTTGATCATGGTGTCGACGAACTTGGTGTCGCCCATCTTGGTGCCGTTGCGCAGGTGGGAGGCGTGCGGGGCAAGCGACATCGATTCCATGCCGCCCGCGACGATGATGTCCGCGTCACCGTTGGCGATCTGCTGGAGACCGATGGCGACGGTGCGCAGGCCCGAGCCGCAGAGCTGGTTGAGGCCCCAGGCGGTCTTTTCCTGCGGGATGCCGGCGGCCATCGCGGCCTGCCGCGCCGGGTTCTGGCCCTGGCCGGCGGCGAGCACCTGGCCCAGCACGACCTCGTCGACCTCGCCGCCCTCGACCTTGGCGCGCCTCAGCGCCTCCTTGATCGCGGCGGCGCCGAGCTCATGGGCGGGCGTGTTGGCGAAAGCGCCGTTGAAAGCGCCGACGGCGGTACGGGCCGCGCCGACGATCACGATATCCGAATCTGCCATGAGAGGGTCCTCACTTGTTGTTGCTGCTGCACCGCTCTCGCCGGTGCACCATTCCCCACCACCTTCGAAGCCTGCTGCGACGCCGTCAAGACGGGCGAAGGGCGAATCCGAAACAGAGGGCCGATGTGCCGCGGTGTGGGCAAGGGAGAAAGCGGCGGCCGGCGCCTCACTTCCGACAGATTTTTGCGGCGGGCGCTCAAAGAGCTTGCGGTGCAGCACCGACAGGCTATCGTCGGGTCAGGGAGACCGCTCCGCCGAGCACGCCGGAATCAACCGTGGCCGCGGAACAACGTCAAGTAGGACCGATGGCTAGCGAAAAAGAACCGACCGTAATCAAGAAATACGCCAACCGGCGTCTTTACCACACGGGTACCAGCTCCTACGTCACCTTGGAGGATCTTGCCGGTCTGGTGCGTGCGGGCGAGGATTTCGCCGTCTACGACGCCAAATCCGGGGAGGACATTACGCGATCGGTGCTGGCGCAGATCATCTTCGACGAGGAAGCCAAGGACGGGCAGAACCTGCTGCCGATCGCTTTCCTGCGGCAGCTCATCCGCTTCTATGGCGACAGCATGCAGGCGCTGGTGCCGCGCTACCTCGAATTCTCGATGGAGAATTTCACCCAGGAGCAGAACAAGTACCGCGAGCAGATGGCGAAGGCCTTCGGCGGCACGGCCTTCGGCGGCAATGCGCTCGACGCCATCCAGGCGCAGACGCGCGCTAACATGCAGATTTTCACCGAGGCGTTCCGGCTGTTCAACCCGTTCACCGCCGCGGCCCAGGCCCGCCAGGAGGCCGAAGGCGCCAAGCCGGCGGCCCAGCCCGGGGGGAACGAGATCACCGATCTCAAGCGCGAGCTCAATGAGATGCGCGAGCGCCTCGACAAGCTGTCCCGCACGCGCTGAGCCGATCCTGACGATTTTGAGCCGCGCCCTCGCTGGAGAGGGCGCGGCTTTTTATTGGGTCATGGGGGAATGCGGCGAGTGTCTCGGTTCGATCGGGAGCGGACATTTGCTGCCCGCTCGACGCTTTGAGATAGCCGAACGTCAGCCACCCATCTGCGGCACGTGAAGCGGCTTGGGCACCAGTTTGATATCGTTCTCCGCCAGCGTGATCCGGACCTTGGAAAGGATCGCCTTGCGGATCTGGAATTGACGTCCGGCCCGGGCCTTGTACTTGCCGCGGATCACCAGAGTGCCTTCCTCGAGCGCGGCAATGCCCTGGCTCTTGAACGGCTCCAGGAGATCGGCGTTGAGTTCCGGATCCGCCGCGACCTCCTGCCCGATCTTCTTGAACAGCTTTCGCACGGCTTCGACATCGGTGTCCAAAGCAACCCGGAACAGCATCTTCTCTATGACCCATTCGCGGCTGAAGTTCTGAATCTTCCCGATCTGCCCAAAGGGGATTGTCGCAACCGGACCGCGCGGGTGCCTCAAGGAGACGGATCGCAACGAGATTCGCTCGACGGTGCCCTTGGCTCCCGAAGTCTCGATGTATTCGCCGTGGCGGAAGGCATCATCGACGAGGAAGAACAGACCGGCCACCACATCCTTGACCAGTGTCTGGGAGCCGAGGCCAATCGCCAGGCCGAAGATCGAGAGGCCGGTGATCAGCGGCCAGACATTGATGCCCAGCATGACCAAGACGGTCAGAGCCCCCAGCGTCAGAAGCGCGGCCTTGGTGAGACCCACGAGCAGCGGGCCGACGGTGGTTAGCCGCGTACCGACCACCGCGGTGGCGACCTGCGGATCGCCCGGAGCACGAGGTCTGATGCGCGCGGCCATGATGGCCACCCAGTTCCAGCAGAAGGCAATGACCAGCACGAGCATGAGAATCTCGGCGGCCTTCAGCAAGACAGTGCCCCGCGAAATGCCGACGACATCCAGAATGGGCAGGAGCCAGAGGATCGCCAGTACCGCGAGAATCGACGAGGCGACCACAATGCGGAAAGTGCGCCACAGCGCGCCTGTCAGTTCGCCTCCCTGCGATCGAACCGCCTGCCAGCTTCGTCTTTCGATGGCCACGTCGAGATGAGGCCCGGCGAGAACGAGAAGAAGCGAAAGCAGCAGCAGTCCGCCCCGCGTCGGCCGTCCGATCGTCAAGTCCAGTTGGATGAAGACGAAGGCGAGTATGACAACCGCCACCACGAGCCAGGGCCAGATTGCGGCCAGCTTCCGGCGGAGGGATCCTGCCTTGCTGCCGAAGGACAGGGTCCTCGTCACCAGCCGGCGATGACGAAGATATGCCGTTGCGACCAGAACGGTGAAAGGCAAAGACACCGCGAATGTTGCGAAGAGGTCGCGCAGCGGATCGGCCGCCTGCCATACGCGCAGGCACGCCAGTACGACCAAGCCGCCAGCCGCGATGCCGATCGCGACCGCGAGATCGCGCCGCCAGCGCCAGAAGATCGACCTGCGACCAGTGGTCAACGGCAAGCATATCATCGTCGCCATGGCCGAGATCACGACGCAGTTCAGCAAGGCGCGGCGGAGCACTGAATCGCTGATGAGACTCAGCAGCAGGACCCAGGACGCGAGTATCACCAGCAAGGCGGCCGCGAACCAGGTGATCGCAGACAGAAGCGGCCTGGCCTTGAATTTGCTGATGATCGATCTGGCGACCGCTGCCGTTGCAACAGTGGCAACCAGGCAAATCGCTGCAATGCCGAGAGCCAGCAATGCGGGACCATAACCAGCGGCTTTGAGTCCTTGGATGAAATCGTGCCATGCGCCACCAGAAGAGAACCAGCCTGACAGTCTTGCCGTCAGGCCGTTCTCGATCAGCATGGAGAAACGGTGGAGCATCGCGGTTGCAACCTCGAGCTCGTCAGTCCTTGAATCGGCAGCCATGATCTCAGTCTCGGGTATAAGTGGACGACATTAGTCTGTCCGCGCTCAACGGTTGTTCAGCAAGGAGAATGTTTTGGACGCCATGCACCGGAGGGGCGCCCGTTTCTGCCCGGATGAAGCTGCGGCCTCGGCGGCGTAACCCGAGACTGGGCCTGCTTCCTCGGTCTTCGCTGCACTCAGACATCGCCGGCGACCGAGGCGCTCGGTTCGGACGCGAGGACGGGAGCCGGCGGCACGGCGGGCAGCGGACGACCGGAGGCCCGGGCAAGCAGGTGCAATGATGCCGAAACCAATCCAACAACGAGATAGCGCACTGCTGCCCCTTGGAATTTCCCGCCCACAGCGCCCCCCCCGCGAAGGCGTGTGCCCCGACAGCCTGAGCAACAATCCGAGAGGCGGAGCGATCGAGAAAGCCGTCTCTTCACCCGGCTGATCGGTCTCCGACCAGTGGGCGAACTTCTGCGACCATTGCCAGCATAGGCGACCGCCTGTCTTGCCATTTCGCGACAATCGCGACCGGCTTTTCTCGAATCCCACCGGTTACGAATCCACCGACGGTCGGCCTTTTGAAAAGCGGCAACGACAAACCTGCTGGTGCAGGCTCCTGCATCTGAAACGCGGCTCGTTTGAATGCGTTTCGCCTGGAATTGTCCGTGGATCAGGTGACCGGCGCCGCCCCCGACGTGGCGGCTGCAAGGGCGAACGTCCAAGTGCTCACAAGCGCCCAATCAGTCGCGCCGCTTCAGGTATCAGAAGCGGACATGGCGGCGGTCCAGATCGGGTCGCAAGCGGTCATCGAGCCGCGACGCGCTGGAGCGTGCTCGAACCGGCGGCCGCCTTAGCCCGCCGCGATCTTCCGGCGCGCCTCCTGAACCGGCACATGCAGCTCGGCGCGGCCGACGAGATGTCCCTGCAGATAGGTGACGCCCCAGTCGCGCAGCATGGCGGCCTGCATCTCGTCGTCGACCCACTCCGCCACCGTCTCGACGCCGAGATGGCCGGCGAGATCGATGAGCGTGCGGACATAGAAGCGGTCGTCGGTCGAACGGCGCAGATTCTGGGTGAAGGCCCCGTCGATCTTCAGGATGTCGATCGGGAAGGCGCGCAGATGGCGCAGCGAGGTGTGGCCGGCGCCGAAATCGTCGATCGCGATACGCGCGCCTTGCGCCTTTATGCCCCCGAGCAGCTTCGCGACCCGCATGGGGTTCTCGATCGTCGCGGTCTCCGTGACCTCGACGATGAGGCGTGAGGTCTCGCTGCTGGCGGCGGCCGTGCGGGCCACGAAGGCATCGAACCATTCCGGATCGGTCAGCGAGCGGGGAGAGACGTTGACCGACAGCACCAGAGCGGGGTCGTCGCGCAGCATTTCCATGGCGAGCTCGAGCACGCGATGGTCGAAGAGCCGCACGAGGCCGCGCCGCTCCAGCATGGGGATCAGCTCGGCCGAGGAGAAGTAGAGCCCGGTCTCGCCCTGGCCGACCCGCAGCAGCGCCTCGTGGAAGGCGGGTTCGCGCGAGCCGGCCCTGACCACGGGCTGCAGGGCGAGCTGCACGCGCCTCTCGTTCAAGGCCGCGATGGCCTGCACGTCGAAACCGACCTGATCGGACGCGGCTTCGCGGCGGGGGCGCGGCTTGGCGGTGACGGCGGTGTCGATGGCGCCGGCGCGGGCCGCGGCCAGAGCGCCCTCGGCTGCGGTCAGCAGCGAGCCGGCATGGGTTCCCAGCTCCGGCGCGCTGGCGGCGCCGACGCGCAGACGCACGAGCGCAATGCCGCGCGCGGTCTCGATCGCCGATTGGGCAACGATCTTGATGAAGCGCCGCGCGGCCGATTCGATCTGGTCCTGCGGGCAGCCCACGAGCAGGATGGCGAAGCTGTTGCCGGCATAGCGGACGAGATGGTCCCGACGGCGCGTGACCGAGCGCAGCCGCTCATGCACGGTGCTGATGATCTCGTCGGTCGCCTCATGGCCGAAATCGTCATTGAGGCGCGCGAGCTCGTCGATCGCCGCCACCAGGATCACGACGGGGCGTTCGGCCGGCGGATGCTCCTTGAGCGCCGCGTCGATGCGCTCCAGCAGGGCGGGGCGGTCGCAGAGTTCGTTRCCGAGGCGTTCAAGCTCGTCCGCCCGTGCGGCGCGCTCGAGCCTGAGGATGCCGTGCGCGCGCGCCGGGCGGCCATCGGTCCCGGCGAACCAGCGGCCGGTATCCTCGGCCCACATCTTGCGGCCGGCGAGGTCGACGGCATAGCGGGTCCGATAGATCACGCCGTCGCCTTGGTCACGCTCGCTCGAGCCGAAGATCGCATCGTAGCGGCTCGGACCGCTGCCGGGTTCGACGAGCCCGGCGAAGGCGAGGCCGCGTGCCAGGGTCTGTGCCGGGAGCGGGCCCAGGACCTCGCCGACATTCGGGCCCCAGGTGAGCGTGTCGCTCTGGACATCCCAGCCGTAAACCACTTCGCCGATCGAGGAGAGGATGCTGCGGGGGTCGACCGGGCCGCCGTTCTGGAAGCTGAAGATCGAAGGGGTGGGCATCGCTCGGCCTCAGAGGGATGGCCACGCAGCGCCGTTCTGGTGCTTCGTCGCCCGTCCGGATGGTGGGAAGTGCCTCGAAACGATGCGGCAATTTTGATTAACGCGCCGTTAAGGCTGGCCACCGGATTGCAACCTGCACGCCGTCACATCGAGTTTGTGCCGGAGTGAGACATGGTGGAGGCCGGAGTTTGGCCGGGGCGGGATGCTGCTCCCGTCGAGGCATCTGCGCTGCTGCTGCTGCAGGCGGCGGCGGCCCGGGCCGAGATCGGCCCTTTCGCGCGGAAGGCGATCACCACGCCGCAATCGGCTGCGGGGTGCTACCGGGCGGCGGCGCAGCTTCTGCCGAGGGGCAGGTGGCCGCGGCCTCGCTCGCGCCCCCGGGCCTGACGGAAAGCGCGCAAAGAAAAACCGGCCTCGCGGCCGGTTCGCATTTATCGTCGCTGGAGCGGCATCGCTGCCGCATCCCGCTCAGGCTTCGGTCTTGACCTTGAGGACCTGACGGCCGCGATACATGCCGCTCTTCAGATCGACATGGTGCGGACGGCGCAGCTCGCCCGAGTTCTTGTCCTCGATATAGGTGGGCTGCTTCAGCGCGTCGGCCGACCGGCGCATGCCACGCTTCGACGGCGACGTCTTTCTCTTCGGAACGGCCATTGTACTCTCCATCGTGCCGCCGTTCGAACGCAGGCCATAAGGCCACGCCTCCGCCACGGCGACGGATCAATCTCGTGAGGCGTTGCCCATACACCGTCGTGGCGGCGATGGCTAGAGCGGAATCCGGATTTCTTCGGAATGACGGCGAGATCAGTCGGGAAGCGCGCAATCTCCGAGCGATCCGAGCTGCCCGAGCCGGCGCTGGGTGCGCGCGGCGGCCGATTGCAGTCCCCGGTTCGGCCGCCCCGGATCGCGCAGCAGGGGATTCGGCAGCGCTGCCGCCAGCCGCGCCGCTTCCGCCGGACTGAGTCGCGCGGCGGACTTGCCGAAATAGCGCTGAGCGGCGGCCTCGGCGCCGAACAGGCCGTGGCCCCACTCGGCGACGTTGAGATAGACCTCGATCACGCGCTGCTTGCCCCAGGCGAAGTCGATCGCCAGCGCCAGCGGAATCTCCAGCCCCTTGCGGATATAGGAGCGGCCGGGCCAGAGGAAGACGTTCTTGGCGGTCTGCATGGTCAGCGTCGAGGCGCCGCGGCTGGGGCCGTCCTCGTCGTCCAGCACCGCGTTGAGCTCAATCCAGTCGACGCCGCGATGGCTGCAGAAGCGCTGGTCCTCGGCCGCGATGACGGCGCGGATCAGATTGGGCGAGATCTGCGCCAGCGGCACCCATTCACGCTCGACAGGGCGCAGCGTCAGCCAGCGGGCGAGCATGAGCGTCGAAGGTACGGGCACGACCCGGTAAAGCAGGATTGCCACGGCGAGGAGGAGAAGCAGCCAGCAGGCGAGCCTGACACAGAGGCCGATGAACCTGCCCAGCACGTTGCTTCGCCCTCCTCGTCGGTCGATTGGCCGATCCGTGATGTCCTGCGTCATGGCGGCGCAGCTTGACGATGCCGCCATCGTCCGGCAAGGCCCCCGTCCCGGCAGCGAACGCGAGATCCGCGCATGAGTTCCGTCACCACTCCGGCCAGCCATGGCGATCTCGACCGGCGCCTCGCGCAGAATGCCGAGGCCATCGAGACGCTGCTCGCGGCGCTGCTCGCGTCCGAGCCGGCCCAAGGCGAGATCGCCCGGCCGCAGCGCCTCGTTGCGGCGATGCGTCACGGCGCGCTCGGCGGCGGCAAGCGGCTGCGGCCGTTCCTGACGGTCGAGACGGCACGGCTCCTTGGCGCCGCGCCGGAGCACGGATTGCGGGCGGGCGCGGCCGTCGAGCTGCTGCACTGCTATTCGCTGGTCCATGACGACCTGCCGGCGATGGACGACGACGATCTGCGCCGCGGCCGCCCGACTGTGCACAAGGCCTTCGACGAAGCGACCGCGATCCTCGCAGGGGACGCGCTGCTGACGCTGGCCTTCGAGGTTCTCGCCGACGCGGCGACCCATCCCGACGGCGCCGTGCGAGCCGCGCTGGTGAGCACGCTGGCGCGTGCCTCCGGGCTCGGCGGCATGGTCGGCGGCCAGATGCTCGACCTCGCAGCCGAGGGGCGTTTCGAGGCGCAGCGTGGCTCGCTTTCGGAGGCGGCAATCCGCCAGCTCCAGGCGATGAAGACCGGCGCCTTGCTGGCGGCAAGCGTCGAGATCGGTGCGCGGCTGGGCGGCGCCGATGCCGAGGCGCTCGCCGCGCTCGGTCAATATGGCCGGGCGCTCGGCGCGACTTTTCAGGTCGCCGACGACATCCTCGATGTCGAATCCGACGCCGGCCAGATGGGCAAGGCGACGGCGAAGGACGAGGACAAGGGCAAGGCGACGCTGATCGGCGCGCTCGGCCTCGACGGCGCCAAGCGCGAGCGCGACCGGCTGAGCGAGGCGGCAGTGGCCGCGCTGGCGGGTTTTGGCCCGGAGGCGGATGTGCTCCGCGCGGCCGCGCAATTCGCGGCGCAGCGGAAGAGCTGAACGTCTCCCAGCAATCTGAAGAAAGCGCCGGGATGCTTGCCCTTATGGCGAGCATCCACGTCTCGAACACCGCGCTCGATTCAGGAAGGCATGCATGGTCGGGACAAGCCCGACCATGACGGAAGCGTCCTAGTCACCGATCCCAGAGACAGATCTCCGGCCGGCCCTGAGACCGACGGCGGTTCGTGCTTCGCCTACCGCCAGCGGCCGAAGGCGTCGGCGAGGGTCTGGCTGCCGGAGACGCCCTTCTCGAAGGTGATGATGCCGCGCCGGCCGGAGGTGAACAGCACGGGGATATCGATCCAGCTGCGGTTCAGGATCAGGTCGATGTTGCGCTCGACCTCGACGGGCACGTTCGACAGCGCGGCGACGAAGAGGTTGTCCCCCAGTGCCGAGTTGATGGCCGAGAGCGGCGCGCCGCGCTCGCCTTCCTCGGTCTTGAACTGCGGCACGCCGATTTCCTTGATCGCCTGCGTCGCGGGGTCGCCGCTCGCGGTGAAGCGCAGCCCGATGATGTGCGAGGCGGGGAAGGCGGAATCCGTGTTGCGGCGGATGGTGAAGTCGAGATTGAGCCCGGCATCGGGAATCTCGACGGTCGCGCGCACGATCGTCTCGACCGGGCGGCCCTGGCCGGCGCTCTCGCTGTCGAGGCGCCAGAAGACGCGGCCGGTGACGGCGCGCGGCTGCTGCGGGTTCTCGGGAGACTCGGTGTAGAGGATGGCGCGCTGGGCGACGGCGATCGCGCCGCCCGGCTGCGGCACCGGGACGCCCGGGGAATTGCTCGCGGTATTGCCGCCGGTCCGGCCCTGGGCCGGAGCGCCGGGCTCGCCCACGCGGTCGGCGATCTTGCCGTTGCCCTCGGGCTGCGCCGGCTGTGCCTGCTGGGTCGCTGCCTCGCCGTTCGGGCGGGCCGCGTCCTGCGGCTTTAGCTTGTGGACATAGATGGCGGTGGCCGCGATCGCCGCGACCGCGATCGCGACGACACCGCCGACGACGGCGGAGCGGATATGGCCGGGCTTCACCCGCGATTCGCGCGGCGGCTGAACGCGTGGGCGGGCGACCTGCGGCTGGGCCGGCTCGGGCAGCGGCTCGCCTTCGTCCTCGCCAGTGGCCGCGGGAAGCGGCGCGAATGCCGGCTGCTTCTTGGGCTCGGGCGGGCGCGGCGGCTGCGGGGGAGCCTCGATGGGGCGAATCACCGGACCTTCGGTGACCGGCTGCTCGGCCGGTGCCACCTCGTAATCCGCCTCGATCCGCGCGACCGCCTCGTCGAGCGCCAGGCGCTCGCGCATGATCTCGGCCTCGCTCAGCGGCGGGTCGAGACCACGCAGCTGTGCGACGAGGGCCGTCCGCGCCCGGTCGTAGATGGAGCGGCGCGTCTCGGCAGAGTTGTCGGGCAGCCCGGCGACGGCACGCGCCAGGATCGGGTAGAAATCGGCCATTGGCCTCACTTGTCGCTGATGACGGGCCGCGTCAACCCTCGAAGGGCAAGGTCACCCTTCGAACGGATTGTGGACGAGGATCGTGTCGTCGCGCTCCGGGCTGGTCGAAAGCACGGCGACGGTGGCGCCGATCAGCTCCTCGATGCGGCGGACATATTTGATCGCCTGCGCCGGAAGATCGGCCCAGGAGCGGGCGTTGGCGGTCGAGCCATCCCAGCCTTCGATGGTCTCGTAGATCGGCTCGACGCGGGCCTGGTCGGCCTGGCCGGCCGGCAGGTGTTCGAGGATCTGCCCGTCGAGCTTGTAGCCGACGCAGACCTTGATCTCCTTGAAGCCGTCGAGAATGTCGAGCTTGGTCAGGGCGATGCCGTCGATGCCGGAGGTCTTGACCGTCTGGCGCACCAGGCAAGCGTCGAACCAGCCGCAGCGCCGCTTGCGGCCGGTGACGACGCCGAACTCCTTGCCCTTCTGGCCAATCAGTTCGCCGATCTCGTCGAAGAGCTCGGTCGGGAAGGGGCCTTCGCCGACGCGGGTCGTATAGGCCTTGGCGATGCCGAGCACATAGCCGACGGCGGAGGGGCCGAGACCCGAGCCGGTTGCGGCCTGGCCGGCGACGATGTTCGAGGAGGTGACGAAGGGATAGGTGCCGTGGTCGACGTCGAGCAGCGCGCCCTGAGCGCCTTCGAACAGGATGCGCTTGCCGGCGCGGCGCTGCGCATCGAGCAGTGCCCAGACCGTGTCGGCATAGGGCAGCACCTCGGTGGCGATCGCCTTGAGCTGGGTCAGCAGCTCCTTGGCGTCGACCTCGCCGATGCCCAGCCCGCGGCGCAGCGCGTTGTGATGGGCCAGCAGCCGCTCGATCTTGGCTTCGAGCAGCGCAGGATCCTTGAGGTCGATGACGCGGATGGCGCGGCGGCCGACCTTGTCCTCATAGGCCGGGCCGATGCCGCGCTTGGTCGTGCCGATCTTCATGCCGGCATTCGAGGTCTCGCGGAAATGGTCGAGCTCGCGGTGCAGCGGCAGGATCAGCGTGGCGTTGTCGGCGATGCGAAGGTTATCCGGCGAGATCGCGACGCCCTGGGCGCGCAGCCGGCCGATCTCCTCGACGAGATGCCAGGGATCGACGACGACGCCGTTGCCGATGACCGAGAGCTTGCCCGGACGGACGATGCCGGAGGGCAGCAGCGAGAGCTTGTAGGTGACCCCGTCGATGACGAGGGTATGGCCGGCATTATGGCCGCCCTGGAACCTGACCACGACATCGGCTTGGCTCGACAGCCAGTCGACGATCTTGCCCTTGCCCTCGTCGCCCCACTGGGCGCCGACCACCACAACATTCGCCATGAGCGATGTGTCCCTGCTGTTGTACCGCGTTGCCTGTGCAAGCGGCCCGCGCAAATGCAAAACCCCGGCGCAAGGCCGGGGTTTCGGGGCAGGTCCTTGCAAGCCCTCATGGGCCAATAGGGCGCGCAGGTCAAGTTTTTCGGCATGTGCCCGATGAGGCCCGCCGGGGCGAAATGGTTAGGACCGGTGCCGATCCACCCGGCCTTGCTGCGGGAATACCGTTCTGCGACAAGGCCGCGATGGCTGTTCAGATCCAAGACAGAGGCTGCCCGGCAAAGGCCTGGTCCCTGCCACTCGCCCTCGCCGCGATGCTTGGAGTTTCGCCAGGGCGTTCGCAGGAGATTCCCGACCCGGCTTTCCTGGAGCGCATGGGCGACCACGCGCTGACGATACGGATGCAGGTCGAGTTCGCCGAGGCGGTGACCCGTTCGAAGCCCGGCGTGGTGAAGGCAATGGCGGCCAGAATTCGCGCTGAGGACGGTCCCCATATCGCAGCCTTGAGAGACCGCTTCCTGCGCGATGCCGCCGGTCCTCCCGGCCAGACCATCGCGCTCAGGCTCAATGCTTGTCAGCTTGCCGGGATCGCGCTGCGATCCATGATCGTCGAAACCGGGGCAGGGACCGCCAAGGCCGTCGTCAGGGCAGGCACGATCATGGTCGACGGGACGCTGGCCGACACTGATTTCGAAGACAATTTCCGGCGCTGCCAGATGATCAACAGGGTCGAGCGTCGGCAGCCGCTGATCCAGACGGATTGCCTGCAGACGGGCCGCGATTGCCCGGATGATCCCGATCAGCCGATGATCGACGCGCGGACCGAGCAGGCTGTCGAGCACGCCGGTGGACGGATCAGGGAATCACGAGAGAAGTCTGCACCCGCGAAGAAGGATTGAGGTTGCGGAGCCGGTTTCATTCGCAGGCCAGTCTGCTGCGGCATGGTCGATCTGTAGCATTTGCACGGTCATGCTGCCGCAATCGGGCGTAATAGCTGGGTCGGGCGTCACAGCCCGCAGGAGAGGGGATTTCATCGATCATGACCAAGCTCGACGACTGGCTCGGCCAACACCATGCCGCGTTCACGGCGATCCGCCGCGACATCCACGCCCATCCCGAACTCGGCCTGGAAGAGGTGCGCACCGCCAAGCTCGTCGCCGACAAGCTGCGCGAATGGGGCGTCGAGGTCACGGAGGCGGTCGGCAAGACCGGTGTCGTCGGCGTCATCCGCGGCACCCAGCCGGGCGAACGCGCCATCGGCCTGCGCGCCGACATGGACTGCCTGGCGCTGGAGGAGACCACCAACCTTCCCTATTCCTCGCGCAATCACGGCCGGATGCATGCCTGCGGCCATGACGGGCACACCACGATGCTGCTCGCGGCCGCGCAGTACCTCGCCGAGAACCGGGATTTCGCCGGCACCGTAAACCTGATCTTCCAGCCGGCCGAGGAAGGCCGCGGTGGCGCCAACGCCATGCTGGCGGATGGGCTGTTCGATCGCTTCCCCTGCGATGCGATCTATGGGCTGCACAACACGCCGGGGATGCCGGCCTCCAGCTTCGGCACCACCGTCGGCCCGTTCCTCGCGGCGGCGGATTCATGGAAGGTCACCTTCCATGGTCTCGGCGGCCATGGCGGTTCGCAGCCGCATCGCTCCACCGACATCACCTATGCGCAGGCGCATTTCGTGCTCGGCCTGCAGGGCATCGTCGGCCGAAACGTCGCGCCCCTCGACACGGCCGTGATCAGCGTCGGCTATATCCATGGCGGTGACGTCAACGCCTCGAACGTCATCCCTTCCGAACTCGTCATCGGCGGCACGGCGCGGACCTATTCGCAGGAGGTGCGCGACACCGTCGAGCGGCGCATCGCCGAACTCGCGGCGGCGACGGCGCAGGCCTGGGGCTGCAGGGCCGAAGCCCATTACCATCGCGGCACGAGCCCGCTGGTCAACGAGGCCGAGCAGGTCCGGGTCGCGGTTGCGGCGGCGAGCGCCGCGGTCGGGGCCGAGCATGTCAACGGCCAGCTGCGGCCGGGCACCGGCGGCGAGGACTTCGCCGAGATGATGCTGGTGCGGCCGGGCGCCTTCATGCGCATCGGCAACGGCGTCAATCCCGACGGCTCCTTCGTCGGCCTGCATACGCCGCTCTACGACTTCAACGACGCGATCATTCCGGACGGCGTGCGCTACTGGGTCGGCCTCGTCGACCAGGAGCTCGGCCAGGGCCTGCGGGCGATCGCGGCCGAGTGAACGAAGACAGATAGGGCGTCATTCTCGGGCGAAGCGGAGCGCAGACCCGGGAATCTCTTGAAGGAGATGTTCGGGCCGCGCCCGAGCATGGCGCCCGTCCTATCGCGGAGGCGTGCCATGAAGACCCTGACCATCTCGACCCTGACGATCTGCGGCATCGAGGAGCTGCCGGGCAACAGCGCCCGCGAGGTGACGCATGTGCTCTCGGTGCTCGATCCCGACCGTGCCGAGATCGAGGCATTCGGCGCCTATGGCGAGCACCATCGCGTGACGCTGCGCTTCCATGACATCATCGATCCGCGCCCCGGCCAGATCATGCCGGCGCCGGAGCATGTCGGCGAGGTCCTGCGCTTTGGCGAGGGCCTGCGCGAAACCGCCGCGGGGCGCGTGAAGGGCCATCTGCTGGTGCATTGCCATATGGGGGTCTCGCGCTCGACAGCGGCGATGCTGACCCTGATGGCGCAGGCCGATCCGGCCGAGGGCGAGGATGCGCTGTTCGAAAGGCTGCGCGAAATCCGTCCGCAGGCCTGGCCGAACTCGGTGATGGTCGGTTTCGCCGACGAGCAGCTCGGCCGCGACGGGCGACTGACCGAGGCGCTCCGCCGGCATTATGCCCACCAGCTCAAGATCCAGCCGAAGTACCGGAGCTGGATGGCCGAACTCGGCCGCGGGCGGGAAGTGGAGATGGCGGTCTGAGACAGGACGCCGTCAGGGCGGGGCGCGGTCATGCTCGGGCTTGACCCGAGCATCTCCCGACGGGGAGGCACCAGAGCCTCCTTCTGACGGAGATTCTCGGGTCTGCGCTTCGCTTCGCCCGAGAATGACGTGAAGGCTCGCGCTTCCTCGCTTCACCGACCGGGCAGCGGCTGCTCGTCATAGGAGAGCTCGCGGTCACCAGGCCATTTGAGGCGATAGGCGAGCTTGAGCTCCTTTTCGGCGCCGGGGGCGAGATCGAAGCTCCAGGACGAGACGCCGCGGCGGTCGCCGACCTGCTTCTCGGTTGGCGGCGTGGTCTGGGAGGCAATGGTCTCGACCGCGATGGCGGTGCTCTCCGAGAAGGGGATTCGCCCCAGCACCGTCACCTTCACCGGCCGGGCATGCAGGCTCTTCACGACGGTGCGGAACTCGCGCTGGTCGGTGCGGCTCTGGCCGAGCCAGCCGGGCTCGTTCTCGCGGCGCTTCACCGGGGCGTAGCTGACCTTGATCCGGTCGTCGGCGCCGAAGCCGAGCTCGAGCTTGTCGCCCGGCGCCACGAGCCCGAACTGGCCCATGCCGACATAGGTGCCGTCGCGATGCAGGGCGACGCGGCCGGGCAGGAGCGGGGCCTCCTCCTCATGGACGAAGCCGGCTTCCAGATAGGCTTTCTGCTCCAGCTCGGGCACGGTGCGGGCGGCAAGCGTCGCCTCCGCCTTGCGCTGGGTGAGGACCACGGTCTTCGGCGAGCCGTCCTGCGGAATCGAGGCGCGGCCGGGGACCTGGAAATTCGCCTGATAGGCGCCGGCTTCGATCGTCGCGACCTCGACCTCGGCCGGCCGTGCAGGCGCGGGGGCCGGAGAAATCGCACGCTGCGACTGTGCGGCCAGCGCCTCGGCCTCGGCCTTGGCGCGCGCGGCGGCCATTCCGGCGGGAGCGCGCGAGCGGCTTTCATAGATGGCGGGCGGCTCGAAGAAGGCGACCTGCACGGGGGCGAGATCGGGCGCGCGGGTGCCGCCGGCCGAGCGCGTGGTCGAGAGTGTCAGCGCGACATCGTCCCAGGCCTCGCCGCTACGCTGGCGGATCTCGGCGCGGCGCGTCAGCGCGATCTCCGGCTTCTCGGCCGCGGTGGTCAGCCGTGCCTCATAGCTCGGCGTCCAGTTCGCACCGGTGACGCGATAGCTCACGGTGAATTCGGCCGCGACCGGCTGCGGCGCCTCGACCGCGATGGCGACATCGCGCTTCGGCGCGCCGGGGCGTCCGGTCTGCGGGCGGGCGCCCTCGAGCGCGGCGATCTCGGCCTCGACATCAGAGAGACGGCCACGCACGCCGCGCAGCTCGTCCTGGACCTTGACCAGTGCGGTGCCGATCGCCTCGAACACGGCCGGCCAATCGGCGACGGGCAGAGCCTTGCCATCCGGGCCGAGCTTGTCCGGTCCGGTCTGGGCGAAGCGCTCGACGGTGGCGCGCTTGGCCTCGATCGCGGCGATCTGGCTCTCGAACCTGTCCTTGTCGTCGTGCAGCGCCTTGAGCTTGCCCTCCAGCACCGTATCGAGCACCGGCCTGGCGTCGCCCGGCGTGGTGCGGACATCGACGGCGCCGACCGAGAAGGCGCCGCTGCCCTTGCCTTCGACGCGGAAGGAGGCGGGGTCGATCGTCGCCGGCAGGCCGCGCAATACGAGCTGAGAGGCGCCCTGCAGCAGCTCCGCCTTGCCGAGCCGCGTCACCACGGCACCGTCGGGATAGACCGTGACCCGGTCGATCCGGCTGGCAAGCTCGGTCTCGGCGGCGCTGGCGAAGCCGGGAGCGAGGATCAGGGCAGCGGCAATATAGTTCTTCACGTCATCATCCCCCAGAATCACAGTCACGCGACCGCGATGAACGCTGCCGAATCCGGCGCGCCCAAGGCCGAATTTGGCCGGAATGCGGATAGGAGGCGAGAGCAGAATGAGCGTCCTGCATTCGCATGAGCGTCGGCCGGGCGGCGAACGCCTGAAGACCGCCCGCAGGCGACAGTCTCCCGCCGCAGATTACCAAAGTGTAATTTCGATATATCTTGATTTGAGATATATCGCGATATAGTTTGCATGGGCATGAAGCACACAGACAGAGACGGTCACGACCGTCATCCCGACCCCCTCCGCGATAGGCGCGAGCACCGTCGGGGCCACCATCACCACCACGAACATGGACATGAACATGAACGCCGGGGACGCCGGGGGCGGCACGGCGGCAGGATGTTCGACTATGGCGAGCTTCGCCTGCTCATTCTCGCGATGCTCTCCGAGCAGCCCCGCCACGGATATGACCTGATGCGCGGGATCGAGGAGCGCACGGGCGGCAGCTACACGCCGAGCCCCGGCGTGATCTATCCGACGCTGCAATGGCTCGAAGACATGGGCTATGCCCGCGTCGCGGATGAGAGCGGAAGCCGGAAGAACTTCCTCGTCACCGCGGAAGGGGCTTCGTTCCTCGTCGCCAACCAGGCGGCGCTCGACAGCCTGCTGGCCCGCGTGAGCGCCGCCGGCGCGGCAACTCCGGGGGACGGCATTCCCGAGCGCGTCACGCGCGCCACGGAGAATCTGAAGGTTGCCCTGCGGCTGAGGCTGCGGCGCGGGTCGCTCGATGAAAGCGCGGCCGAAGCGATCGCCGCAGCCCTCGACGCGGCGGCGCTTGCCGTCGAGAGAAGCTGAAGGATCGGCGCGGCCGGCCCGGTCTGGCCCGGTGCTAGTGGCCGGGATGCAGCGCGTCGTTGAGATAGATGCAGGCGAGCACTGTGAAGACATAGGCCTGCAGCACCGCGACCATGAACTCGAAGGCGGTGAGCGCGACGGTCATGAGAAGCGGCAGCGGCGCCAGCAGCGAATAGCCGAAACCGGCCGCGAGCAGCGCCGCGACGAAGCTGCCGAAGACCTTCAGCGCGATATGGCCGCCGAGCAGGTTGGCGAAAAGGCGCAGGCTCAGCGAGATCGGCCGCGACAGGAAGGAGACGATCTCGATCAGCGTGATGAAGGGGAGGAGCCATTTCGGCACGTCCGACGGCACGAACAGCCGCAGGAAACCGAAGCCGTGGCGCAGCACGCCGTAGCCGATGACCGTCGCCATCACCAGCATCGCCAGCGCGAAGGTGACGACGATATGGCTGGTGACGGTGAAGGCGCCGGGGACCATGCCGAACAGGTTGAGCACCAGCACGAACATGAAGAGCGAGAAGATCAGCGGCAGGAAGCGCAGGCCCTCGCGCCCGGTCGCGTCGGTCAGGGTCCTGGCGACGAATTCGTAGAGCATCTCGGCCAGCGACTGGGCGCGGCCGGGGATGAGGGCGCGCGAGCGCGTCGCCCAGATCAGCCCGCCGCCGATCGCCGCGGTGGCGAGCGTCATCATCAGCGCGGCATTGGTGAAGCCGAGATCGAGCCCGCCGACGCGCAGCGGAATAAGGGCCTTGACGATGAACTGGTCGCTGGGATTGGCCAAGGGAGGGCCTCCGCTGCACGGGGTTGCGCGACGGCGCGGAGCATTCCGCGTCGTGGGGCCGTCCCCTATGTGTGCGAAGGCCGCGGGTCGTCCCGAGGCCCGGCCTGCTTAAAAAGCCGGCTGCGCTTTGGCAAGCGCGGCGGTCAGTGCGCCGACAGCTTCATCATGACGAGGCCGGAGACGATCAGCATGGCCGCGGCGATGCGCATCGGCGTCAGCGCCTCGCCGAGCACGGCGACGCCGACGATGAAGGCGCCGACGGCGCCGATGCCGGTCCAGATCGTATAGGCCGTGCCGAGCGGCAGGGTGCGCATCGCCAGCGAGAGCAGGGCGAAGCTGCCGACCATGGTGAGGATGGTGATCGCCGTCGGCACCGGACGGGAAAACCCGTCCGACTGCTTCATGGTGAAAGCCCAGACGACTTCGAGAAGGCCGGCAGAAAACAGGTAGAGCCACGCCATAGCGGTCCCCCATGAGTTGCCGGGTCGTCCCAGCACATTGCCCAGGTTGGGGGAGGTCGTGGCCTCACGGCCACTTACCTAGCCAGCGCTATTCGCGATGGCAAGGTTGCGGACAGCCGACGCGCCGGGCTGCCGAACAGGGGGGCGCAAATTCCTGGCCCTCATCCTGAGGCGCCGCGTCAGCGGCGTCCCGAAGGATGAGAGCTCGCGGGATGTTGGCGCCGAACGTTCAGGCGCGGCTGCGCGTGCTGGCGTGCGGCTTGATGCGGTGCTCGACGAAGTTGCGGAGTTCGGTGACGCGGCGCTCGGCGTCGAGCACCTCGCGGTCGAGCCCATGCGCCCAGGCGAGATCCTGCCGGCCGACAGGCTCCGCGTCGAGCGTGCGGAGGTCGTCGAGCCAGGCTTCCGTCGAGGCCTCGTCCTTGCGGAAGCCCTCCTCGATCAGCAGCGGCACCATGCGCCCGAGGATCGAAGCGACCTGCTTCAGCGGGAATTCCGGATGGTACTGCACGCCCCAGAAGGTGCCGCCATTGTGCTTGATCTCGGCCGCCTGCACCTGGCTGTAGGCGTTGGAGGCGAGGATGGTCGTGCCATGCGCGGGCAGGGCGATGGTGTCGAGATGGATCGCCGGGGCGTCGAAGGAGGACGGCCTGCTGTCGAGCAGCTTGTGGTTCCGGCCCGCCTCGGTCGGCGTGATCCGGCGGGCGAAGCCGACCTCGCGCCCCTTCGGATTGGCGGTGACGGTGCCGCCCGCCGCAACCGAGCCGATCTGGATGCCCCAGCAGGAGCCGAAGCAGGGCGTGCCGCTGGCATAGATTGCCCGCATCAGCTCGACCTGCCGCATCACCGCCGGGTCGGCCTTGTAGATGTGCAGGGCCGAGCCGGTGAGGAAAACGCCGTCATAGGATTCGAGCCCGGCGGCGTCCGGCAGGTTGGCGCCCTCGTCGGCCGGCAGGCAGATGTCGGAGACGATGCCGGGTGCAATCGCGGCGATCTCGGCGGCGTAGGCCTCGCCATAGGCCATGCCATAAGCCGTGCGCAGCCCTTCGCGATGCTCGTGTGTGTTGCCGTCGACGAAGAGCAGGCGGAGCGGGCGGGAGCTGGTCTGGATCATCGGGGAACTTCCGCAGGAATGCGCAGGGCGACGGGCAGGCTTGCGCCCGATCTCATATGAGAGGGGTCTCCTGCAAGGTTATTGCATGAGCCCTTTC
This sequence comes from Allobosea sp. RAF48, assembly GCF_052114025.1. Classification (NCBI taxonomy): domain Bacteria; kingdom Pseudomonadati; phylum Pseudomonadota; class Alphaproteobacteria; order Hyphomicrobiales; family Alloboseaceae; genus Allobosea; species Allobosea sp. RAF48. The sequence goes on from NZ_JBFRDZ010000013.1 coordinate 279,171, forward strand.
TCGTGACAGGGCGGAATCGTGCACCCTTCCCCGACTTGGCTGCAACGCGCCTGGGCCAATGCCTACCTGCTGCTGATCCTGACGACGCTGATGTGGGGCGGCAATGCCGTGGCGAGCCGGCTTGCCGTCGGCAACATCTCGCCGATGGCATTGACGTCGTTCCGCTGGATCGCGGTGTGCCTGATCATGCCCTTCCTGCTGCGCGAGCAGCTCAGGAAACACTGGCCGGTGCTGCGCGCGCGCTGGCGCTACGTCGCGATGCTCGGCGTGCTCGGCTTCACCGCCTTCAACACGCTGATGTATCTTGCTGCCTATTCGACCTCGGCGATCAATATCGGCATTCTGCAGGGCTCGATCCCGGTCTTCGTGCTGATCGGCGCCCTCCTGGCCTATCGCACGCCGATCGGCAGCATGCAGGCGCTCGGCGTGGCGGTGACGCTGCTGGGCGTCGTCGTCACGGCAAGCCGCGGCGACATTCAGGTCCTGATGGGCTTTCGCTTCGCCGCAGGCGACCTGCTGATGATCCTCGCCTGCGCGCTCTACGCCAGCTACACCGTGGCGATCCGCAACCGGCCAGCGATTCCGGGCCTCGTCTTCTTCACGGCGGTGGCTTGCGTCGCCTGCCTTTTCTCCTTGCCGCTGCTCGCCGGCGAGATTGCGCTGGGCAAGTTCTATATCCCGACGGCGAAGGGCTGGGCGATTCTGGCCTTCACCGTGATCGGCCCCTCGATCCTGTCGCAGCTCCTTTTCATGCGCGCCATCGAGATCATCGGGCCCGGCCGGGCCGGCGTCTTCGTCAATCTCGTGCCGGTCTTCGCGCCGATTCTCGCGGTGCTGATCATCGGCGAGCCCTTCGGCCTCTATCACGCCCTGGCGCTTGCCCTCGTGCTCGGCGGCATTTTCATCGCGGAGCGGCTGGGGCGGTAGGAAGAGCCACCTCGCGAAGGATGCGGACAACTCACTGAGCCCTCATCCTGAGGAGCCATTCGGTTGGGAATGGCGTCTCGAAGGATGTTTCAGGAGGCTCGGGAACCGTCTGGAGCATCCTTCGAGACGTCGCATCGCGGCTCCTCAGGATGAGCGCTCGCCTTTTACGGCCTCTCAGCGCAGCGCCGAGACGGCGAGCCGCGCGACTGCGGCGTGGGCTGCGTCGCGTTCCTTCGCATCGGCCCGCGAGCCGGCGAGATAGACGACGATGACGAAGCGCCGCCCGTCCGGCAGCGTGGCGATGCCGATATCGTTGCTGGCGTGGTTGATGCCGTCCGTGGTCAGGCCGAGGCCGGTGCGGTGGGCGAGGCGCGAGCCCGCCGGCAGGCCCGCCTTGATCCTCTCGGCGCCGATCTTCATTTCGGCAGCGATCTTCTCGATGAAGGCGGTATGGGCGGGGTCGCGCAGCCAGGTGCCCTTGGCGAAGCCCTCCAGGAAGAGCGCGCTCGCCTCGGGCGTCGCGGCGTCGCGCTTGTCCTTCAGCGCCTTCGAGAGCGCGGCGATGCGGACTTCCGGCCTGAGCGCCTTGAGCTCGGCGCGGAAGCGCTTCTCGTCGACGGTCTCCCCCCAGGCAAAGCCCCGCAGACCGTAGATCTCGGGCTGGAACTGGCGCTCGTAGCGGTCGATCGACAGGCCGGTGATGCCGCCGTCGCGCAGCATCTTCGTCACCACCTGCGGGCCGCCGATCTCGCGCATCAGCAGGTCGGCCGCGGTGTTGTCGCTCTCGCCGGCGGCGAGGCGAACGAGCTCGCTCAGCGGATAGTCGTTGCGCTCGCCCTTGAAGGCCTTGGCGAGCGGGCTGCGGAACAGCGAGAAATCCTGGCGCGTAACGGTGATCGGCTGGTCGAGCCTGAACTTGCCGGCCTCGACCTGCTGCAGCACGGCGACTGCCAGCGGCAGCTTGAACACGCTCTGCATCGGAAAGGTCTCGGAGCCGCGATAGGACCATTGCTTGCGGTCCTTGAGGTCGAGCAGCGCGACGCCGAGCCGGCCCTGCGCCTGCCCTTCGATCGCGACGATCTCCTTGTCGAGTCTGGCCCTGTCCCAATCGGCGAGGGCGGGGAAGGCGGCGAGGCAGGCGAGGGCAGCGGCGGCGAGGCGGAGGCGGGCAGGCATGGGCGGTCCCTTGATGGCGAGGCCATCAGAGGGGAGGGACATTGCGGCGGCGTTGCGGCGGCAGGTTGGCCGAATCCATCCGCCGTAGCGGCGGGTTTCGAAAAAAACGTTCCGCCGCGGTTCCGATCGCGTGCGGCATTCGTCTTTGAAGATGGATGCCATGCCGACGCGTTCGGTGGCCCGGACATCGCATCCGGCACATGGAGGTTTGCGATATGGCGAAGACCGACGTCTTGCGCCGGGCGGTGTTGGCGCTGGGCTTCGCTGGCAACCTCATCGCGTCTGTACCCTCTCGCGCCCGGACCAAAGGAACGGCCATGGAAACCAAGATGTCCGCAGCGGGCGGCAGCATCGCGCTCGTGAACGTCTTCACCGTGCAGCCCGCCGACCAGCCGCGGCTGGCGGAGATCTTGCGCGAAGGCACGGAAGACTTCTTCAGCAAGCAGCCGGGGTCGCTCTCATCCTCCGTTCTGGTTGGCCGCGATGGCCGGCGGGTGGTGAACTATTCGCGCTGGCGCAGTGCCGACGATATCGCGGCATTCCGGGAAACCGAGTACTTCAAGGCGTATCTCGCGCGGATCGGCTCCCTCGCCACCGTCGAGACGATGCTATGCGACGTCGGATTCTCCCATGGCTGATAGAGTGGCGGGCAGTGCCGCGCCGGGCGTGTTGAGCGAAGCGATCGCGCGGCTGCGGCCGCGCCTTCACCGCTATTGCGCCCGGATGATGGGCTCGGCGGTCGAAGGAGAGGACGTCGTGCAGGACGCGCTCCTCAAGGCTGCCGAAGCCTGGAGCGACGTCGCCCCCGTCGACAACCCGGACGGCTGGCTGTTCCGCATCGCGCATAACGCCGCGCTCGATGCGCTCCGGCGCCGCGCCCGCCGCGCCGAGCTGGAGCGCGAGGATGAGGAAGACATGGTGGCGCCGCAGCTGGCCAGTGTCGATCCGCTCGCGACCCGGGCCAGCCTGCAGACGCTCGCGCGCCTGCCGGTCGCGCAGCGCAGCGCCGTCACGCTGCGCGACGTGCTCGATTTCTCGGTGGACGAGATCGCGCAGCTTCTGGAGCTGAGCCCGCCCGCGGTCAAAGGCCTGCTGCAACGCGGGCGACAACGGCTCGCGGAGATCGCGCAGGAGCCCGGAGACATGCGGGCGCCGCAGCTCGCACCGGCCGAGCGCAGGCGGCTGGAGGCCTATGTCGCGCGGTTCAATGCGCATGATTTCGACGCCGTCCGCGCGATGCTGGCCGAGGATGTCCGCCTGGATCTCGTCAACCGCCTGCAACTGCGCGGCCGCGACGAGGTCGCGCCCTATTTCGGGCGCTACGACACCGCCACGCACTGGCGCTGCGCGTCCGGGATCGTGGACGGGAAACCGGCCGTGCTGATGCTCGACGCTGAGGACGGCGAGGGACCGCCGCTCTATTTCGTGACGCTGGAATGGCGCGGCGAGCAGATCGTCGCGATCAGGGATTTCCTGTTCGCGCGCTACGTGCTGGAGAGCGCCGAAATCGCGGTGTCGGCGGGCTGAACGGGAGCCTCATCGGCGCAGAGCGCAAGCTCCACCGGGCAGTCCTCGATGCCGAAGCATTCCGGCAGGAGCTGCTTCAGGCGCTCGCGCAGGGCATCGAGCGATTCGGCTTCGGTGACGATGCCGAGCTCGCCGGTATCCATGGCGTACCAGAGGCCCGCCGCCTCGTCGCGGCGAACCTCGAAGCGGATCGGCGCCAGCGCCGCCTCCTGGCGGGAGGTGACGATGGCGCGCAAGGGGTTGAGCACGATCAGAACCTGAGCCGACGCGCGCGCTTGACCATCGGGATCTCGTGGATCTTGGCGAGCAGCTCGTCCGAGATCGGCTCGTCGACCGAGACGTAGCAGATCGCGTCGCCGCCCGGCTTGTCGCGGCCAAGCGAGAAGGTCGCGACGTTGACGCCGGCGCCGCCGAGCAGCGAGCCGAACTGGCCGATGAAGCCCGGCTTGTCGGCGTTGCGGACATAGAGCATGTGCGGCGCGAACTCGGCATCAACGGCGATGTCGCGGATCTCGACGATGCGCGGCTTGCCGTCATGGAAGACCGTGCCCGACGCATGGCGCGGCATGTCCTCGGCCTCGACGACGATGCGGATGACGCTTTCGAGATTGCCGGCGACGTCGCGGGTCAGTTCCTCGACAACGATGCCCTTCTCCTTGGCGATCAGCGCGGCGTTGACCATGTTGATCTCGGGCAGGAAGGGCCTGAGCACGCCGGTGATCGCGGCGGCCGAGATCGCCTTGAGGTTGAGGCTCGCGACCGCGCCCTCATACTCGATGCGGATGCCCTTGACGGCGGCCTCGGTGAGCTGGCCGAGGAAGGAGCCGAGCTTCTCCGCCAGATCGACGAAGGGCTTGATGCGGGGAGCTTCCTCGGCCGAGATCGACGGGAAGTTGACCGCGTTGGTGATGGCGCCCTTGAGCAGGTAATCGCTCATCTGCTCGGCGACCTGCAGGGCTACGTTCTCCTGCGCCTCGTTGGTCGAGGCGCCGAGATGCGGCGTGCAGACGACGTTCTCCAGCCCGAAGAGCGGGTTCGTCTCGGCCGGCTCCTGCGAGAACACGTCGAAGGCCGCACCCGCGACATGGCCGGACTTGATAAGATCGGCCAGCGCCTGCTCGTCGACGAGGCCGCCGCGGGCGCAGTTGATGATGCGCACGCCCTTCTTCGTCTTCGCCAGCGCCTCGGCCGAGAGGATGTTCCTGGTCTTCTCGGTCATCGGGACGTGCAGCGTGATGAAGTCGGCGCGCTTCAGCAGCTCGTCGAGCTCGACCTTCTCGACGCCCAGCGCCACGGCGCGCTCCGGCGAGAGATAGGGGTCATAGGCGATGACGCGCATCTTGAGGCCGATGGCGCGCTCGGCGACGATCGAGCCGATATTGCCGGCGCCGATCAGGCCGAGCGTCTTGGCCGTGATCTCGACGCCCATGAAGCGGTTCTTCTCCCACTTGCCGCCTTGCGTGGAGACATCCGCCGAGGGGATCTGGCGGGCGAGCGCGAACATCATGGCGATGGCGTGCTCGGCGGTGGTGATCGAGTTGCCGAAGGGCGTGTTCATCACGATCACGCCGCGCGAGGTGGCGGCGGGGATCTCGACATTGTCGACGCCGATGCCGGCGCGGCCGATGACCTTCAGGTTCTTGGCCTGCTCGAGCAGCTTGGCGGTGACCTTGGTGGCCGAGCGGATGGCGAGGCCGTCATACTCGCCGATGATCGCGGCGAGCTTGTCCTTGTCCTTGCCGAGGGCGGGATCGAAGGTCACGTCGATGCCGCGATCCTTGAAGATCTGCACGGCGGCGGGGGAGAGGGCGTCGGAAATCAGGACTTTCGGTGCGGGCATGGGAGGCTCCGGCTGGCGCCGCGCTGCACGGGGAGCGTTCGGCGCTTGAAGGGGGAGGGCGTCATGGCCGGGCTTGACCCGGCCATCTCGGGACGCGGAGGCGCAGGGCAGCGCCTCTTCTTGAGAGAGATGGTTGGGTCAAGCCCGACCATGACGGCCCGGTCAGGCCGCCTTCTTGCCCAGGCCCGCCTTGGCCTCGGCGAAGGCATATTCGATCCAGGGCAGCAGCGCCTTGACGTCGCGCGACTGCACGGTCGCGCCGCACCAGATGCGCAGGCCGGGAGGGGCGTCGCGGTAATGGCCGAGATCGTAGCCGGCGCCGGCCTTCTCGATGATCGAGACGACCTGCTTGGCGAAGGCCGCCTGAGCATCCGGCGCCAGCGCGGTGACGGCCGGGTCGGTGAACTTCAGGCACACCGAGGTGTTGGAGCGCGTCTTCGGCTTCACCGCGAGGAAGTCGATCCAGTCGCTCTCGCGCACGAACTTGGCGATGACGCGGGCGTTGCCGTCGGCGCGCTTCACCAGCCCGTCCAATCCGCCGACCTTCTTCGCCCAGTTCAGCGCATCGATGTAATCCTCGACCGCGAGCATGGAGGGGGTGTTGATCGTCTCACCCTGGAAGATGCCCTCGATCAGCTTGCCGCCCGAGGTCATGCGGAAGATCTTCGGCAGCGGCCAGGCCGGCTTGTAGGTCAGGAGCCGCTCGACCGCGCGGGGCGAGAGCACGATCATGCCATGCGCGGCCTCGCCGCCGAGCACCTTCTGCCAGGAGAAGGTGACGACATCGAGCTTGGGCCAGTCGAGGCGCTGGGCGAAGGCGGCGGAGGTGGCGTCGCAGATGGTCAGCCCCTCGCGGTCATCGGCGATCCAGCTCGCGTCGACGACGCGCACGCCCGAGGTGGTGCCGTTCCAGGTGAAGACGACGTCGCGGTTCTTCGTGCCGACCTTCTTGAGGTTCGGCAGTTCGCCGTAGGGCGCCTCGAAGGTGCGGACATCCGCGAGCTTGAGCTGCTTGACGACATCGGTGACCCAGCCGGCGCCGAAGCTTTCCCAGCTGACCATGTCGACGCCGCGGGCGCCGAGCAGGCTCCACAGCGCCATCTCGACGGCGCCGGTGTCGGAGGCCGGCACGATACCGATGCGGTAATCAGAGGGGACCTGCAGCACCTCGCGGGTGAGGTCGATCGCGGCCTTCAGCTTGTCCTTGCCGATCTTGGCGCGGTGCGAGCGGCCGAGCGGGGCGTCGGAGAGGCCCTTGAGGGTCCAGCCGGGGCGCTTGGCGCAGGGGCCGGACGAGAAGTTAGGCACGCGCGGGCGCGTGGTCGGTGCGGTATTCGCCATCGATGTCTCCATCCTTACAGATGGGCGCGCCCCGTTGGGGGGGCGTGTCCCGTCGATGGGGGTAGAGCCGCTGGGGGGCGGGAGTCAAGCGGCGGGTGCATATGTGTGAAACGAACAATCATATGGCAATGAAGCGGGATTAGCCGGGACTATCCGGGATCAGGCGGAAAGCGGCGGCGTTGCAAGAACTTAGGCGGGGCGCGGCGTGGCCAATATTGCCATTTGATTGTTCGCAGATTTCGGGGCCAGCAATCCCTAAAGCCAGAATGCCGGAAATCGGGCCTGCCGCTAACCCTTTGAAAAATCGTCCCGGCGCTCTCCGGAACTGTCACGATTCTACCTGGTGCCGCAGCCAAGCATGACAGTTGCGGAAAAGGTAACGAATCCAATTGGAGGCGTACCTAGAGCGAGCGGAATCCCAATTCCCGAACTGTCACGCTGAATCACTCTCGAACAATGCACTCGAAAGCTATCCGCGGCAGCTCGACTCCGGTGAGGCTGAGCGTCTGCAACGGGTCGATAGCAGAAGTCGCTTGAGCGGCATTCAGCTTCGCGCCAACTTGTTGCCCGCACTGCGGCGAGGTTGGTGGATGAGGCTCAAAGTCAGCTTGTTCGAGGTGGCCATATCGCTGCTTTTTGGCCTGTTGCTGATCGCCTTGATCTACGACCTCAACTCCGCTTGGCATGCCCGCGCGTGTTCTGAGCCCCCAGTCGGCTCCAGTGGGTGCTACCCTTGGGGCGGCGAAGGTCCTGTAGCGGGCTCGCCCGAGTATCGTTCCAAGGATGCCTATATCAAATCCGGGTTGGCCTCCTGCTTGACCTTGGCCGTGGGGATGGCGGTTCCGTTTTTCATGACCCGCATACGCTACAGCCTGTTCGGGATTGTTCTGGTGCTTCTGGCTGGGCGGCTGTTGGCCAGCGTCGTTTGAATTCGAGGCCCAAGAACCGGTGTCTGCAATGGGTCGTTACCGGACCTCTGGCGGTAACTCCCCGCCGTTCTTCGCGGCTGTTCCTCGCCGCTGCCGTGCAAGCCATATAGGCAGGCGAATGAGACCAACTCCCACTAGCCAACTAGCGCCGATCACGAGACACGCCGGCATCCATCCTCCGAGCGGCCCTCGAACAACGCCGGAAATCAGGAATATGAACATGGAGCCGCCCAGTACGTTCGTCCCGCGCGGAAGACGGCCAAGGACCATCCCCCCGATTAGCGGCAAAAGCCAATATGGCCGCAACCCAGCAGCGCTGAGGGCCAATAGAGCCAAAAGATAGAGGGGAAGCCCCCAAGCCACGCAGATTATTACGACCGCGAGGTCGAATGATTTTCGCACTATCACCTGGCTCTGCTCTAGGGTTGGCTTTCCTAGCACCCCACATGAACGCCAGCCGCTCGGCCAAAATTAGTATGAGAATGCTAAGGTCCGCAACGGGTCGAAAGCGTACCTTGAGGCCCATTCCCGAACTGTCATGCCAAATCACGGCCCTGGGTGACGGAAACGCTCAACGGCCCGCCGTGCGAGATCGTCCTCGTCGATCGCCACCGCAGCGTAGCTGGCGACGATGTAGGCCAGCCGGGTTCGCTCGCGCTCGATATCATCATCCGCCACCGAACTTTTCACTTCGGCCCATGCCGCATCGAGCGCCGCTTGAGCCCGAGCCACGTCGGCCGGATCGCTGAAAGTCGAGAACGGAATTTTCCAGGCCTCCTTGAACGGCCGCGTTCTATCAATCGGCTTGCCGCCAGTCACGATCTCGATCGCGTAGAGCGACGCTCTTGCGCGCCGTTCGAGCTCGTTGCCGCTCGGCTGGTCGAGGGCCAGACCATAGGGATTGATCGGCTTGTCGATGCGCTGGCCACCGCAATCCATCGCGAAGGCATCGGCGACCTCGGGTCGGGTGAAGCACCAATGCATGATACCCCTGCCGGTCGTCGTGACGTGATCGAACCAGGCCGCCCAGCGGTACATAATCCCGGCCGCGCCATGGAGGCCGGAAAGAGGCACGACGATCCGGACCTGGAAGGGATGCGAGCGGTCGCGATGCTTATCCGTGATCTCGCCCTTGCGCCTGGTCACAGCCATCGCTCAATCGCCCGTCATCGTCATCTCGGCGTCGATAGCCTTCATCTTCGGATTGGCGGCGCAGAAGGCCCTGATCTTCTCCGCCACAGCGGCGGAGTGCTCGCTCTTCTTGTGCGCGCCGGACTTCAGCCAGTCGGCGCAGCTCAGCTCCCGGTCGGTGATCTGGGCGGCCGTCGGGGTGGCGAGGAGGAGGCCGGCGAAGGCGGCGAGCAAGGCGAGGCGGGGCATGGTCGGGTCCTGAATGGGCAGCCGCATCACAGGCCTGCCTTGAGCGGCGCTCCTGCCTTGCGTCGCGGCCGCATGCAAATGCGATTGTCGCGGCCCCGCTGTGCGGGCAGGGCAGTGCGGCCGGGTGAGCGCGGCCAAGGGGGCAGGCAGGGGCCGGCGTTTCGTGATAGGCAGCGGCTCATCCCGAAACAGGTTACGAGACCATGGCCAAGAAAACCCCCGAACAGCTCGCCCAGGAATTCGAGGGCCGCAAGGCCAAGGGGCTGGCCAAGGGCGGGGCCGCGTACTGGCCCAACATCATCGCCAATGCCGTGCTGAAGCTCACCGCGGCGCGGGCCGAGATCACGCCCGAGACGCTGATCGAGATGATCGAGCGCGAGGCGCCGACGCTGGAGGTCACGGTCCGGTCCGGCGCGGTGGAGGCGGTCGCGCGGCTGAAGCAGGCCGTCGCCAAGGGGGCGTGAGCGCGGGTGAAGGCCCGCGGGGAACCCTTCTCCCGTGTGGGAGAAGGGCAGGGACGAGGGACTGCCGCTGCCGATGAAGGCTCAACCTATCCGCCTGCTGCTGTGCGGATAGTGGCGAGGACATCGTCTCGGCTATCCATGACCTCGGCATTGCTGAAGCGCACAAGCTTGAACCCGTGCCGCTCGATTTCCGCGGTCCTTGCCGCATCATAATCGCGCTCCCAGCTGTGCTGGCGCCCGTCGATTTCGACGATCAGTTTTCGATCAATGCAGATGAAATCGACCGTATAGCCGAGCAGGGGAACCTGACGGCGGAACTTCAGCCCATCGAGCTGCCGATTGCGCAGTAAAGACCATAGGGCGTCTTCCTGCCGGGTGGAGGACTGTCGAAGCTGCCGGGCGAATTGGCGCCGTTCGCTGGTCATTGGGAGATGTTGAACGGACTCGCTTCCGCGATCAACGGCGGTCCCTCACCCCTGCCCCTCTCCCATCCGGTAGAGGGGTTCCCCGCGCCTGACGGTCGCTGTCGAGAAAACTTATCCCCGCCCGCCCGGCCCATGCCTATGCTCGGCCCACCTCATCCCCGAGGGGCGGCCATCCGGAGGTATGCCAGTGGCGGGGTGAGGTCGGCGCCTGCGGCYGGTCTTACAAGCCGGTCCCGGGAGGCTTCGGGGCACCGCCCTGGGGGTACTACGGCCCCTGCGCGAGGAGCATCGCTGGGAGGCGCGACGGGAAAGGTTCTGTCATCCGA
>NZ_JBFRDZ010000014.1:0-167190 GCF_052114025.1 Allobosea sp. RAF48
GCGATCGTCGGCCCGGCCTTGCTCCCAGAAGGCTTCGGCGGAAACGGCAGCGATTCCTGGGCGACCACGGGCGATCCCAACATCAGCAGCGTCGTGCTGACGCCCAACCAGCGCGCTCTGAATGGGTGACTAGGCGGCCGTTTCATTCGCTTCTCCGTTCCGGACAACACATCTGAACCCGACATGGCTGGTCGACGTATCGATCGCCTCGGCATGTCCTGCTGCGGGTCGATAGCGGCGGCAGTCGTTCGGAGCGCACAGATGCGATCCGCCCTTCAAAACCTTCCGCGGGATTTTTATGTTGGGGAGACAGGGATCGTAGCTGGCAGACTCCAGCCCTCCGCGAGGGTTCCTGGGTATGCAGCAGGCTTTCGTCGCCCCCGCCTCGTGCTTCGGGACGAACCAGTCGTCCGTCCACTCCCAAGCATCGCCGATCATGCCGTAGAGACCGTATCCGTTGGGCGGAAAGGCTCTGACGGGCGACGTGCGGGCGTATGCGCATAGTCCCGCTGGTCGGGCACGAACTCGGCAAATGTGCGATGCCCGATCGCCGCCACGAACTCGGCAAACTGTGCGTTGGTGACAGGGGTCTCGTCGATGAAGAAGCCCTCGACGCTGACACGATGGGCCGGCTTTTCTTCGGGGCAGCGATGATCCGAGCCCATCCAGAAGATTCCGGCTCGCACGAAGATCATGCCATCTCGCGCACGCTCCGATGACACATCCGTCTGAGCCGTCTCTGCCTGCATAGCCAGCCTTCCCGTCAACCTACATCAAGAACGCCAGCACACTCGTGAGCAGACCGGACGACGCCGTCACTGCCCGGATAGAGCTGCGGCCTCGGCTGGGCGCGCATCGGTCGCTGCAGACACGATCGCGGCCCGATCGGCAGGCGAATTCCGTTGCGCGCATTTCATGCATGGGCAGCCCGCCCGTCTTGCCATTTCACGCCAGTCGCAACCGGCTACGCTCCGCCTCCGCCGGTCGCGAATCCCCCCGACGTTCGGCCCTGTGAAAAGCGTCGATCCGGTGATCGCGGCGAGGTCCGATGGCTGATATCCCTTTGACGCGCGGCCAGTTCCTGCTGCCCTTCGTCAGCATCCTCGACGATATCGGCGCTCCGACGGAGACGCTTCTGGAGAGGTCGCGGCTGCCATCGTCCCTGGCCGAAAAGAGCGATCTCTGCCTGCCGCTCCTGCCGGCGCTGCGCTTCGTCGAGGCCGCCGAGAGAAGCCGGGGGATCGAGGATAAACGCACATGTCCCGGCACGCCGCGCAGGATGAAGAGGTCCGAGAGGACGTCGATGACATCGCTCGACCTGAGCCTGCGATCGATGCGGAACGCCAGGCATTCCCGGGTGAACTCGTCGATCACGCCTGCGAAAACGCGAAGCGCTTGTCGCGAGCATGCGAAACTTCCGGCCATTGTGCGTGCGATCCTCGACAAAGTCGGACGACCAGACATGCATTGGCCGCGGCCGCACACAGGATCCGTCGTTCAGCCAGAGGCGCCCCTTCTTCGGCTGCTTCTGAGGCGCTTTGAGCCCTTCTCGCCGCCAGATCCGCTCGACGCGCTTGACGTTCACCGCCCAGCCCGCCGCGTGCAGCAGGGCTGCGACCCGCTGATAGCCGTAGCGCCCCTATGAGGTGGCGAGCGCGACGAGCAGCCTCCGCGAGGATAGGTTTCTCAAGCGTCAGGTCCGAGACGGGCTTGCGCAGCCGCTCGTTCTCCTTCTCGAGGTCCTTCAATCGCTTCAACTGGTCGCTCTTCAGGCTGCCGTACTCCTTGCGCTAGCGGTCGTCAGTATGGCCCGGGTCGCTTGTGCTATCGGGCACCCCCGGGACAACAGCCTATCGACCTGCCCAAGCTTCGCGACGATCGCTTCCGGCTTGTGCTTCCTCTGCGCCGTCGCGGCATCTGGTCCTGTCCTGGAAAACCATCGAGGCCACATGCCATTCTTGGGGCATCCGGAGCCGCGAGAAGGGCGGATGTCGTGCCGAAAAAAACGGCGGTGCATTGAGCGAGCCTGGGCCACTCAACGGGGCAAGCCAATCCTTGCCCGCTCTGCGACGACGTCTCGCAACGCTGCCATGACAGACTGGGCCGGAAAGGAAGGCTCCGTATCCGTGCGGATCGTCAATCCTACGGGTCCGTTCGTGTCGTCGGTATCGACTGGCAGGACCGCGAGGGTTCCGCTTGCGGCATCCTCCGCAACAACGCCCTCGGAAATGACCCAGATCGCATCTGTCCCGAGAAGGTAATTGCGGGCGAAGGCGTCGGAGACGGTCTCGATGACGCCGCCCGAAGGGTTGATCGTGCGGGCAATGAAATAGCGTTCGACGATCGGGTGAATGACGGAGCCCGGGGGAGGGACTAGCAGCTGGTAATGTCCGACATTCGCGATGTCGAACTGCTCATCTGCCAGCAACGGATGTCCGGGGCGAACCGCCAAGGCAATGCGCTCTGAATAGAGATACTCGAATGCCAGGCCACGCATCGCTTCGGGGGAGGCCATTCGCCCGACCACGAGGTCGATGTCGCCGAGACGCAGTTGCGAGATCAGGACATCGTTCGATCCCGTGACGATGCGAAGCCTCAGGTTTGGGAGATGTCGCGACAGCTTCGCCAATGCTGCAGGCAGAATCCGTGCAGACACGGTCGGCAGCGCGCCGAGCGTGAACGCGGCTTGCTCTCCGCCGGCACCCTGGGCGACGGTCCGGATGCCTTGCTTCAATGCAACCAGGCTCGACGTTGCGTAGCGCAGGAAGATGTCGCCGATTGGCGTGAGCACCATCGAACGGCGTTTCGGCTCGAACAAGGCGGCGCCAAGAGCATCTTCCAGTTCATGGATCGTTTTCGAGACGGCCGGCTGGCTCAAGCCCAGAACGGAGGCCGCCTTCACGGCGCTTTTCAGGCGGGCGACCTCGATAAAGCAGGAAAGGTGGCGAAGCTTGACGCGCCCATCGAGCTGAAGCGATCGACTCTGGCTCATTACAATAACCTATGGGTTATCCAAGGATTTAAAAATGCCATTTAACATAATCAATCAAATGACGCATGATACTGAGACTGTCCAAACGCAATCAGCTTCGGGCTCGTCGATGATCGTGGCCGCGTCCCGCCGATTGCGTTGCCGGCACGTTCGCTGAAGCTTGTTTCCGAGCATTTGAAGGAGCACGTCCATGCCTGACGGGCCAAACAGGTTTGCCAAGGGCATGGCGACCCGTCGATCTGTTCTCGGCGATCGATATGTCGATGCTGCGGTGGCAGGCACGGATGCGTTTACAGCCGATTTTCAGGCTCTGATCACCGAAGCTGCGTGGGGCACCGTTTGGTCGCGCGACACGATCAGCAAGCGCGAACGTTCGATGCTGACGATCGCCTTGCTGGCCGCCCTCGGCCATCACGACGAGGTCGCGATGCATGTCAGGGCGACACGCAATACCGGCGCCAGCGTTGAGGACATCAAGGAAGCGCTGCTGCATGTCGCGATCTATGCCGGCGTGCCGGCAGCCAACCATGCTTTCAAGATCGCAAGGGCGACGCTCGCCGAGATGGCCGAAGAAGCTGCGAGATGAACCGCGCCGGGTCTTGCCTTCGGGCTCGAAACGGCGGTCCCTGAATTGAGCAGGATCAAGATAAGCGAGCGGGAATTGTCGCAGGATGACGACGTGCTGCGGCAGCAGCTCATAGGGAGGGGGCGCTCGGATGCGCAATGAGAATTCGACCTATCAGGGAGGTTCCTTCTACCAAAGGGACCGCAGTTGGCATCCGCCGGCTTTCACCCCGGAATACAAGACCTCGGTGTTGCGGTCGCCCAAGCATGCTCTGCTCTCGCTCGGCAATACCCTCTCCGAGATGACCGGGCCGGTCTTCGGTCACAATATGCTTGGGCCGCTCGATAACGACCTGATCCTCAACTACGTCCAGACTGGTGAGCCGATCGGGCCTCGCATCATCGTGCACGGCCAGGTTCTGGATGAAGATGCGCGTCCCGTGCGCGGCGCGCTGGTCGAGTTCTGGCAGGCCAATGCCGGCGGCCGCTACCGCCATAAGAAGGAAAGCTACCTAGCCGCGATCGATCAGAATTTCGGGGGATGCGGGCGCACGATTACGGATGACGAAGGGCGCTATTGGCTCCGAACCATCAAGCCCGGCCCTTATCCCTGGCCGAACGGCGTCAACGACTGGCGCCCCGCACATATCCACTTCTCGATCTTCGGCCACGCCTTTGCCCAGCGCCTTATCACCCAAATGTACTTCGAAGGCGACCCGATGATCTGGCAGTGCCCAATCGTGATGGGGATTCCGAGCCGGGAAGCCGTCGAACAGCTGGTTGCGGCGCTTGACCGGCAGGCGACGCTGCCGATGGATACCATGGCTTACAAGTTCGACATCGTTCTGCGCGGACGGCGCTCGACGCTGTTCGAGAACCGGATGGAGGGCAACTGATGGTTCAGCCGTTTCGCCGCCTGAAGGAAAGCCCCTCGCAGACCGCCGGCCCTTACGTTCAGATCGGAGCGACTCCGAATTTTTGCGGTATTGAAGGGGTCTTCCCGCACGATCTCGGCTCGCAGCAACTTTCGCCCAAAGCGAGGGGGCAGCGTATCGTCGTCACCGGGCGCGTGCTCGATGGATCGGGGACTCCGGTCAAGGATGCCCTCATCGAGATTTGGCAGGCCGATGCGCAGGGTATTTATGCTGGGCCTGGGGAGCGCAGAGGTGAAGCCGATCCCGAATTTCCCGGCTGGTTTCGCCAGCCCGTCGATGGCGCGACGGGCGTTTATCGCTTCGAGACGATCAAGCCCGGCATCGTGCCCTATTTCGATGGCCGCCCGATGGCGCCGCACATCACCTTCTGGATCGTAGCGCGCGGCATCAATATCGGTCTGCATACCCGGCTCTATTTCGGCGACGAGGACGAGGCTAACGCCGCCGACCCGATCCTCGCACGCATCGAGCATCGTTTCCGGGTGCCGACATTGATTGCGACTCTCGATGATGCAGATGCCGTCCCGACTTACAGGTTCGATATTTGCCTTCAGGGAGAGAACGAGACCGTTTTCTTCGACATCTGAGCCGGCCGCCATTGCCCGGTGCCTCAGCGAGCAGAGATGGAATGAGCGAGGCGGAGGGCAGGCCACCTTGCTCCACACGCTCTGGCAAGCACGGCAGCGCTCCCTAGGAGGGATTTGCCATGGCCCTGCGCACCATGGGGCGCGCTGATGCTCGTGCTATCGTGCCTGCGTCGGCGGCTCTGGCCGCCGCATGACGGAGCTGTAGAGCTCGTCGTCGAGTGGCGCTCGGCTATAGACGTTGTTCACGCGCACGACCTGGCTGAGCATCTCCAGGAACTTCTCCCGCTCCTCATGGGGGAGGGGCGCCAGGATGCGCTTCTCGCAGCGGTCTATGAGGGGAATGACCTTCTTGAGGGTCGCCTTGCCTTCCGGGGTGGCATTGAGCAGCTGTTTGCGCCGGTCGGTTTCGGAGCGTTGACGGGTAATGAGGCCCTTCTCTTCCAGCCGGTCCAATACCTTGACGAGCGTGGTCCGGTCGAATGCGATCATGCTCGATAGCGTCGCCTGATCGATGCCGGGCACTTCGGCGATGATGTCGAGGGCAGCGTACTGCACCGTGGTCAAGCCCAGCTCCTTCGTCTCCTCCAGAAAGATGGCGACCGCGATCTGGTTGAGGCGCCGGATCAGGTGCCCCGCCCGGGAGTAGAAGACTTCAAGCGACATGTTTGCCTCAGCCCCATCGGCTCGGTGGGCAATCCTTGCCCCGTTTGCATCTCAACCGATAGCAGACGCAGTTCGGGCCGGGCAATGATATTTAGGTCGTGTACATATAATTCGTATGCATATACAATTTCATTGCGCCAAGGACCCTCCGTGCCTATGGCGGTGGAGGAAACGAACATGAAAATCTGCCGTTTCAATGAGGGGCGCATCGGCCTGGTGAGGGACGATGCCATCCATGACATCACCGCCGAGGCAGCGGCCCTGATGGCTCAGGTCGAGGGTGTAGGCGACCCGCTCATCCGCTGCCTGGATGCGCTTGCAAGGGAGATCGCGCCCAAGGCCGACCAGTTTCCCGTGCTGCGGCTCCAGGATGTCGCGCTTCGCGCGCCGGTTGCCGTGCCCGGCAAGATTGTGGCCGCTCCCGTGAACTACCAGGCCCATATCTTCGAGATGCAGGCATCGAACATCTCGCCTGGTCACAACATCCCCGATATCGCGCGCGCCGGGCTCTTCCTGAAGGCGACGTCTTCGCTGGTGGGGGCGGGCGATGGCATTGCCATACGCTTCCCCCAGCGCCGGACCGATCATGAGATCGAGCTTGTCGTGATCATCGGCGCAACGGCCTCAAATGTCACAGAAGAGCGGGCGCTGGATCATGTTGCCGGCTATTGCATGGGGCTCGACATCACGCTGCGCGGAACGGAGGACCGCAGTTTCCGCAAATCCATCGACAGCTACTCGGTTCTGGGCCCCTGGCTGACGACGCGTGACGAGATTGCCGATCCAGATGCCTTGACCATCACCCTTCAGAACAACGGCGACCATCGCCAGACGGCGGAAACGTCGGATCTCCTGTTCGGCGTCCGTCGGTTGATCGCCTTCGCATCGAGCTTCTACACGCTGTACCCGGGCGATGTCCTCTATACCGGTACCCCCCAGGGCGTCGGTCCGATCGTCCCCGGAGACCGCTTGCTCGCCAGCTGCCCGGAGCTCGGGACCATGAGCGTGGCTGTTCGCGCCTTTGCTGCTTGAGCGCGGCGCGCCGCGTGTCAGATGCGGTAGGCCTCTGCCGTTGCAGGATGAAACAATTCCTCGACTGTCACGCGGCGCGCCGAAAGTCCCTGGCGGTGATGGTGGTCCAGGAAATTCTCGAGCACGTGCCGGTTCGCCGCGACGCCATAGGACCAGAAATCGCTGCCGAGAAGATCGCGCGCCGCTTGCAACTGCTCTTCGACGAAGGGCAGGGTGATTTTGGTGGCCGAAGTGTCTGAAAGCTGGCCAAGGGCCACTGCCTTCGACTGTTCAAACGCCTTGAGGCAGGCGGCCGGCAGCCAATCGTGATGCTCCACGATATCGCGGCGGATTCCGAGCAGGTGCATGATCGGAAAGATTCGGGTGCGGCGATAGAAATCCGACGCAGCGGCGACGGGATCGGCGAACAGCCGGGCGACATTCGGGTGGCCGCGGTCGAAGCAGGATGGTGCGCGCGGGCCGATGAAGGCATCGATCTCGCCGGCTTCGAGCATCGCATTGAGCGATTTGCCCTCTGGCGCGGCATCGATTCTGATCTCGGGCGGCAGCTCGATCTTGATCTTCTCCGGACGGCCCGACGTTTCGATGCCACCGCGTATCCAGTGGATGTCGGCCGGCTTCACGCCGTAGTCGTCCTCCAGCAAGGCACGCGCCCAAACGCAGGCCGAGAGCTGGTATTCCGGCAGCCCGATCCTGCGCCCTTTCAGATCCTCGGGCGCGGCGATGCCGCGGTCGGTGCGGATGTAGATCGAGGTATGACGAAAGGCGCGCGACAGGAACGCCGGCACGGCGACATAGGGACTCTCGCCCCGTGAAACTTTCACGACATAGCTCGAAAACGACATCTCGCTGATGTCGAACTCGGCATGTCGGAAGGCCCGAAAGAAGATCTCTTCTGGCGACAGCGTCATGAAGACGGGGTCTACCCCATCGATCTGCACGCGGCCGTCGATCAGGGGCCGATTTCGGTCGTAATCTCCGATCGCGACGGAGAGTCTGAGTTTTGCCATAACGTTCCTCCGGGATTTTGTGCGCTGGTCAGGCGAGCGGGCGGGCAAGCCGGTAGGCGTCGTCGATGAGCTTGACCGAGCGCCAGCAGTCTCGCACCGAGACCAGCGGTGGTTTGCCCGCTTGCCAACGCGCAAGTGCGTCCTCGAGGGCCGTGTAGGAGGGGTTGCGCGGGGGCATGCCGTCCAAGCTCTCCTCGGAATCGCCCAGCACGAGCCGCATCGCTCCGTCCTTCGACATCAGCAGCGCGTTGCGGCCGCAGATTTTCCACTCGCCATCAGCGCCATCGAGAAAGCGGTCGCGGCTGGGAAGCGCCGACGCGCCTTCCGCCGTGCGGCGCGGATAGGCGTTTCCGGTTTCAAGCGTACCGAGGATGCCGCTCGTCGAGCGGAACGTCACCGAGGCATAATCCTCGACCTTCTCGCCAAGGGCGCGGTTGCTGAGCTGGGCGGATTCGATCTCAAACTCTTCGCCGAGCAGGTCGAGAAAGACATCGAACCCGTGAGTCGCGAGGTTTCGCAGGCAGCCGCCGCCCGATTGAGCCGGGTCGAGCATCCATGACGAGTTCCACCGTCGGTAGCGCTCGGACGAAAAGCGGTTCATGCGCACATAGACGTGGGAGAGCGGGCCGAACGCGCCGGCATCCAGCAATGCGCGTGCTTTCGAGTGAAACGGCGCGAAACGCTGGACCATGGGAACGGTGGCGAAAACGCCATTGGCCTCGGTCTTGTCCGCGATGCGCTCGACTTCGATGGCATTGAGGCCCATTGGCTTTTCCATGAGGAACGGAATCCGCTCCTCGGCGAGAAACAGGGCCACCGCGGCCATGTCGCAATGGCGTCCCAGCGCGAGCACGAAGTCCGGCCGCGTCTCCGCGATCATCGCCTTGTAGTCGGCGAATACGGGGGCGCCTCCGATCTCGCCGGCGCGATGTGCGGCGATTGACTGATCGGCATCCTGGACGCCGACAATGCTCACGCCTGGCATCGCCGCGAACTGGCGCAGATAGGCCGGGTCGTAGATGGCGTGCCAATGGCTCACCCCAATGGCAGCAATGCGAGTTGTCATCCGTTCCTCCATATGCGCCGATTTGCGCTTATTAATGGGATGTGTACCAATCACTTTTCATCAGCGCAAGCCCATGGATTTTCCGCTATGGGTTATTTTGCCTTTTGATTTCAGCGTATTGGGACGAAATTGGCACGCGGACACAGGACTCTTGACATATAGGATGTATGCTGATGATCTGTGAGCAACATCAAGAGTCGACGAGCGGCCTGGTTCAGATTTTGGAGGATCTTCGGATGGCACATGAAGCTGAAGCGAAGCGCGACGCACGAGAGACGGCGATCGGTGACGCGGCCGATCTCGTCGCGACGCTCGAAGCGTCGAATGTTCAGCCGCTTTGGGACCGCTACAAGCGGCTGAACACGCGCGAGCCGCAATATTACGAGCCGATGATCTGGCACTGGGAGATGATGGAGAAGTTTGCCGACCGCGCGGCGAACGAGATCAGCATGGAGGAGGCCGAGCGCCGCGCCCTGCTGCTGACGCATCCCGCATTTCCCGGCACGGTTTTCACCACTCCCACGCTCGCCGGCGGCGTGCAGATTCTCGAACCCGGCGAGGCCGCTCCGGCCCATCGCCACACGCTTGCTGCGCTCAGGCTCGCGATGATCGGCGACGAGGCGGTGACCGTCGTCGACGGCAAGCCGTGCCCGATGAAGCCCGGCGACCTGATCCTGACGCCGGCCTGGAGCTGGCACGAGCATCATCACAACGGCAAGAACCGCGCGGTCTGGTTCGACGGTCTCGATTACCCGCTCGCGCGCCAGCTCGGCACTGTATTCTTCGAGGTCGGCCCCGGCCCGGTGCCGGAGCGCGGTCTTGCCCATATGGATGACGGCTCGCTCGCCGAAGGCGGCATCCTGCCCGAAGGTGACGGCAAATGCGTGCCGTATTCGCCGCTCTACCGCTATGCGTGGGAGCGGGTCTCCAAGGCGCTTGACGCAATGACGCCCTTTGCCGACGGCTCGCGCAAGATCCGCTATCTCAATCCAGTCGATGGCGGCCCGGTGATGCCAACGATCGACTGCTTCGCCCAGCGTCTTGAGCCCGGCCGCAAGACGACGGCCATGCGCACCACGGCCACGGCGATCGTCGTGGTCATCGAGGGCGAGGGCGAGAGCAAAATCGGCGACAAGACGTTCCACTGGAAGCAGCACGACTGCTTCACCCTGCCGCGCTGGCTCTGGATCGAGCATCTCGCGACGCAGGGCCCGGCCACCTTGTTCCTGATGACGGATCGTGAACTCACCTCGCGCATCGGCCATCTGCGCGAGGAAACGCGTGACTGAGCMCTTGGGCCGGCGCTGCCAAGGAGATGGATGCATGACCGACACCACGCCTGAAGTCCTGATCATCGGCGCCGGCATCGGCGGGCTGACCTTTGCGCTCGCGCTGCACAGAGCCGGCATCTCATGCCGGCTCTATGAGGCGGCGCCGGAGTTCAAGCCGCTGGGCGTCGGGCTCAATCTGCTCCCGCATGCGATCCGCGATCTGGCGGAGCTCGGCCTGCTCGATCAGCTCCTGGCCAAAGGCATCGCGACGCGCGAATACTGCTTTTACACCAAGCATGGCCAGCTCGTTTACGAAGAACCGCGCGGCCGGCAGGCCGGCTACGACGTCCCGCAGGTGTCGATCCATCGAGCCGATCTGCATGACGTTCTCGTGGGCGCCGTCCGCGAACGGCTTGGGGACGATGCGATCGTGATGGGCCGCAAATGCGTCGCGGTCGACCAGGATGACGACAGCGCCATCATCAGCTTTCTGGACGGATCCACGGGCCAGCCGCTGCCGCCGGTGCGGGCTCCGATCGCGGTGGCCTGCGATGGCGTTCACTCGGCCGCTCGCAAGCAGTTTCACCCGGAGGAAGCAAAACCACGCTACCAGGGCACGACGCAATATCGCGGCGCAACCCGGTGGACGCCGTTCAAGACTGGCGCCAGCATGGCCTATGTCGGCACTTACGAAACCGGAAAGCTGATCACCTATCCGGTGCGCGACAATATCGACGGCAAGGGCGGCCAGCTGATCAACTGGGTCATCGAGGTCGCCCGTGACGACGAGCCGACCCGTGACTGGAACCGCCAGAGCCGGGCCGAGGAGTTCATCGACGGCTTCGAGCATGCGACGTTCGACTGGCTCGACATTCCCGCGATGCTGCGTGGTGCCGACGTCATCCTCGAGTATCCGATGCTCGATCAGGACCCGCTGTCATTCTGGACTGTGGGCCGGATCACGCTGCTCGGGGATGCAGCGCATCCGATGATGCCGCGTGGTTCCAATGGCGCCGCTCAAGCGATCATCGATGCCAACACGCTCGCAGAACTCCTGGAGAAGCGTTCCGACCGGCTGGAAGCCCTGAAGGAATACGAAGCGATCCGCCTCGGAGCCACGTCGAAGGTCGTGCTCGCCAATCGCGAGGTCGCGCCCGACGCAATCCTGCGCGTCATCGAGGAGCGCACGGGCGGCAAGCGGTTCGATAGAATCGAGGACGTGATTTCACATGACGAACTGGTCGCGTGGCAGGAGCGCTATCGCAAGGTCGCAGGATTCAGCACCGAGGATATGAAGAAGCCGCGGCAGCTGGTTTAGACGCGCAAGGCGCGACAAGACGCCGGCGAGTTGGAGGAACGATCCCATGTCCTGGTTGGGCAATGCCGCCGTGGCGATCTGGTGCGACCTGGAGCCGGGCACGGAGGCCGCACATGACGTCTGGCATTCGCAGGAACATGTCCCGGAACGTCTCGGAGTACCGGGCTTCCTGCGTGCGCGGCGTGGAATTTCCGCTGCCGCGGGCTCTGGCCAGCGCTTCGTGCTCTACGAGATCGACACGCTGCAGACCCTGACGTCCCCCGCCTATCTCCAGTGCCTCAACAATCCGTCCGCCTGGACGACGCGCACCATGCCGACCGTGCGCAAGCTCAGCCGCACCGCCTGTCGCGTGTCGGCGAGCCTCGGTACAGGCGCGGGGAGCTTCCTGCTCACAGGCAGATTTGCGGGGCGGGAAGGGATAGAGGCGGACATTGCTCGGCTCGCCGAACGGCTGCCTGCCATCGCCAGCCTGCCCGGCATTTCAGGAGCACATCTGCTCGCATGCGAGGCTGCCGGCACGCGCATGGATACCGCCGAGCAAAGGCTGCGGCGGGGGGCGGATGATCAAGCCGATTGGATCCTGGTCGTTGAGGCCTATGATCGCGCGGCCCTGGACATGGTGCAGGCGGGGGAGACCCGCGCAGCAGCACCGCACGCTGGAGAAGCCGGCAGCAAAGCTGCCTTCAGCCGCTTCGAGATCAGCTTCGTCATGGTGCCCGGCGATCTGCCGGTCAGCGAGGTAATCAAGGAGGCGGCCGTAAGTCACGCCTGAACGGTTCGCCTGCAGTTCAAGAATCGGCAAAAGCCGCCAATCCTCGGGAGGGTATAATGAAGATCAATCGACGCGCTGCGCTTATCGCGGCCGGATGCGCACTCATGCCAGGCTGGGCTGCCAGCCAGTCGTTTCCGTCTCGTCCCATAATCGTCATCGTGCCGTTTCCGCCGGGCGGCATTGCAGATCAGACGATCCGGCTCGCGGCCGAGAGGGTATCGCTCAGCATTGGCCAGCCCGTGATCGTCGACAACAAGCCGGGCGGGGGCGGGCAGGTGGGGGCGGCGGCCGTCAAGTCAGCGGCGCACGACGGCCATACGCTGTTCCTCGCCAATGTCGGCACCCACGCGATCAACGCTTCGCTGTACAAGAAGCTGTCATATGATCCGGTCGCGGACTTCACGCCGGTGGTCCAGATGTTCTCCTTCCCGCACCTTCTCGCGGTGCCGGTCAACAGCCCCTACAAATCCGTCGCGGACCTTGTGGCGAAGGCCAAGGCGGATCCCGGCAAGGTGACCTTCGCGTCTCAGGGCGTCGGCTCGGGAGGACATCTGCTCGGCGAGATGTTCAAGTCCGGGAACAAGATCGACATCGTGCACGTGCCTTACAGGGGAACGGCGCAAGCCATGCCGGATCTGGTAGCCGGCCGTGTCACCTTTATGTTCGACGGGATTCCGGGAGCCGGGCCGCAGGTTCTGGACGGCAAGCTGCGCGCGCTCGCCATCACCGATTTCAAGCGCTCTCCCTTGATGCCCGACGTGCCCACCGTGGCGGAAGCGGGCTATCCGGGCTTGGAACTCAATGCCTGGTTCGGTCTGGTCGCGCCGACGGGAACACCCGAGCCGGTTGTGGCCAGGCTCAGGGAAGAGTTCTCCAAGGCGATGAACGATCCGTCCGTCTCCGAGAAGATCGGCAAGTTCGGCGTGAACATCGAAACCGGTACGCCGAGCGAGTTTGCGGCCTTCATGGCGGCGGAAACCAAACGCCTCGGCGTGATCGTCAGGGAATCCGGCGCGCAGGCCGAGTAGCCGCGACGCGGGTCCGGGGAGATTCGGGCACGTCTCGCAGCAAGCTCTTGGAGTGTGAAACATGCGGATAGCAATCACGCAAAGCTGCGTCGCCGGCCTGCTTTTCGCGTTGTTCGGCGTGGCAGGGCTTTGGTTCATTCGTGATCTCGGCGTCGGCTCGGCGCTGCGCATGGGGCCAGGGTATCTGCCCAAGCTCATGTGTTGGCTCCTGATCGCATCCGGGGCGATTATCGCGGCAAACGGCCTTGTCAGGGGCAGCCCCACAATCGGGCGCCTTCAGCTTCGGCCGGCTGCCTGCATCGTCGGCAGCATCGTCGCCTTCGCCCTGCTGATCGATCGCGCGGGCCTCGTTTCTGCGACTTTCGCGGGTGTCACCATCGGCGCGCTGGGCGGGCACGAGTTCCGTCTGCGCGAGGCACTGCTTCTGTCCACCGGTCTGGCGGCGTTGTTTTCGCTCGTGTTCGTCTACGTGCTCGGTCTGCCAATCAAGATCTTCCCGTTCTGAAGGGCGTGGCGATGGAAATCTTCGATAATCTGGTGCTTGGGCTCGGCGTCGCGATGACGCTGGAGAACCTCCTGTTCTGCTTCATCGGAGCGCTGCTCGGCACGTTGATCGGCGTACTGCCTGGCATCGGTCCGGTCGCGACCATGGCGATGCTCCTGCCCATTACCTTCTACCTGTCGCCGACCGCCGCCCTGATCATGCTGGCGGGAATCTATTACGGCGCGCAGTACGGCGGATCGACCACGGCCATCCTGGTGAATATTCCGGGAGAGGCGACCTCCGTCGTCACTGCGCTCGATGGCCATGCGATGGCGCGCAACGGGAGGGCCGGCGCGGCGTTGGCGGTCGCGGCGCTCGGTTCCTTCTTTGCCGGCACGGTGTCGACGCTGCTGATCGCTATCGCCAGTCCGCCGCTGGCGCGGGTCGCCCTGGAGTTCGGGCCGGCCGAGTACTTTTCGCTGATGATCCTGGGCCTTGTCGGCGCTGTCGTCCTTGCCCAGGGCTCTATCCTCAACGCCATCGCGATGACGATCCTCGGATTGCTGCTCGGACTGGTCGGCACTGACCTCAATACCGGCGACCCCCGCATGACTTTCGGCGTGCCGGAGCTCATGGACGGCATCGGCTTCATGCCGATTGCGATGGGCATGTTCGCTGTCGCCGAGATCATCATCAATCTCGAAAAGAAGCAGAGTGCGACGCCGAGCAGCGTCATTGGCAGCCTGATGCCGACGAAGGAGGAGTTCCGGGCCTCTGTCGGGCCGGTTCTCCGGGGCACGGCGCTCGGTTCGGCGCTCGGCGTGCTTCCCGGTGGCGGAGCGCTGCTCGCTTCCTTTGCTGCCTACTCGCTTGAAAAGAAACTGGCCAAGGACCCTTCACGTTTTGGCAAGGGGGCGATCGAGGGGGTGGCGTCGCCCGAATCGGCGAATAACGCCGGAGCGCAGACGTCCTTCATCCCGATGTTGACGCTGGGGATTCCGTCCAATCCGGTCATGGCGATGATGCTCGGCGCGCTGATGATCCACGGCATCGCGCCGGGGCCTGGAGTGATGACGAGCCAGCCCGCGCTGTTTTGGGGCCTCATCGCCTCGATGTGGGTCGGCAATCTGATGTTGCTCGTCATCAATCTGCCGCTGGTCGGCATTTGGGTCAGGCTGGTGAGGGTGCCCTACCGGCTGCTCTTTCCATCGATCCTGCTGCTCTGCGCGGTCGGCGTCTACGGCGTGAACAATTCGGCCTTCGAGGCGGGCTTGACCGCGCTGTTCGGCATCCTCGGTTACGTCTTCCACAAGCTCGGCTGCGAGCCGGCACCGCTGTTGCTTGGCTTCATCCTCGGACCGATGATGGAGGAGAACCTGCGGCGCGCGCTCATCCTCTCGGCAGGCGATCCCGTCGTGTTCCTCACCCAGCCGATCAGCCTGGTGCTCCTGCTGATTGCGGCGGTCCTGCTCGCCCTTGTGATCCTGCCAAACTTCCGGACAGGCCGGGAGAAGGTGTTCCAGGACGCCTGACAGTCCTGGCTGCGGCCTGTGCAGGCCAGTCGAGCGCTCGATGTTCCCCGTCTGCCGCGATGTGCAACGATCTCTCTGGGCGTGTGGCGGCTCCGCGACATGCCCCTGCCATCGTGACGGTTACCGATCGTCCGCGCCGGCTCCCCTGCATAGGCGAGCACTGCGGTTCGGCGGGCATGACATGCTGATCGGAGGGCCGCTCGTAGCCGGCTGCTGGCGGCTTGGTCGCCGGTGTCCATCGCTGCGTTCGCAGCGCGGGCCTCTCCGGCGGAACTGTCGTGATTGAGGCTGCGGGCAGCGACATCGATGTCGCTACCCCAGTCGATTCCGACACGACATGCAGGATCCCCGTGCTACGAACCGCTCGGCTCATGCGGGCGTCCGGTGTTCGCATCATGTCGGTGATACCGGATGCCAGCCGTTCCACCGGCGAAGGCATGTTGCCGACTTCGGGCATTCCGGGATGCCCGACGCCGTCGAGCATGACGAGGATGCTCGTCACCTATCGGCATCGAGGCGGGGCCGTCGATGCGCCGGCGAAAATCCCGGAGGTGTTCGAAGATGACGGGCAGCCCTTTCCATTTGAGGAAGGCGGCCAGGGGCCGGCGCTTCGATGACCGCGCCGGCCGGGTGCGAGATTACCCCGCAGACGATGACAAGGAGCCGTTGACTGCGCACTTTGTCGATGTCGTCCGCTGCTCTGGCCGTAATGGATCGCGCGAGATCGGGGCGGAGGTGCGGGGCCCCGTCGAATGGTTATTTCAGGGCGGCCAAGCCGGCAGCGGCAATCTTGCCGTCTTCGTCAGACTGCGCGCCCGATACGCCGATTGCTCCAATCGTAACGCCGTCCTTGACGATGACGAGGCCGCCTTCGAGCGGAACGATGCCGCGCAAGGCGAGTAGCCGGACACCCAGCCCGCCCTTGGCCAATGCGTCTTCCGAACCCTTGGTGTTGCCGCGATAGAGGCAAGCGGAGCGCGCCTTATCCTCTGCGACAGCGATGCCTCCGAGGTTGGCATTGTCGATCCGATGCAAGGCAACAAGATTGCAGCCGGAATCGACGATCGCCACCGACACCAGCCAGCTATTCTTTTTGGCTTCTGCCTCGGCTCCGGAGATCATTACCTTGGCCTGTTCGAGGGAGATTGGCGCTCCATAGGGTGCGCGCTGCGCTTGGGCCGCACAGGGAACAGCCAGCGCGAGGGCTAGGGACGCAGCGAGGGTGAACTTCATTGTAGGCTCCTGGACGGAAGGTCGGATAACGAAGAGCGCGCGCTCACTGCCGCTCCGCTCGGTCGACCAGGATTTGTCCGCTCCTGACCGCAACTCGACGGTACTGAGGGGCGGAATCGCCGACAATCGTCGGAACTGGAACGCATTGTTCCAAATATGGGTGGATGAGGGTGTGAATGCTTGATCTCAACGACCTGTATTTCTTCGCGCAAGTCGTCGACCATAAGGGCTTCACGACTGCCTCGCGGGCGCTGGGTGTACCGAAATCGAATCTCAGCAGGCGTATTCTCAGGCTCGAAGAGGCTCTCGGGGTTAGGCTGATCAATCGCGGCTCGCGCCATTTCGTGGTGACGCAGATCGGCGCCGAATTCTATCAGCGCTGTCGCGCAGTTGTGATCGAGGCCGAGGAAGCGCAACAGGTCGTCACGAGGAGGCTGGCTGAACCCGCTGGCCGGGTGAGGTTCAGTTGCCCCACACTGCTCGCGCAACATGTGATCGCGGGGCTCCTGCCGCGCTTCATGCGCGATCATCCCAAGGTTGAAATCGTGGAGCGCCTTGTCGGCGTCGATTCAGATCTGATTGACGAGGGTTTCGATCTGGCACTCCGGGCGCATGGCGAAGCGTTGCCGAGCTCCGAACTGATCCAGCGGGTCGTCTGCGAAATTCAACTCATTCTTGTTGCAAGCCCGGCTTTCCTGACGCGGACCGGCCGACCGCGGGAACCGGAAGACCTGGAGGGCCGGGATGGGTTGGCCCGCAACGTGCTCTTCGAGGGACAGTCGTGGCGCCTCGAGCATCGCGATGGGCGCATTGCGACGGTCGGCTATCGCCCGGTCTTCTTCAGCAATGATTGGCTGACGCTTCGCGAAATCGCCGGCCAAGACTTTGGCGTCGCAGCAATCCCGGCTTATGCCTGCCGCGAAGCGATCGCGAGCGGATTGCTCGAACGCGTACTTCCCGACTGGCGCGCAGATCGCGCCACGCTCTCCATCCTGACACCGTCGCGTCGCGGCACTCTGCCGGCGGTGCGCGCGTTCTTGGATTTTCTGCTGAAGAACATACCCGCGGAGATCACGGTGTGATCGCGCTACGGCGTCGTCCTGCCCCCGGAAATCGATCCGGGCCGCGTGCCATTTCTCGGGCATCCTGAGCCGCAAGAAGGACGGATGTCGTGCCGCGGCCCCGATTTACGGACAGGCGGACCGCCTTTGACCATCGCCAGGCCATTATTCTCAAATCAATTTCATAACGTCCTTATAGAGACTGTCGACCGCGCAGCGTTCAGACGTAATTCCCTGTCGAAGGCAGTATGCCATCATCTTTTCAAGGGATGATTGCATTGTTGCGGCTCCATTGATGTTCGGCGTGTCCGGGTCTCCCGGAGCGGCATCTGCGCTTCGTGCCAGTAGCCTCAGGATCTCCCGAACCGCGTCAGGCTCCTCCGCGACGAGCTGGTCGGATACGACCGCGACATGGTTGATCTGGTAATAGCCGAAGCGCTGATGCCAGGCCTCGGGATCGCGAGGCAGGCCATCGTCGATGACGGGGTTGAGCCCGGCACGTTCGTTGGGCACGAGGAGCGCGGCATCGAGCTCTCCCGTCAGCAGCATCTCTCGAAGTCCGGGTGTGGCCGGAGCGCGCCGGACCGTCGCCGGAGGATTGGCCGAGGGCAGATGCGGCTCCTCGACCGTGACCCATTCGATGGCGTCCGCCGGGACGTCCCAAAGTTCATCAAGCAGGCCGCGGACCCAGGCCGGGCTGGTTTGCGCATAGGCTCTGACGCCGATGCGCTTGCCGGCGAGCTGCGTGGGAGAAAGGTTCCCCCGGCGCTGGTCGTGGACGAGGGCGGGGTGCTGAACGCGGTGGTTGAGCGTGACCGGCAGCAGGCTGAGAGGCAAACCGGCCTCATACGCCTGCAGGAAGGTCACCAGGGCGAGTTCGCCGAATGCGAAACCGGGGTCGTTGAGGAATTGCTTGAAGCCGTCCTGGATCGGCCGGGCCTCGACATAGGAAATGTCGAACAGGTCGGAGCGCAGCGCGCCGCTCTTGAGCGCCTTGGTGCGCGGCGTGTCATCCAACAGCGCTTTCAGCACGGGCCGCGACCGCGATGATGTGGAGATCATGATTGTCTGGACTCCCGTTTGAACGCTGGGTTGCTAGGTCGAGCTGCGCGCGTGCACGAGGCTGGTTTCGCGATCGATCCTATGCCGCGAACAACACGGCTCCGTCCGAGGGGACCCAGAGATAAACTTTCGAGGACGTGACGTCGGCGTGCGATTCCACCTTCGCGATCGATCCGGCGACCTCGAGCTCGTATTGGAAGCGGGCGCCCAGATAGCTGCAGGACAGCACGCGCGCCGACAGAACTGCACCATCCTCGTCCGGTCGCTGTTCCTTCGATTGCAGCAACCGCATCCTGTCCGGGCGAACCGAAATGCGAACCGAACTTTCGAGCGGCAGATTCCTGTGGCTCTTCAGGCGCAGGAACTGGTCCTCGCCGATGCTTACGACGTTGCCGTTGGCGGTGTCGTTCCCGACGATCCGGCCCGGGAAGAAGCTGCTGGTGCCGATGAAGTCTGCCACGAACGGGTCGGCGGGGCTGGCGTAGATCTCCTGCGGGGTGCCGATCTGGACGATGCGGCCCTTGTTCATGACCACGATCCGGTCGCTGAGCGCCAGCGCCTCGCTCTGGTCATGGGTGACATAGATCGTGGTCAGCCGAACCTGATCCTTGAGTTGGCCGAGCCAGACGCGAGCGCGTTCGCGCAGCTTGGCGTCAAGATTGGAGAGCGGTTCGTCGAGGAGCAGGACGTCCGGCTTGTAGACCAGCGTGCGGGCGAGGGCGACGCGCTGCTGCTGTCCGCCGGAAAGCTCATGCGGATAGCGATCGGCATAGCTTTCCATTTCCACGAGGGAGAGCGCCTGGGAAACCCGCTGATCCCGCTCGGCGCCCCTGACTCTCCTGAGCTTGAGCGGAAAGGCGACATTGTCGCGCACGCTCATATGGGGCCACAACGCATAGGACTGGAAGACGAGCCCAAAATTGCGCTGCTCCGCCGGCAGGGAAAAGCCGTTCTGCCCATCGAACAGCACAGTCTCGCTGGTGCTGATCGAGCCGTCCGTTGGCTGGTCGAGTCCCGCAACCGCTGCAAGGGTCGTCGACTTGCCGCAGCCCGATGGGCCGAGAAGGGTCACGAAC
This sequence comes from Allobosea sp. RAF48, assembly GCF_052114025.1. Taxonomy (NCBI): domain Bacteria; kingdom Pseudomonadati; phylum Pseudomonadota; class Alphaproteobacteria; order Hyphomicrobiales; family Alloboseaceae; genus Allobosea; species Allobosea sp. RAF48. The sequence goes on from NZ_JBFRDZ010000014.1 coordinate 19,687, forward strand.
TCGCCATCGGCGATGTGAAGATTGAAGTCGCTGAGGGCCGTGACGTCGCCGAAGCGCTTGGTCAGTCCTTGGATGATGAGCTCAGTCATAAAGCTTGACCTTGAAGAGCGTCCGCGCAGCGAAGATGAACAGCACTGTCAGCAGGATCTGGACCGTCGCCAGAGCCGACAATGTGCCCATCTCGCCGAGGACCCAGTATTGCAGGAGCGTCGTTCCGATGACCTCGCTGCCGGGCGCGATCAGGAAGATGGCGATCGAGTATTCTTTCAGGAAATGGATGAAGAGGATCGCGAAGCCCGAGAATATCGCCGGCTTGATGAGGCGCAGGATGATCGCCCGGACCGCCGTCAGCCAGTCCGCGCCGACGACGCGGGCAGCGCGGTCCAGGTCCGGGCCGATCTGCAGGAGGGCAGGCGAGAGGCTCGCGAAGGCAGTGGGGATATAGCGCATCGTATAGGCCACCATCAGGACGACGATGCTGTTGCGGAGCCAGCCGAGCGGCGGGATGAAGACCATCGCATAGAAGAAGCCGATGCCGGCGATCAGGCCCGGGATCGCGCGCGGGAACAGTGCGACATATTCAAGCGCGCGCCGGAATTGGAAGTCGGAGCGGTGAACGACGAGGGTCAAGGCGGCGATGAAGGCAATCGCGACAGCGCTGCCGACGATCGCGATGACGAGGGTATTGCCGATTGCCCGGAGATTGGCCTCCGATGAGAAGACCGCGCCGAAATTGTCGAGCGTCAGGACGTCCGCGAGCGGTACGAGCGGGCTGAGGAAGCGCGTAAAGGCGCGCAGCACGAGCACCCCGAGGGGAAGCACGATGAACAGAGTCGTGTAGGTGAAGAGGAAGCCGAAGGCGATCCAGCGCATCGCGCCGAGATCGAAGAGCCGCTTGCGCGATGCCTTGCCGCCGACGGTGACGTAACGGCGCGCATTGCGCAGCATCCGTCCTTGCAGGAAGACGAGGATGGACACGATGATCAGGAGAAGCGTCGCGGCTGTCGCAACCAGGCCGTAGTTCGGGCGCGGGGCCGCCACTCCCTGCGAATAGAGATAGGTCGTCAGAAGCGTGATGCCGCCCGGCTCGCCGAAGATGAGGGGGATCGACAGCATCTCCAGGGAGCTGGTGAAGCTGAGCACGCTGCCATAGAGGATCGCCGGCGTGAGCAGCGGCAAGGTGATCGAGACAAGCGTGCGCACCGCACCCGCGCCGCAGCTGCGTGCTGCGTCTTCGAGGGCGGGATCGGCGAGCTTGGTAGAGCCCAGGCAATAGAGCGCCGCCAGCGGTGATTGCGAGATGCCGGCGACGAGCGCCATGCCGCCCAGCGAATACAGGTTCCAAGGCTGCTCGCCGACAATCCCCTGCACCCACAGGGTGATGTAACCGGCCGGTCCGTACATCAGGAACCATCCGAACGACAGGATGAGATGGGAGATGAACAAGGGCCAAAGCAGCATGCTGCCGAAGAGGCGCCTCCCCGGCACGTTCGTGCGGCCGATCAGGACGGCGCTGACGACGCCCAAGAACTGCGACACGACCGTCGAAATGAAGGCGAAGACCAGCGTGTTGTAGATGATCGTGCCGAAGCCTTCCGAGCCGAACAGGTCAAAGTAGTTCTTGATGCTGAGCTGCGCCTGATCGTCGTAGAGCGGCCGGTCCAGCACGGACTGGTACAACAGCGGCAGGATCGGCCCTGCGACCAGGACCAGCGCCATGACGGCGATGACATATTGCAGGATGACGCTGCGCGCGGGGTGGTTCGCCAGTCCCGATGCGAGTCCGGTCCGGCGCTGCATCGCGCGTGCGTCGAACACGGGGATGTCTAGGTGGCTCATGACGGTTCCATTCGTTTCGTACCGTCGGTCAAGCGCGGTTGGCTTCGCGCCATTTCCGCACGAAGGATTCGTGATCGCTCACCAGACCGCGGTCGTAGTTGACCAGGATCGTATTTCCCGAGCCGATTTCCCTTTCGATCTGCGAGAAGGTCTCGGCGCCGCCGACGCTCTCTGACGTGACAGACGGTCTGACGGGCGTGCGCGAGCCTGCCGCCAGCGCCCTCTGCCCGGTCTCCGACAGCATGAAGTCGAGGAGCAGCTTCGCCGAATTTGGACGGGCCGACTTGATGGGAATGCCGAGGCCGCGGAAGACCATCGGCGTGCCATCGCTGATGTAGCTCATGCCGACAATGCGCGCGCGTGCCGGATCGCGGACCGCGGTGCGGGCGGCCGACGATCCGCAGAAATAGGCCAGGACGTATTCGCCGGTGGTCACTTTCTCGACCATCGGACCAGCCGAGCGTTCGAACCGCGTCTCCGGCCCGAGCGTGCGGTACCAGTCCCAGACCTTGTCGCCATGATGCTTGGCGAAAAAGTAGTGGGCATTGTAGCCGTAGGACGTCAGGTTGGCGCTGTAGCTCGTCAGCTTGCGGCGAAAGATGCCCGGGTTGGCCTTCACCTTCTCGACAAGGTCGGCGAAACTGGTCGGCCAGAGCTTCTCGGGCAGAAGCGCCTTGTTCCAGAGGAAGACGAGCGGGTCGAGCGCGGCGGTATAGAGCCCCGGGCTCGGCAGACTCCAGACCGGATAGGCACTGGCCTCCGGCGACGCGTAAGCCAGGATCTGCTTGCGATCGATCATGTCGATCCAGGCGTCGGGCGCCACGGTGACGATGAGATCCGCCGTGCGGCTCCCGGTCGCGGATTCCGCGAAGTAGCGCTCCATCGCCTCGTTGGCGTTGATGTCCAATGTCTGGACGGAGATCCAGGGATACGCCGCCTTGAAGGCCTCAAGCGTCGGGCGCCATTGGCCCGGCGACATATTCGAATAGGCGATCAGATCCGGCTCGCCACGCGATGCCTCGATGATCTTCGCATAATCAGGCGGATAGTTCGCAGCTGCGTTCTGCGCCGAAGCCCTGGTCGCGGACATGGCCAGTCCGGCTGCACCCATCTGCAAGAAACAACGTCTGTCCATCATTGGTCATCCTCCCGTTTTTTTATCGTTGGAGATGTCTAGTCGGATCGGTGAGCTTATCGCTCCTTCGCGGAAACGTATTTCAGGCCTGCCCGCTCGAGTGCAGGTCTCATCGCGTAGATATCGAGGCCCAGTTCACCGGCCGCGAGCCGGGCACGTCTTTCGCTCTCGCCGGCGATACGTTTGCGGGCCGCAATGAGCACTGCTTCGGCGCGCGGACGCGGCAACACCAGGACCCCGTCCTCATCGGCCACGACAACATCGCCGGGCTGTACCTGGGTACCGGCGCAGACCACCGGAACGTTCACCGATCCCAGCGTCGCCTTCACCGTGCCGCGTGCGGAGATCGCGCGGGACCAGACCGGGAATCCCATGTCCGTCAGCGAGCTCACGTCGCGGACGCCGGCGTCGATGACCAGCCCTCTCACGCCGCGAGCCCGAAGGGAGGTCGCAAGCAGATCGCCGAACATCCCGTCGGTATTTGCGACAGTGCAGGCGACCACGAGGATGTCGCCGGGCTCGCATTGCTCGACGGCGACATGCAGCATCCAGTTGTCGCCGGGCTGTGCGAGGACCGTCACCGCGGAGCCGGCGATCGAGGCCCCGGCAAAGATCGGCCTCATCGACGGGTCCATCAAGCCCGGCACACGGCCGGCTGCCTCATGCGACGTGGCGACGCCACACGTGCCGAGTTCGTCGATGACTGCTCCGTCGGCGCGTTCGATATCGGTGACGACGACGCCGAGTTCACTCATGCGAAGGCCTCCACAGCCTCGGGATATGCGGAACTGTAGGCCTCGCCATAGGTCATCGGCCGCCCGGAGTTGCGCCCACCCTGCATGCCGCGATTGAGGGCCACGCGCTCATAGTAGTCCCAAAGATGCCGCTGGGCGGGCAGCGCCTCGAAGGCCTTGCGTTTCACCTCCCAGACGTCGGTGATGTTGAGAATGCGGTCGGGCCGGAAGCCACATTGCTCGGGCTGATGCGGTTCAAAGGCGTAGAGCTGAGGTGCATTGTAGCTGACCGATGGGCCCGGCTTGTGACCGGCCGCCTGCGCCACGATGCGGGCCTCGCGGGCAAAGCGGGCGGCCTCCGGATGGTCGACATTGTAAGGGTCGGCATCTGCGTGCGTGAGCACGAAGGAGGGCTTGAGTTCACGATAGATGTCGATCATCCGATCGAGCATGGCCGAGGTCAGATGCAGCGGGTAATCGCCGGCGTCGAAAAACTCGATCTCGGCGCCGAGAACCGCCGCAGCAGCCTCGGCCTCGACCTGACGCGCGCGTTTGCAAGCTTCGAGCGTCATGCCCGGTTGTTTCCATGCGCCCTGACTTTCGCCGCGCTCGCCGAAGGAAAGGCAGACGATCTTCATGCGCACACCTCGGCGGGCATGCAGGGCAATCGCGCCGCCGGCGCGCCATACGAAATCGCCGGGGTGGGCGCTGACCACCAAACCGCTTGCAGGCGCCGTCATATCTCGTTCCCCAATGCTGTGCCGCTTGGATCGGCTGAAGACAAAAGCGAGCTGAGTTCGGCGCCTGCGATCACACCCGCCTGGTTCATGCGGGCGATCTCGTGGGGCGTGTAGCCGATCTCTGCCAGGATCTCGGCGGTATGCTCGCCGAGCTTTGGCGGCTGGCGCTCGATGCCGGGGCGCTCGCCATTGAAACCGACGGGCAGGGCAGGCAGGCCGAAGGTCTCGATATCCCCGGTGAGCTTGGTCACGGCGACGTCGAGCAAGCCTCCGCTGGCGGTCAGATGCGCGTCGGCGAAGAGATCGGTGGGCTTGCCGACGGGCGCGAAGGGGATCGATGCCGCTACGCAGCGTTCCTCGACCGTTGCCCGGTCATGTGGGAGGAGGGCTTCCTGAATGCGTGGCAGCAGCCAGCTCCGCTCGGCATTGCGCAGCGCATTGGTCGCCAGGCGCGGATCGCCGGCGAGTTCCTGCAAGCCGAACATCTCGATGAAGCGGCTCCATTGCATATTGCTGGTCACGCCGATGAAGACCTGCTCATCGCCGGCGACGTCGAACACGTTGTAGATGGCCCACGCCCCGTGCCTGATCGGCATCGGGCGGGGATCGTTGCCCGTCGCGGCAAAACCCGCCATGTGCGTCAGCATCAGGAAGGCCCCGGTTTCGAACAGGGCACTGCCGATCTTCTGCCCCTTGCCGGTGCGATCGCGCTCCGGCAGTGCTGCCAGGACGGCGGTGACCCCGAAGATTCCGCCCAATATGTCAGTGATCGACGAACCGGCCCGAAGCGGTCGCCCAGGCGGGCCGGTCATATAGGCGAGGCCGGTCTGGAACTGGATGACCTCGTCGAGCGCTGGCCGCTTCTCGTAGGGACCCGCAAGAAAGCCTTTCAAGGCAAGATAGAGCAGACGTGGATTGATGGTTCTCAGGTCTTCGTAGCCGCAGCCCAGCCGCTCCATCGTTCCCGGACCGTAGTTTTCGATGACGACATCCGCGTCGGCGGCGAGGCGATGAACGGTCTTGCGCCCCTCCGCGCTCTTCAGGTCGACCGCGAAGCTGCGCTTGTTGCGGTTGAAGCCCGGAAAGAATCCAGCGCCAAAGCCCGGCAGGCTGCGGGTGTGGTCACCTTCAGGCGCTGGCTCGATTTTGACGACATCGGCACCGAGATCGGCGAGCAGGAGGCCCGCCGTCGGCCCCATGATCATATGGCTGAATTCGAGGACCTTGAGCCCTCGCAACGGCTTGGCGGACATCAGGCGGAACCTCGCAGCGCATCGAGCGAACCGGCATGGATCAGTTCGCTGGGGAGGGTGTGGCCGACGATGGCCTCGGCCATGCGCCCCACCTCGATCAGGGCATCCAGGTCGACGCCCGTCTCGACGCCGATTTCGTGGCAGAGAAGGACGAGTTCCTCTGTGCTGATGTTGCCGGCCGCGCCCTTCTGGCCCGCAAAGGGGCAGCCGCCGAGGCCTCCGACCGTGGAGTCGAAGAAATCGACACCCATTTTCAGGCCTGCATAGGCGTTTGCTACCGCCAGGCCGCGGGTATCATGGAGATGCAGCGTGATGCGCTTGTCCGGCCATTTCGATCGAATCTCGCCGACAAGCGCCTCGACGCGCGGCGGCGTCGCCCAGCCCATCGTATCCGACAGGGAAATACGCTCGATCTCGACACCGGCTTCGGCGGCCACGGCAAAGCCGTCCTTCAGGGTCGCGATTACCCGCTCGCGCGGCACGTCTCCCTGATAATTGCAGCCGAAGGCAGCCATCACGCCGACCCGCCTGACCGGGACACCGCGGGCGATGTGGAGAGCTGTCTGCTTGCGGCTGGCCTCGACCTGTTCAGCGTGGCTGCGATTGAGATTCTTGCGCGTGAAAGCTTCCGAAGCCGTCAGCGAGATCGAGCCGTAGAGCGTGAGCTTGTCACCGGCTGCGAGCGCTCGGTCGAGACCTTTCTCGTTGAACCACAGCGCCGTGTAGCTGACGCCGTCCTTCGGCTTCATCTGGGCGACGACTTGGTCGGCGTCGGCCCAGCCGGGGACGACCCGCGGATTGACGAAAGAGCAGACCTGGATGCGCTTGAGGCCGGTCTCGGCAAGCGCCTCGATCAGCCGAACCTTGTCGGCTGTTGCGATCGGACCCGGCTCGATCTGAAAGCCCTCGCGCGGGCCTTCCTCGTGTATCTCGATGGAGGCTGGAAGATCAGCCATAAGCCCGAAAACCTCCCGAATTTCTCAGCGGCCAGAGGCGCCGCCTGTTGATTGCCGCCAATTTGCGTATCGGGAGCGATATCGTCCAATATATTTTGAGGTGTCGTGTGAAAGCCTGTACGTATCACTCGGCCGACGTCATCGAGGCAGGTGTCCATGGAAATTCGGCATGTCCGCTACTTTCTGGCGGTGGCGGAGGAAGCAAGCTTTCGTCGCGCGGCAGAGCGGCTGAACATCAGCCAGCCCCCGCTGAGCAGCCAGATTCGCGACCTTGAGCAAGAGCTCGGAACGACGCTGTTTCATCGTTCCGCGCAGGGCGTCGAGTTGACAATGGCCGGTAAATTCCTGCTGGAGCCCCTCCGGGATCTCCTCGATCGATTCAACAACACTCTCGCCTTGGCAAAATCCGCCGGGCGCGGTGAAGCTGGTCGGCTCCGCATCGGCTTCCTGGCGTCGGTTTCAATGCACGAAATGTTCCCGCGCATCCTGAGAGCGTTCCGCCAGCGCTATCCCGATGTCGTCCTCGACATGTCTCATCTGCCGACCGGGACGCAGCTTGAGATGCTGGCGAATGATCAGCTCGATCTCGGTTTTTTGCGCCCGCTAATGCCAAGTTCGCCGTTGCGGAACATCCAGATGATCGAGTTATGGCGCGACAGGCTCGAGATTTTCTTCTCGGCCGACCATCCGCTTTCTCGCAGCGATGGCGCGGTCGACCTGGAGACTCTTGCGGATGAGGCCTTCGTCGCGTTCAAGCGGCAGGTCGGCAGCGGCTTGTTCGAGCATACGCTGGCGCTCTGCAAAGGCGCCGGTTTCGTCCCACGGGTGGTGCAGCAGAGCAGTGACGGCGGCGCGTTGCTCGGCTTCGTCGGCGCGGGGCTCGGTGTCGCCATCCTGCCGCGGGTCTACGCCACCAGAGGCTTGCCCGGAGTTGGCCATCGCGAGCTGCGCGCGCGCGATGCGAATACCGGAATCGCCTTGGCGAGGACCTTGAACAAGCCGGCGCCTCTCGCGGAGCGCTTCCTTCGACTCGTCGAAGAGGTTCGTGACGCAGGTTCCGATGATCTGATGAAGCCAATCCCAGGTTGAGCAGCGTCGGAATGGCAGGCGCTGCCTTTCGTCCTGTTGCGCCCCGAATTGAGGCGGCGGCGGAGAATGCCGGGCCGCCTGCCCTGCCATGAACGGCGGCTGTTCTGTCAGGCCAGCCGCGCGACCAGATTTTCCAGCGCTTCCTGCCGGCCGCTCCTCGGCGATGGGCCCGCGCCGCTTGCTTCGGCGCGCGCTGCCAGAGCACTCAAGGCAGTCTCGCCTGCGAGGATCTTCTGTCCTTCGGCGCCGGACCAGCCGGCATAGCGTGCCTCCCGCTGCGCATCGAGCGTCCCGTCCTGCACGATTCGCTCCGCGATCAGCAGCGCGCGCGCCATCGTGTCGATGCCGCCGACATGGGCGTGCAGCAAATCCGCGATGTCGATGCTCTGACGGCGGATCTTGGCGTCGAAGTTGAAGCCGCCATTGCCCAGGCCGCCATGCCTGACGATCTCCAGCATCGCCAGCGAAAGATCCTGGGCGTTGTTGGGGAACTGGTCGGTGTCCCAGCCGTTCTGTGGGTCGCCGCGATTCATGTCGATCGAGCCGAGCAGGCCGAACGCCGCAGCCGTCGCGATCTCATGCTCGAAGGAGTGACCCGCCAGCGTCGCGTGGTTGGCCTCGATGTTGAGCTTCACTTCGCCCAGCAGCTTGTGCCGGGCAAGGAAGCCGTAGACCGTCGCGACGTCGCGATCGTACTGATGCTTGGTCGGCTCCATCGGCTTCGGCTCGATCAGGATCGTGCCCTTGAAGCCGATGCGATGCTTATGCTCGACGACGAGGTTGAGGAAGCGGCCGAGTTGGGCGTCCTCGCGGGCGAGATCGGTGTTCAGCAGGGTGTCATAGCCCTCCCGCCCGCCCCATAGCACGTAGTTTCGGCCGCCGAGCCGCTGTGTCGCCTCCAGCGCATGCTTCACCTGGCCGGCGGCGAAGACGAACACGTCGGGGTCGGGATTCGTGGCCGCGCCGGCCATGTAGCGGGGATGGCTGAACAGGTTGGCGGTGCCCCAGAGCAGCCTGATGCCGGTCCGCTGCATATGCGCCTCGACACGCTCCAGCACGCGGTCGAGCATGGCGTTGCTCTGGCGCAGGCTTTCCCCTTCCGGCGCGACGTCGCGGTCGTGGAAGCAGAAGAACGGCAGGCCGAGGCGTTCGAGGAAGGCGAAGGCCGCGTCGGCCTTGTCGAGAGCGGCCTCGAGCGGGGCACCGGAGAACCAGGGCCGTTCCAGGGTCGGTCCGCCGAAGGGGTCGAGGCCGTTGGCGACAAAGGAATGCCAGTAGGCGACGGCCGGGGACAGCCAGTCTTCCATGCTGCGCCCCAGCACCTGCCGGTTCTTGTCGTAGTAACGCAGGGCGAAGGGATCGCTCGCTTCGGGACCGACGAAGCGGATGTGTGGAAGTTGGTCGAAGACGGTCATGATATGCGTCCCGTATCCGCGAAGAGCTGATGAAGGGTGGGGTAGAGAGAACGATAGATCGCGCGGCGCCGTGCCAGCGCTTCCGCAAGCCCGGGCTCCGGCGCGTACCGCGCGGTCACCGGCGGACGCGCCGCGGCATCCGCTAGGCTGGCATCGCCGGCCGCGACCCGCGCCAGGCGCGCGGCTCCGAGCGCCGGACCGACCTCGCTGCCAGCGACGGTGTGCAGGGGGCGGCCGAGCACGCTCGCCAGGAGCCCCAGCCAGAATGGGCTGCGTGCGCCGCCGCCGATCGCGGTGAGCTCCGCGATCGGCCCGCCGCGCGCCTCGAGCGCGTCGAGTCCGTCGGCGAGGGCGAAGGCAACCCCCTCCAGAACGGCGCGCGTCAGCGCGGCACGGCCGGTTTCGCCGGAAAGACCGAAGAAGACGCCGGCTGCGGCCGGATCGTTATGCGGGGTCCGTTCGCCCGAAAGATAGGGCAGGAAGACCAGCCGCTCCTGCGCCGGCGCGCTTTCCGCCTCGCGCAGCAGGCTGGCTTCGTCGGCGCCGAGCAGCCGGGACAGCCAGGCGAGCGAGGCCGCGGCCGAGAGAATGACGGACATGCGATGCCAAGTCTGCGGCACGCAATGGCAGAAGGCGTGCACCGTCCGCTCCGGATCGGCCACATGGCCGGAATCGCTGACGAAAATGACGCCGGAGGTGCCGAGCGAGAGCAAGGCGTTGCCGGGATGGACGCAGCCGATGCCGAGCGCCCCCGCCGCATTGTCGCCGCCGCCGCCGGCAACGGGGATACCGGCCGGCAGGCCGAGAGCGCGGGCCGCGCCCGGCTGAAGCCTGCCCGAGACCTGCGTGCCTTCGACGAGGCGCGGCATCCGGGTTTCGTCGAGGCCGCAGGCTGCCAGCATCGCCGGTGACCAGCGCCGGGCGGCGGTGTCGAGCCAGAGCGTGCCGGAGGCGTCCGACATGTCCGAGGCGAGCTCCCCCGTCAGCTCGCGCCGCAGCCAGTCCTTGGGCAGGAGCACGGTGGCGATCTGTGCGAATAGCTCGGGCTCGTGCTTTCGTACCCAGAGCAGCTTCGGAGCCGTGAAGCCAGGCATGGCGAGATTGCCCGTGATGGCACGGCTTCTAGGCTCCGACGCTTCCAGCTCGTGGCATTCGGCCGCGCTGCGCCCGTCATTCCAGAGGATGGCCGGGCGCAGCACGCGCCCGGCACGGTCCAACAGCACGGCGCCGTGCATCTGGCCGGCGAGCCCGATCCCGCGCACCCCGGAAAGGTCATGGCTGTGTGCGAGCTCGGCCGTGGCTCGGCAGGTGGCGTCCCACCAGTCAGCCGGTCGCTGCTCGCTCCAGAGCGGCTGCGGCGCGGCGACGGTCAGAGGGGCCGTGGCATGCCCGACGAGACCGCCGTCCTCGCCGGTCAGCACAGCCTTGACGCCGGAAGTCCCCAGGTCGATCCCGATATGCATCAGGCCTCGACGGGCTTCCAGGCCGAGTTCGCAGCGCTGGAGGCGACCGCCGCGGCGATGAAGGCCATGCCACGCAGACCTGCGGCTATGCCCGGCACCAGCATGCTGGCCGGATCGGGAGATCGCTTCTCCAATCGCGCGAAGATCTGCTCCGCTGCGTCGCGATAGAGCTGCGCGAAGCCCTCGAGATAGCCCTCCGGGTGCCCGGCGGGGATGCGGCTGGCATGGGCCGCTGCGGTGCCGGCGCCGGCCCCGGCGCGCCGGATGGTGCGGGGAGGCTCGCCATGGGGGGCGAACAACAGGCGATTGGGCTCTTCCTGCGCCCATTCAAGCCCGGCCTTGTTGCCATAGATCCGCAAGCGCAGTGCGTTCTCGTTGCCCGGCGCGACCTGGGATGACCAGAGCATTCCGCGCGCGCCGCCCGCGAAACGCAGCAGCAACTGCGCGTCGTCGTCCAGCCTCCGGCCGGGGACGAAGCATGTCAGTTGCGCCGCGACAGCCTCGCAGCTGAGGCCGCTGACGAACTCGGCGAGATTGAAGGCGTGGGTCCCCAGATCGCCCAGGCCGCCGGCGGCGCCAGCGCGCGCCGGATCGGTGCGCCAAGCCGCTTGCTTCTGGCCGGTTTCCTCCAGCCGGGTCGTCAGCCAATCCTGCGGATACTCCGCCTGCACGACGCGGATCGTGCCGAGCTCGCCCGACTCCACCATCTCGCGGGCCTGCCGGACCATCGGATAGCCGGTGTAGTTGTGGGTCAGGAAGAACAGGCCGCCGCCTCGGGCCGTCGCCGCAGCGATGGCTGCGGCATCCTCGTTGCGATGGGCCAGAGGCTTGTCGCAGATGACATGGATGCCTCGCTCAGCGAACGCGCAGGCTGGCCCGGCATGCATGTGGTTTGGCGTGACGATAGCGACGACGTCGATGCCATCCAGCCGCGAAGCTTCCCGCTCGGCCATCTCGGCGTAGTCTGCGTAGCTGCGCTCGGGAGCTATGTGGAGTTCGGCTGCGCTCGCTGCAGCCCGGGCCGGGTCCGACGAAAGCGCCCCCGCCACGAGTTCGTAGCGGTCGTCCAGCCGGGCGGCGATGCGATGCACTGCTCCGATGAAAGCGCCCTGGCCGCCACCCACCATCCCGAGGCGCAGCCGGCGGCGCACCGTACCGTTGCTCTTGCCCTCGATTGCCATCAGCCGATCCCCAGCAGCAAGCGGTTGGCGGCCTCGTCGACGCCGCTGGCCGCGAAGTCGTCGAACGCTCGTTCCACGGCCTTGATCAGGTGGCTGGCGATGAACGGGGCCCCTTCGGCTGCGCCTTGCTCGGAATCCTTGATGCAGCACTCCCATTCGAGCACGGCCCAGCCGTCGAAGCCGTATTGGGTCAGCTTCGAAAAGATCCCGCCGAAATCGACCTGACCATCGCCCAGGGAGCGGAAGCGCCCGGCACGCTGTGCCCAGGGCTGGAAGCCGGAATAGACGCCTTGCCGGCCACTCGGATTGAACTCGGCGTCCTTCACGTGGAACATCCGGATCCGCTCGCGATAGATGTCGATGAAGGCGAGATAGTCGAGCTGCTGCAGCAGGAAGTGGCTGGGATCGTAGAGGATGTTGCAGCGCGGGTGGTTGCCGACCTGCTCGAGGAACATCTCGAAGGTGATACCGTCGTGCAGATCCTCGCCGGGATGGATCTCGTAACAGAGATCGACCCCGGCCTTGTCGAAGGCGTCGAGGATTGGGCGCCAACGCTTCGCCAGTTCGGCGAACGCCGTCTCGACCAGCCCCGCCGGGCGCTGAGGCCAGGGATAGACGAAGGGCCAGGCCAGCCCTCCTGAGAAGGTGGCATGGGCGGTCAGCCCGAGATTGTGCGAAGCCTGCGCTGCGAGCAGCAGTTGTTCGACCGCCCATGCTTGTCGGGCCTTCGGATTGCCGCGCACTGCCGGCGCGGCGAAGCCGTCGAAGGCGAGGTCATAGGCGGGATGGACAGCCACGAGCTGGCCCTGGAGATGGGTCGACAGCTCGGTCAGCTCGACGCCCGCCTCGGTTAGGACGCCCTTGACCTCGTCGCAGTAGGTCTTGCTTTCGGCCGCCTTGCGCAAGTCGAAAAGCCTGGCGTCCCAGCTTGGGATCTGGACGCCCTTGTAGCCGTGCCCCGCCGCCCAGCGGGCGATGCCGGGTAGGCTGTTGAATGGCGCCCCGTCGCCCGCGAACTGGGCAAGGAAGATGGCTGGCCCCTTGATCGTCTTCATCCTTGATCCTCCCGTGATGTCAGCGGGCGCCCGGAAAGCGCTTCAGATGGGATTGGCGACGAAAGCGCTGCCGCGGCACTGCTTGAGGTAGGCCGCGCACCACCTCGGCGCGGATGTCGTCGGCGCCGTCCCAGAGCAGGGTGCCGAGCGACCCGGTGATGCGCCAGGCGCTTTCCCAACTCGTGCGCAGCCCTTCGGCACACCAGCTGCCGCGGTAGTTGAAGATCACGCCGCCGGCCATCTCGAACACGGCGATGGCGGCGACGTCATGGGCATACCAGTACGGTCATATGCGGGTAGAGCGCGTAGGACTGGAAGACCATTGCGACGTCGCGATGCATAGGTGCGACGTCGTTGACCTTCTCTTCGCCGATGAAAATCTCGCCGCCGGAAACATCCTCGAGCCCGGCGACCATGCGCAGCAAGGTCGACTTGCCGCAGCCGGACGGCCCGACGAGTGTGATGAATTCCTTGTCAGCGACATCGAGATCGACGTCCTGGAGGATACGGAGCGATCCGAAGTCCTTGCGGACTGCGCGCATCGTGACGGAGGCCATGTCAGCCCCTCGCTGAAGCGGGGGCGTGTTCTGCTACGTCGAAAGCCATCCCTCTGTCCTCACTTGGTGTTTTCCGTCCCTGGAAACCGCGTGCCTGTTCACGGCATGTTGTCGCGGATGAAGATGTCGATGCGGATCCGCTCCTGATCCGGCATCAACGGTTCCTTCAGGCAATGCGCGAGAAGCACCCGCGCTGCCGATCGGATTTCGTGGCCGGCATCCTGGTTGATGCAGGCATCCATGGTGCCGCGCACGAGGAAGCGGCGCGTATGCGGGGTGAGCTCGTGCCCGATAAAGATCACCTCGGCGGCGCGGCCGCTTGCCTCCAATGCTGCGGCTACGCCCCGATTGCCGGCCCCCATGTTGTAGAGACCGACAAGGTCCGGCATCTGCAGAAATTCTTCGGCGATTGCCCGGTTGCGCTCGTTGTCGTCGCGTCCTTCTTGCGGAGGTTGCGCACATAGTTCCGGATATTCGCTTTCCAGCACCTGCGTGAAACCGAAGCGGCGCTCCGCGTGATCGCGCAGCGCCAGCGAGCCGGCGATCAGGCCGATGCGGCCCGTGCGGCGGGCGGCAAAGCGTCCCATCAGGGTTGCGGCGGTGCGGCCGGCGGCGGCATTGTCGATGCCGATATAGCGAAGACGATTGGCCGTCGGTGCGTCCGAGACCAGCGTGACCACCGCTTTGCCGGCCGCTGCGAGATCGTCCAGCGCGGCACGGACGCGGGGATGGTCCAGCGCGATGGTCGCGATGCCGTCATAGCGTTCGCCCAGGCTCTCCAGCAGCGTGGCAAGGATGTCTGGATCAAAGACGTCGGCTTCCCGCACATCCACGAAGGCACGCTGGCTTTCCAGCCATTTCGCGGTCTCGGCCAGCTGGCTCGACAACAGCTCCACGAAGCTCGTCCGGCTCGCGGGCAGCACGAAGCAGAAGCGCAGCGATTTGCTGCCGCGAGCGAGCCGCACGGCAGCCGGGTCAGGGCGATAGTTCAGCTTGCTGATAGCGGCCTCGACGCGCCCGATCGTGCGGTCGTGCACGCCAGGGCGGCCGTTGATGACGCGATCCACCGTGGCGAGCGAAACGCCCGCCTCTTGGGCAACGTCTTCCAGGGTCACGCGATCGAAAGAGGAATTCATGCCGGCAGCATGACCTCAGATATTGAGGTGCGCAAATCATTTTTTGAAGTGTCGCGGGTCTCGCAGATATATGTGTCGTTGCCGGCGAGGCCCCGGTGCACGGATCATGTCGAGGAGGGAGGGGAAATCGGCTGTTTCGATCGCGTTGCGCAAACGCAAGTCGATGGGTTGGAAATGCGCTGGCGATCTTACGATCGATGTCATTCTGTTTATGTTATAAAAAATTGAATTAATTATCATTTTTAATGATGATGCGCGCCCCGTTGGGCGCCGTCCGCGTACAGGACTGCGAATGCCGCGGTCTTGAGAACTCCCATGCTGACAGCGGCGATGACCCGCTCCGGATCCGAGCCGGAGCCTACCGACAAAACGTCGGGATGCCGTCGACCAGCGCGCCGCTGATCTGCCCCCGGGAGGCCATGACGGTGAGGGAGACAGCCGCGAGGAGATCGATGTCGTCGCGGCCGACAATCCGCGCCAGCGCAGCGTTGTCGCCGATGGCGAGCTCGTCGGAGGTCCGGTTCCTGGGAAGAGGCTGCTCCATTCGCGGACTCACCGTTGCAGGACGTAGCTGCCGGGGGCGTCGGCGAGAGGCGCATATCCCGTCGCCGGGGCGCCCATGGCGGGGGCGGGTACGCGCTCGGAGGTGGAGCGAGCCGCAAGCCATTCCAGCCAGGCGGTCCACCACGACCCTTCCCTGAGCTCGGCCGCGGGCAACCACTCGTCCGGGCCGCTCAGGACGTCGCCGTGATGGCGCGTCGCGATGCGGAAGCGACGGTTCGGCCGCCCCGGTTCGCTGACGATGCCGGCATTGTGGCCCCCGCTCGTCAGCACGAAGGTGACTTCGACATCCGTCAGCAGGTGGATCTTGTAGACCGAGCGCCATGGCGCGACGTGGTCGCGCTCCGTCCCCACGCAGAAGATAGGCGCGCGGATATTCTGGAGCACAGCCGGCCGGCCCGCGACCAGGAAGCGGCCGCTCGCCAGCTCGTTGTCGAGATAGAGGCGCCGCAGGTATTCCGCATGCATGCGATAGGGCATGCGGGTCGAATCCGCGTTCCAGGCCGTGATGTCGAACATCGGGCTGCGCTCGCCCATCAGGTAGTCGTGGACGACTCGCGACCAGACGAGATCGTTGGAACGCAGCAGCTGGAAGGCCCCGGCCATCTGGTCGGCGGAGAGATAGCCGCGGTTCCACATCATGCTCTCGAGGAAGTGCAACTGGCTCGGATCGATGAAGAGCGCGAGCTCGCCGGGCTCGGTGAAGTCGGTCTGGGCGGCGAGCAGCGTCAGCGAGGCCAGCCTGTCGTCGCCGGAGCGCGCCATCGCGGCGGCGGCGATCGACAGCAGGGTTCCGCCGAGGCAATAGCCGGCCGCGTGGATCTTGCGTTCCGGGACGATGGCGCCGACCGCGTCGAGCGCGGCCATCAGGCTCTCGCGGTAATCCTCCATGGCGAGGTCGCGATCCTCCGCCGTGGGATTGCGCCAGGAGACGCAGAAGACGGTGTGACCGTTCTCGACCAAAAAGCGGACCAGCGAATTCCCCGGCGACAGATCGAGGATGTAGTACTTCATGATCCAGGCGGGCACGATCAGGATCGGCTCGGCTACGACGCTCTCCGTCGCCGGCGCGTACTGGATCAGCTCGATCAGCTCGTCGCGGAAGACGACCTTGCCCGGCGTCACCGCAACATCGCGCCCGACGACGAAGTTCTCGGTGCCCACGGGCGGCTGGCCGCTCGCCTGCCGCCCGACATCCTCGATCCAGTGGCGGAAGCCCTGGACGAAATTGGCGCCGCCCGTCTCCATCGCCTTCGCCATCACCTGGGGATTGGTGAAAGGCAGGTTGGAGGGCGAGAACATGTCGAGCATCTGGCGGGCGGCGAAGGACACCACGTCTTGATGATGCGGCGTGACCCCCGGAACCTCGTGGGTGGCGTTGTGCCACCATTGCTGGCCGAGCAGGAATGCCTGAGCCCAGTAGGAATAGGGCGGCCGATGCCAGCTCTCGTCGCTGAACCGGTTATCGCCCGGCAAAGGCTCGATGCAGGCGGGCGCGTCCGGCTGCATGAGGGCCGTCGCCACATGGGCGGCGAGTCGGCTCGCCTTTCTGCCGGCCTTGTAGGTCAGCTCCATGCGCTTGCCTGGTGCCGCCGCGAGATGCAGCATCCAGTCGAAATACGCGAGCGCCAAGGCGGCGGGCGAAAGCCCCCCGGTCAGTTGCGCGCCGAGCGCCTCCCGCATCCGGTCGATCGAGTGGAAGGCTTCGAGGCCTAGGGAATCGGCGGCTGGCGTGACGTCAGGCTTCATGCCGAGCTTCCCCAGAAGACGCCAGAGCGCCGCATTTTTCACCGCCCTCGAGACACAGCCGGAGAATTTGCTCCAGCAGGCTTCGCAGCCTGTCCCGGCCGCTGCGATCAAGGCGGCCGATGGAGAGAATATCATCGAAGACTGCCAAACCGCCGAAGCATGCGAGAATCATCGCCACACGCTCCGGCTGTGCTGGTCCTAGTTTTTCGGTGAGGTGGGTCGAAAAGCGAAGGCGCACGAAATCGCGCAGAACGGGCCCCGCGCGCTCATGGCCGAGCGAGCGCACGACAATATCCATGGGATCGATGAGCCCGAGCTTCGGGTCGAGACGTGGCGCAAAGAACAACGCCGCGAGGCTGACTGCTGGATCCGGTGCATCGAGCGCCTCGTCGAAGCGGCTGTCGAAGGCAGCTTCGAGCGTGCTTGCAAATAATTCCTCTTTCGATCCGAATGAACGATGGACCAGCGCGACGTCGACTCCGGCGCTGCCGGCAATGTCGCGAAGCTTCGTACCTTCGTAGGAATGCTGCGAGAAATGCAGCATTGCGGCCTGCAAGATCCGCTCGCGCGTCCGCTGCGCAGATCGCTTCTTCGTTTCGGCCATCATCGCAGAAGCCCTAACCATTGCGCGAAGAATTCTACCAAAAGAATACCAACCGTCGTTGACTCAAATCAAGGTATCGCGAATGAAGGTGCGATCGCACGACGCGCTGGCCCCAATCTTGCGCTTCTATCGCCCGCTACGACTGTGCCGGCCCGAATTGAAACAGTGTGTATCGCGTGGGGCCATTATGAGTTCAAAGCCCGATCGTCTGCCTCTCATGAAGTGCCGCCATTCGAGCTGGCCATGAACATGACGCAGCATATCAACCCAAATCACGACCAGTGCGTCATCTTTCTCAAATGCGCCTTGCTTTGCGTTACCGAGAAAAATCCTGAAGACGAGCGTCTACGAAAGGCGATTGAGCTCGTCTTGGACGCTGCAAGCCATGTTGAGAGCGTGCCGTCTCCTTCAAATGTCGTCCAGTTCTGCCGAAGGGATGCGCGCCTCAACGACTGAACACTTCGCGCGCTTGCGTCGCGTGGGGTACGACACGCGGATGCGGCCGGTGCCGGGGTTGGACCAGTGCGCTCCGGGCCATGCAACCCTGAGCGCATTCCAGCTCAAAACGCCGGCCGCCGAAAATTGCGGCCGGCATGCTGCGTGTCAGTCGAGCAATACCGCGCCGAAATTCGAGCGCGGGTCCATATCGGCGACAAGGCGTCCGGTCGGCTCCGTCGCCCAGCCGCCCTCGCGGCGCAGCCAGCGACCGGTGCCGGGCTTCCCGTGCAGCGCGCCGTCAGCCACGACCTCCGCGCCCCTGACGAGGACACGCTCCGGCCAGCCGGTGACGCTGCGGCCGGCGAAGGGCGTGAAGCCGGTGCGGTCGTGCATCGCCTCGTCGGTGATGGTCACCGCTTTCTGCGGGTCCCAGATCGCGATGTCGGCGTCGTAGCCGGGGAGCAGGGCGCCCTTGCCGGGGAGGTTGTAGATCTTGGCCGGCGCCGTCGCCGTCAGGTCGACGAAGGCCTCGAGCCCGCGCCCGGCGAATTCCGGCCGCCCCTTCGATACCAGCGCGTCGAAAAGCAGGGGCAATCGCGTCTCCAGGCCCGGCAGGCCGTTGGCGATCTGCTTGAAGTTCGGGTTCGGGCCGGCCGAGAGCTTGCCGGTCTCGTCGAAGCGATAGGGCGCGTGGTCGGAGGAAACCGTCTGGATGTCGCCGAGCGCCAGCGCCTGCCAGAGCGCATCCTGATCCGCCTGCTCGCGCGGCGGCGGCGAGCACATCCATTTCGCGCCTTCCAGGCCGGGCTTGTCGAGATCGTGCCGGGTCAGGAAGAGATATTGCGGGCAGGTCTCTGAGAAGACCTTGAGGCCGCGACCGCGCGCATCGCGGATCGTTTGCGCTCCCTCGGCGGTCGAGACGTGGAAGATCATGACGGCCACGTCGAGCAATTCGGCGGCCGTGATCAGCCGGTTGAAGGCCTCGGCCTCCGAGCCGCGGGGATGGCTGATCGCGTGGTATTTCGGTGCGACATAGCCCTTCTCGACGAGCTTCCTGCCCATCCAGGAGATCATGCCGTGGTTCTCGGCGTGTACGCAGACCAGCGCGCGGTTCTGCCTGGCGGTCAGCAGCAAATCGAGCAGCGGCTCGTCGTCGACCTTGATCAGGTCATAGGTCATGAAGACCTTGATCGAGCCATGGCCCTCACGGATCAGCGCCGGCAGATCCTGCTGGACCGTCTTGGCGTCGGGATTGGCGACGATGAGATGGAAGGCGTAGTCGATCAGCGCGCCGCGCCGGGCGAGGGCCGAATAATCATCGACGACCTTGCGGAGATCGAGGCCGCGATGCTGGGCGGCGAAGGAGATCAGCGTCGTGTTGCCGCCGAAGGCCGCCGAAGCCGTGGCGCTCTCGAAGGTGTCGGCATTGAGCAGCCCGCCGGCCGAGACCTGCTCGACATGGGCATGGGTGTCGATGCCGCCCGGCAGGACGAGCTTGCCGCTGGCGTCGATTTCGCGGGTGCCCGGCGCGAGGCCCTGGCCGAGCGCGGCGATCTTGCCGTCCTTGATCGCGACATCGGAACGGAAGCTGCCGGTCGCGGAGCCGACCGTGCCGCCGCGAATGACCAGATCGTAGTTAGCCGTCATATGTCCTCGTCCTTCTCAGCGCACCATAATGGTGCCGATCGCCATGGCGACCGCAGCTTGCGTCGGGTCGATCACCGGTATGCCCAGCGCATCCTCCAGCGGCCGGCGATGACGCGCCATGCCGGCACAGCCCATCACGATGGCGCCGGCGCCGTCCTCGTCCCGGAGTTCGAGTCCGACCGTGATCATCCGCTGCAGCGTGCCCTCGCCGGATGCGCTTTCAGCTACAGACATTTCGAGCGGTCGCTCGCCGGCAAGCCTGTCCATCAGCTCCATCTGGCGGAGATAGCGGATATGGCGCGGGATGGAGCGCGACTTGATCGCGATGACGCCGAAGCGGTCCGCCCGCGTCAAGGCGGTGAGCACGCCGCATTCGGCGATGCCGAAGACCGGGCTCGCTGTACCCTCGCGGGCGACATGGAGGCCGGGGTCCGAATAGCAGGCGATGACGAAGGCGTCGACGCCGTTGGCAGTCTCGATCCGGCGGCGCAGGGGGAGGGCGACGCTCTCGACATGCTCCTGCGTCTCGATGCCGATCGGGCCCTCGGTCAGCGTCTCGCAGACCAGCTCCGGTCCCTCGGCGAAGGCGAGGGGCGCAAGCGCCTGCCGCAGCCCTTCGGTGACAGCTTCGTTCGAATTGGGGTTGATGACGAGGATGCGGGGGCGGCGGCTCATCGGCGGAATCCGGAGATGATGGGCAGATCGTTTAGCATGGCATTGCTCACCGGCTCAGGCGACCTCTCTCGCCACCCAGTCGGCCAGGATGGCGCAGGCGGCAAGGAAGTCGTCGATCTCCATTGCCTCCAGCGGATTGTGGCTGCCATGCTCGTTGCGCACGAACAGCATGGCGATCGGCACGCCGGCCGCGGCGAAGGCGGCGGAGTCATGGGAGGCCGGGCTGCCGAGCGGCATGGTCGCGATGCTCTGCCGGGCGGCGGCGGCTTCCAGCCCTGCGGCGATGCCGGGGTCGACCGGTCCGACGGCGGCACTGGCGCGCGTGCCGAGCTCGAAGGTCACGCGCCGGTGCGTCTCGATCTCGCGGATGGCGGCCAGCATCTTCGCCTCGACCCGTTCCAGCACGGCGGCATCGTAGGCGCGCACGTCGAGGCTGAAGGCGAAGCTGCCCGGAACCGTGGTCAGGCCGTGGACGGCCGGATCGGTATGGAAGCGGCCGAGCGTGACCGCCATCGGGAAGCCGGCGGCTTCCTCTTCCTGCCAGAGCCGGTCGAGCCGCATGGCGAATTCGGCGCCGGCCATGGCGGCGTCGCGGCGGAAGCGTCGGGGTGTCCCGACATGGTCGTGCCGCCCCAAGATGCGCGCGTTGGGGTAACGGAAATTGCCCGGTACGCCGGTGCAGATCGCGACCGGCAGGCCTGATTCCACCAGACTGGGCGCCTGCTCGATATGGACTTCGAGGAAGGCGCGGATCGCGGCGGGATCGAGATGGCGCTCACGCCGGCGGATCGCCGCGGAGTTGCCGCCGCAGGCGTCGATGCTTGCGGCGAGCGCGCGGCCATCATCGATGCGTCTGACCTCCAGCGCTCCATCAGGCAGAGTGCCGAGCGCCGAGCGGCTGCCGATATAGGAGACCTGGAACCAG
Organism: Allobosea sp. RAF48; assembly: GCF_052114025.1. Lineage (NCBI taxonomy): Bacteria > Pseudomonadati > Pseudomonadota > Alphaproteobacteria > Hyphomicrobiales > Alloboseaceae > Allobosea > Allobosea sp. RAF48. The sequence continues at coordinate 40,839 of NZ_JBFRDZ010000014.1, forward strand.
ACGCTCTCCTCGGCCCGCACGCCCATTGCCGTGACGTCGCAGCGCGGCTGGATGCCCAGTACGCGCAAGGTCTCGATGACGACGAGCCCGGCGATGACGCCCGCTGCGCCGTCGAAATTGCCGCCATGCGGCACGCTGTCGAGATGAGAGCCCATCAGGATGCGCGGAGCCACGGCGTCGCGGCCGGTCAGGGTGACATAGGTGTTTGCGGCGAAGTCGTGGGTGACAGTGAGCCCCCGCGCCTTGCCGTGCTCCATAAGCAGGCGGTGGCCGAAATCCTCTCCCGCGCCATAGGTGTCGCGGGTGATGCCGGGCTCGTCGCGGCTGCCGGCCGCCAGCCGTTCGAACAGAGCCTCCACCCAGCCGCGCTGCGCGGCAACGGCCGCGGCGATGGCCGTTTCGGCGTGGGGCGTCCTGGCGGTGGCAGTCATGTCGGTCCGGTCGGGTGTGGGCGCAGCCCTGTCACACGCCCGGCCTTGAAGCGGCGATGATCGAGCATGCGCGTCGTCTTATGATATTTGCCGCTGGGAGGCAGCCGGGAAACCTTGGGCCAGCCCGCGCGGCCAGACAATGGCGCTGTCTATGCGGATTTCCGGGGTGACATTCGCGCGTTGAATAGTACGGGCGTGTTCAGCCCTGCCCGAGCTTGGCGGCCGTTTCGGCGGCGATCAGCCTGACCTCGCGCAGGAAGGCGTCGGCTGCGCGCGAGATCGGCCGCTTGCGTGAGCGCACGACCGAAGCCATCACCTCGGAGGCGGGGGAGAAGGGGCGGATGGCCAGGTCGTAATGGCCGCTGAAGACGGGAGAAAGGGGGTCGACCACGGCGACGCCGACACCGTTTTCCGCGAGCACGCAGGCCGTGTTGCAGTAGCGGACCTCGACCGAAAAGCGGAACGGCACATCGGCCTGGGCGAAGGCCCGGCGGACGATGGTGCCCATGCGGGTTCCCTGTTCGAGGGCGATATAGGGCACCTCCCGCAGGTCGTCCGGCGTGATCGTCGGTTTCGAGGCCAGGGGATGGTCGGGGCGCATGACGCAGACCATGCTGCCGGTGAAGAACGTCTCGGCATCGAGCCCGCGATCGTCATCCAGCCCCATGACGAAGCCGAGCTCAGCGGTTCCGTTCTCGACGCTCTCCAGGACATGCTCGAAGCGCCGGACGTCGAAGGACACCCGCACCTTCGGACGCTTGGCGAGGTAGTTGCGCAGCGCCGCGGGCAGGACGCCGTAGCCCAGCGGGGGCGTCGCGATGATGCGGATATGGCCGGCCCGGTTCTCCTTGATGTCCTGCACCCGGGCCTCGAAGGCTGCGTGCAGGGCGAAGATCGGCTCGGAATCCTTGTAGAGCGAACGTGCCTCGGCCGTCGGGAACAGGCGGTTGTTGACGCGCTCGAACAGCGGGAAGCCGACCTGGCTTTCGAGATGCTTGATCGCGTTGCTGACCGCGGGCTGCGACAGCCCCAGCTCCTGCGCGGCGCGAACCGTCGTCTCGCAGCGGACGACGGCCCGCAGAAGCTCGATCTGGCGGAGGTTCATATGATCGCCCCGAATAGAGTGTGCTCACACTATTCGTTCAGCAAATCATAAGCCAGCCTCCGGTCCGTCATTGCGAGCGCGGCGAAGCGATCCAGGGGGACTGGATTCAAGCGTTCGACCCAGTCCCCCTGGATTGTTTGGTTGCTTAGCTCCTCGACCGTGTAGCCGTTGCGGGTGAACCAGCGGCCGTTGCGGTACATCGGCGCCATCACCATGCGCAGCCCGCTCGCCGCCGCGCGGTCTGAGCCAGCCATCGCTCGGGAAGGAGAGGTCGACCAGCGTGGTGACGCCCGACATCAGCAGCTCCGACCAGGCGACGTGGTTGAGATGCGGGATGCCCTCGGCATCGGCGCGGAACAGCCAGAGGAATTCGTAGAGCGAGGAATTGTAGAGCTTCGGCGTGCCGACCTCGTCGGTCATGCCCTTGTTGCCGGGCTCGCTCGACGGGTGGGAGTGGATGTCGACGAGGCCGGGCATGACCATGAAGCCCCTGCCGTCGATCTCGCGCGTAACCTCGCCCGTGTAGCCTTCGCCGAGATGCAGGATGCCGCTCGCGTCGAAGACCACATCGAGATTGCGGCGATAGACATGGTCGTCGGCGGCCGGATCATAGGCGATGACGATGTCGGCGTTGCGGATGCGGGTGGTCATGGCTGGGTTGCCTGCTCGCTGAATTCTCGACCTCGGGTCATCCCGGACAAGCGGCGAAGCCGCGCTGATCCGGGATCCATGCCTGAACCGTTCCGGCATGGATCCCGGGTCTCCGCTTCCCTTCGCCCGGGATGATGGCGGAGCGTCGATGGCTGGATTCAGCCCGCCGCCTTTTCCTGCGCGAGGAAATGCTCGGCGATTTCCTTGCCGGTGGCGATCCAGACGTCGCCATAGCCGCGGGCGCGGGCGAGGAAGTCACGCATGATGCCGATCCGCATCGGGCGCCCCGAAACCTGCGGGTGCATCACCATGGAGACGAGGCCGCCCCATTCGCGCGTCTGGCCGAGTTCGTCGTTCCAGATCGACAGGACATGCTCCTTCGGGAACATCGGGCGTGGGCTGAAGCGCTGCGACAGGCCGTAGAGCCAGTCGTCGAAGGACATGTTGACCGGCAGCTCGACAGGGCCCTTCGAGCCGTCGCGCAGCGTGTGCCGATAGGGGCGGATGTCGTCGCGGAAGGAGGAGGAATAGACGATGCCCTTCTCGCGGAGATAGCCGAGCAGCTCGTCGTAGTTCTCGCCCGAAGGCGCCCGGTACCCGACCGGTGTCACGCCGAGGATGCGCTTGAAGATGTCGAGCGTCTTGTCGATCTCCTCCTTGTCGGCGGCGAAGTCGCCGGGCTCGGGGCGCTTGTGCGAATAGCCGTGATGGCCGACCTCGTGCCCGTCCTTGACGATGGCCTCGCACATTCGGGGATGGACCTCGACCACCCAGCCCGGAATGAAGAAGGTCGCCTTGATCTCGACCGAGCGCAGGTATTCGAGGATCTTGGGGACGCCGACGCGCTCCTCGTAGCCGCCGAAAGAAAGCGTCACCAGCCGGTCGGTGTTCTTGGCATCGTATTGCAGCCAGGCCGTCTCGGCATCGACGTCGAAGGCCGGGAACACCGCGCATCGATATCCGGCCGGCCAGGGGTAGTCCGGGGCCGGGGCGGAGGGGTTGGCGATACGGTGGGGGAAATCTGTGAGCATCACAGGCGTCTTTCGCGAAAGAGCGCCCCCGCCGGATGGCCGAGGCGCGACGGAAGCGATGGGTGCGTGATTAGTTCCTGGTTTCGCCGTTACCCGGCTGCCGGAAGATGTCCTTCGGCTGAAATCTTGGAGGTCATGGCTGTTCCCCGTTTTGTCGGCTGGGAGATCGCGGGGCCTGGAAGGCAGGCGCGTTCGGCAGCCGGGCGTCCCCTCGATCGGCGCAACGGCGATCTTAGCGGGCGCGTTCCGGAACGGGTTGGCGGCGCGCTATGATTTATTTCCGGCCGCTATTCGGCACGCTTATAGGCGCGTCGGCGAAAGCGAGCAGGATCGCAGGATGCGAGGGGCTGCCCGGACCCTCTTCAATTCATCGGAGTTATGGCAGCGCCGAAAAACTGATAGCCGGCCGAATTGCCTGCAAGCCCGCTGTGGTGTCTCTGAATCCGTCGGGCATCGACGAAGGGGACCACAATGAAACTTGCCTTGAAGATGGCTCTCGCCGCAGCCGCTGTTGCATTGGCCTCCGGAGCGCAGGCTCAGACGCTGAAGACGGTGAAGGCCCGTGGCGTGCTGAACTGCGGCATCGGCACCGGGCTCGCCGGCTTCGGTCTCGCCGATGCGACCGGAACCTGGCGCGGCGTCAATATCGAGTTCTGCCATTCGCTGGCTGCTGCGATCTTCAGCGATCCGGCGAAGGTGAAGTTCGTCTCCCTGTCTTCGAAGGATCGCTTCACGGCCCTACAGGCGGGCGAAAGCGATGTCGTCGCCGCGACGACGACATGGACCATGTCGCGCGACGTTCAGGTCGGCCTGAATTTCCGTGCGGTATTTTACTATGACGGCCAGGGCTTCATGGTGAAGAAGTCGACCGGCATCAAATCCGCGAAGGAGCTCAGCGGCGCTTCGATCTGCATTCAGCAGGGCACGACCACGGAGCTGAACACCGCGGACTACTTCCGGAAGAACAACATGAAGTTCGAGCCGGTGACCTTCGCCACCAACAACGAGGCGACGGAGGCTTACGAGGCCGGGCGTTGCGACGCCTTCACCACCGACCAGTCCGGCCTCTACTCCGAGCGCCTGCGCTTCAAGGACGCCTCGGAGCACGTCGTGCTGCCGGAGACGATTTCCAAGGAACCGCTGGGCTATGCCGTGCGCCATGGCGACGACCAGTGGTTCGATATCGTCAGCTGGGCTCAATACGCGCTCGTGACGGCTGAGGAGCTGGGTGTCACCCAGGCCAATGTCGACGAGATGCGCGAGAAGTCCGACAATCCCGATATCAAGCGCCTGCTCGGCAAGGAGGGCTCTTTCGGCCAGTCGCTCGGGCTGGATAACGACTGGGCCTATCGCATCATCAAGACGGCGGGAAATTACGGCGAGGTTTTCGAGCGCAATCTCGGGCAGCAGTCGCCGCTCAAGATCGCGCGCGGACAGAACGCGCTGTGGATGAATGGCGGTCTGCAATACGCGCCGCCGATCCGCTAAGCTGGCTGCCTGCGACGGAGACCTCCGTCGGAGAAGAGATCACCTCGGAAAAGCGGCGTGCCCCTGACGGGTGCACGCCGCTTTTTGCGTAGGGCAGGCCGCCCCGCTCAGCGGTTCGCCAGCATCATCTTGCCGAGGGCGCCCGCCACCAGCGCCTGCTCGCTCGGCGGCAGCATGGCGACGAGGCGCCGCTCCGTCTCGGCATGGTCCCACATGGCCGGTTCGACCAGAAGGCGGCCTTGTTCGGTGAGTTCGACGATGACGCCGCGGCCGTCGCTCTCATCGGCCATGCGGCGGATATGGCCCGTTTTCTCCAGACGGCGGAGCAGGTTCGAAAGCCCGCCCGAGGTCAGAATCAGCGTATCGAGCAAGGCCTTGGGCGACATGCGGTAGGGCGCGCCCTGCACGCGCAGCGTCGCAAGCACGGCGAAGGCCGGGTATTTCAGCCTATGGCGCGCGAGGCTGCGGTTGATCGCAGTCTGAAACACCTCGTTGAGATGGAGGAGCCGGCCGACGATCCCCTTTCCGGAGCAGTCGATTTCCGGGAATTCGCGCCGCCAGCGCTGCATGCCCGCGCCGACGCGGTCGTTCTGCCAGAGCGCATCGGGCGTCTCGAAAGTCAGGTTTCGCGCTGCCTCGTTGCGCATTCAGATCCTCCAGAACAGCCCTTTCCGACCACGGCGGAGCGCGCGATGCAAGCATGCGACGTCGCGACTGCCAGCTCAAGATATCTTTCATTTATCTTTCTTGAAAGACAAATCGAGCCATGTCATGCTCCCGTCCGGCCGATGGGAGGGGAATTCCGTCGACTGAGGGAAAGCGCGCCGACAGCGGTGCACAGCGCCACGGGCAACAGACGGGAACAAGCAATCATGCGTCAGATGTTTCGTCATGCGACTGCCATCGCCGCCCTCGGCGTCGCACTCGCCTCGAATGCCAAGGCCGAGGAACTCGTCGTCGGCGCCTTCGGCGGTTCCTTTGCCGACAACGTAAAGGCCTGTCACGTCGCAGCCTTCGAGAAGGCGACGGGTGCGACAGTCTCGCTGAAGCTCGGCAATTCCTCGCAATTCGCCGCGGCGCTGCGCGCCACTGCCGGCAAGCCGGACATGGACATCGTCTATATCGACAACTCGTTGGCGGCGCAGACCGCCAACGAGAAGCTCAACGAGACGATCGACCGCAAGAAGCTGAAGAACGCGGCCGATGTGATCCCGACCGCCTGGGGCAAGGACGACACTTACGTCGTCGCCATGGTAAGCGCGACCACGCTCGTCTACAACCCGAAGCTGGTGAAGACGCCGCCGACCTCCTGGCTCGACCTTGCCGACCCGGCCTATGCCGGCAAATACGCTATCGGCGATATCAGCGGCACGGCGGGCCTGCAGTTCCTGCTCGCGCTGAACAAGCTCAAGGGCGGCACCCTCGACAACATCGACCCCGGCATTGCCGCGATCAAGCCGATCGCGAAGGGCTCGGCCGTGCTCTACACCCAGGCCGACCAGCTCCTGTCGCTGTTCGAGCGCGAGGAGATCGCCATCGCGCCCTGGTACCCGGATCGCGCCGGCGTCGCGATCGACAAGGGGCTCTCGCTCGCCGTTGCCTACCCGAAGGAGGGCGCGGTCGGCATCCTGCCGGCGGTGATCATCCCGAAAGGCTCGGCCAAGACCGAGCTCGCCTACAAGTTCCTCGATCAGATCCTTTCGGCCGAGGGCCAGGGCTGCTTCTCGGAGCGTGCCTATATCGGCGCGGTGAACAGCAAGGTTCAGCTCTCGGACAAGCTCAAGAAGATCGTTCCGAATGGCGAGAGCCTGGAGAAGGCCTGGTTCGTCGATCCGGAAGTGATCGCCAAGAACAGCGCGACCTGGACGCGCCGCTGGCAGCGCGAAGTCGCGCGCTGAGCCACGCTTCACCGGGAGAGGATGGGCGATGGGTTCGCTGACCTTCGAGGGGCTGGGAAAGTCCTATGGCGAGGTCGAAGTCGTCAGGGACGCGTCCCTGACGATCGCCGAGGGCGAATTCGTCTCGCTGCTCGGCCCTTCCGGCTGCGGCAAGACCACAATCCTGCGCATGGTTGCGGGGCTCGTCGAGCCGAGCCGCGGGCGCATCCTGATCGGCCGCGACGACGTTACGGCCCTGCCGCCCAACAAGCGCGGGCTCGGCCTCGTCTTCCAGTCCTATGCCCTGTTTCCGCATATGACCGTGTTCGAGAACGTCGCCTTTGGCCTGCGCCGTCGCAAGATCGCCGGCGCCGAGCTCGACAAGCGCGTCAGGGAAGCGCTCGGCATGGTCCGGCTCGCCGCCCTCAGTGAGCGCTATCCGCGTCAGCTCTCCGGTGGCCAGCAGCAGCGCGTTGCCATCGCCCGCGCGCTGGCGCCGCATCCGCGCGTGCTGCTCTTCGACGAGCCGCTGTCCAATCTCGATGCGCAATTGCGCGACGAGATGCAGATCGAACTGAAGCGACTGCAGCGCAGTCTCGGCATCACCACGCTCTTCGTCACCCATGATCAGGGCGAGGCGCTATCGATGTCGGACCGCGTCGGCGTGATGGCCAAGGGCGTGATGCAGCAATTCGCGACGCCGGAAGATATCTATCACCGCCCGGCGACCGGCTTCGTCGCGAGCTTCATCGGCAAGCCGAACCGCTTCGCCGGCTCCGTCGCGATGCGAGAGGGGGCTGGCGGGCGTCTCGCCGTCGGCGGTGTCGCGATTCCCGCGGCGCGCATCGACCAGCCGGCCGGCGCGAAGGTCGATGTCGTCATCCGGCAGGAGGCGGTGGCGATCCGCGGCAGATTGGCCCGGCCCGGCGAGGTCGCCGGCGAGGTGGTGCTGCGCTCCTTCAGCGGGGCGCGGGTGCAATATGTCGTTCGCTTGGCCGAGGGCGTCGAGATCGTCGCCGAGACGGCATCGCATGGACCGGAAGCGGCTTTGGCTGCAGGCGCCCCCGTTGCGCTCGCCATCGACCCGGCTGCCGTCTTCGCGATGCCGCCCGAAGGCTCCACGCCATGATGTCGCGGCGGCAAGGGCTCCTGCTGATCGCGCCGCTGCTGCTTGTGCTGGCCGGGTTCTTCCTCGTGCCGGTGCTGATGCTGCTGCCGATGAGCTTCGGCGTCTACGAGCCCGGAGCCGGCCTGGTCAAAGGTGCATGGACGCTCGAGAACTACACGCGGATCGTCACCGACGAGTATTATCGCGAGGTCGTCTGGCGCACGCTGGGCTTGGGCCTGTCCGTCACGCTGATCTGCCTGCTGCTCGGCTATCCGCTGGCCTATCTGATCGCACGCGGGCCCGAGCGCTGGCGCGTGCCGCTGATCCTGCTCGTCATCTTCCCGATGCTGCTCAATCTCGTGGTGCGCTCCTTCGGCTGGATCGCACTGCTTGCCAATCGCGGCCTCATCAACAACCTCTTGATGCAGCTCGGCCTGATCGGCGCACCGGTGAAGCTGCTCTTCAACTTCATCGGCCTCTTCGTCGGGCTCACGCATATCTACCTGCCCTTCATGGTCCTGATGCTGGTCGCGGCGATCCGCAACGTCCCGCGCGACGTCGAAGCCGCCGCCGCGACGCTCGGCTCCAGCCGAACCCATGTCTTCATGGCGGTGACGCTGCCGCTCTCGGCGCCCGGCATCCTCGCCGGCTCGATCCTCGTCTTCGTGCTGACGATCAGCGCGCTGGTGACGCCGCGCATGCTGGGCGGCCCGACCTATCAGGTCATGGCGACACTGATCTACGACGAATACATGCAGCTTCTCGACTGGCCGAGCGGCTCGGCGCTCTCCTTCGCGCTGACCTTCATGGCGGTCGCGATCATCTGGCTGTCGAGCCGATTGACCAAGCGCTGGGCGGGCATGGCATGAGCGACATGAGCGAAAACCGCCCCGGCTGGGGCCTGACGGCCACGGCCTTCACGGTCGTCGCCTTCCTGCAATTGCCGGTGATCGTCGTCGTGCTGGCGGCGTTCTCGACGACCTCCTACCTCACCATCCCGCCGCAGGGGCTGACGCTCGCCTGGTTCGGCAAGGTGCTGAGCGACCCGGCCTATCTCTCCGCCATCCGCATGAGCCTGATCCTGGCCTGCGGCTCGACGCTGATCTCGCTCGTGCTCGGCGTGGCCGCGGCCTACGCGCTGTTCCGCAAGGTGCTGCCGGGTTCGGAGGCGATCACCTCGTTCCTGATGGCACCGCTCGTGATGCCGGCGGTGGTCGTCGGCGTCGCGCTGCTGCAGTTCTACAGCATGAGCGGCCTGCGCGGTTCGCTCGTCGGCCTGCTGATGGCCCATGTCGTCATCACCGTGCCCTATGTCGTGCGCTCGGCGCTGGCGAGCCTGTCGGGCCTCGACCTCGCCGTCGAGGAGGCCGCGCGCGTGCTCGGCGCGAGCGGTTTCGAGGCCTTCCGCCTCGTCACGCTGCCGCTGATCGCGCCGGGGCTGGTGGCAGGCGCGCTGTTCTCCTTCATCACCTCGCTCGACAACGTGCCGGTCACGATCTTCCTGATCAGCGCCAGCCAGACGACGCTGCCGGTGCTGATCTTCTCCTCGGTGGAAATGGGCATCGATCCCAGTGTCGCCGCCGTCTCGACGCTGCTCATCCTCGCCACCGGCATCGTGCTTCTCCTTGCCGAGCGCCGCTTCGGCTTCCACCGCTTCGTCTGAACGGAACCGTCATGCCGCTGACCTCCAAGGGTTTCCCGCTCTTCCTGACCTTCGATCTCGACGCCGAGACGATGTGGACCGGCCGCGACCCGGCCTATGCCGACCGGCCGATCCTGATGTCGCAGGGCGCCTATGGCTGGAAGGTCGGCACCGGCCGCGTGCTCGACCTGCTCGACCGCTACGGCATCAAGGCGACCTTCTTCGTGCCGGGCCTGATCATCGACCAGCGCGAAGGACTGATGGAGGAGATCCTGAAGCGCGGCCATGAGCTTGCCCACCACAGCTACAGCCACACCTGGATCCTGAACCTCTCGCCGGATGAGGAGCGCGAGGAGATGGAGAAGGCGTACCAGTCGATCAAGCGCGTCAGCGGCCGGGCGCCCCGCGGCTGGCGCTCGCCGGCGGCCGAGATCAGCCCGATCACCATGCCGATGCTGGTCGAATACGGCTTCGACTATTCCTCCAATTTCTTCGACGACGACTCGCCCTATCTCCATACGGTCGAGGGCAAGGAGACGAAGATCGTCGAACTGCCCTTCCGCTGGGTGCTCGATGACGCGCCCTTCTTCCAGTACTCGATCGTGCTGCCCGGCCGCACCATGCAGCCGCCCTCGGCCCTGCTCGAAGCCTGGAAGGGCGAGTTCGACGTGCTCTATGCCGAGGACCGGATGATGATGGTCGGCATGCATCCCGAGATGATCGGCCAGCCCTCGCGCATCAAGGCGCTGGAAGGGCTGATCGAGCACGCGCTGAAGCATCCGAATGTCTGGATCGGCCGCTGCGACGAGATGGTCGACGACATGCGCCCCGGCCTCGAGAAGGCGCGTGCGGAGGCCAAGGCATGAGTGGCCCGCTCGCCGGCCGGCGCATCCTGATCACCGGCGCGGCCAAGGGCATCGGCCTTGCCACTGTCGAACGCTTCGTCAAGGAGGGCGCGCAAGTTGCAGCACTCGACCGTGACGCCAGGGCGCTGGCGCAGCTGGCGGAAAGGTTTGAGGCAGACAAGCTTGCGATCTTCGAGGTCGATGTGTCCGATCCCGCTTCAGTCGGCGCGGCCGTCGCCAAAGCTGCCGCAGCGCTCGGCGGCCTCGACGGCGTCGTCAACTCTGCGGGTATCGACCTCATCGCCGATATCGAGGCCATGGCGCTCGCCGACTGGAATCGCATCATTGCGGTCAACCTGACCGGTCCGATGCTGGTGGCGCAGGCCGCCTATCCGCATCTCAAGGCGGCGGGCGGCGGCACCATCGTCAACGTCTCGTCGGGCGCCGGCCTCTCGCCGCTGAAGCATCGCACCGCCTATTGCGCTTCCAAAGCCGGCTTGCAGATGGCGGCCAAGGCGCTCGCCATGGAGGCGGCGGAATTCGGCATCCGCGTCAACACGATCTGCCCCGGCGCGGTCGAGACCGAGCTGTTCCGCACCAGCATCGAAACCGCGCCCGATCCCGTCGCGGCCTATGAGGCCGTGCGCGCCCGCTACGCCCTCCAGCGCGTGGCCTCTCCCGAGGAGATCGCCGCCGCGATCCTGTGGCTGACGAGCGCGGAATCCTCCTATGTCACCGGCACGGCCATCGCAGTCGATGGCGGCCGGACCTTCCACTGATCCCAATGGCCTTCGAAACCGACCTGTCATCATTGCGAGCGCAGCGAAGCAATCCAGGGGGACGTAGAGCTCTGCCGCTCCTGGATTGCTTCGCTGCGCTCGCAATGACGGCAAATCGGCATCGGTTCATCTCGAGAGCCGTCGGTATGACAGGAGCAGGGAGCCGGCCATGACGAGCGGACGCTTCACCGGCAGCGTCGTCGCCATCACCGGCGCGGCGCACGGCATCGGCGCGGCGACGGCGCGGCGCTTCCTCGACGAGGGCGCGCGGGTCGCGGTGATCGACCGTGAGGCCGACGGCTTCGCGGAAAGCTTCGCTGGACAGCCGGACGACAGCCTTCTGACCATGGCCGGTGACTGCACCGATGCGGCCGTGCTCGCCGATTTCCATGCCCGCACGGTTGCGGCCTTCGGCCCTGTCGACATCCTCTTCAACAACGTCGGCCAGAGCGGGCGCGAGCGCGCCGCGCCGTTCCACGAGTCGCAGGAAGAAGTCTGGCGTTTCGTGCTGGAGGTCTCGCTCTTCACCGCGATGCGGATGAGCCGCCTCGTCGTGCCCTCCATGCGCGAGCGCGGCGGGCGCATCGTCAACATGTCGAGCGACGCGGCGCTCGTCGGCGATGCCGGCCTCACAGACTACGCCGCCGCCAAGATGGGCATCATCGGCTTCACCCGCTCGCTCGCCCGCGAGCTCGCGCCGCATCGCGTCACCGTCAACGCGGTCGCGCCCGGAGCCATCCGCACCCGCGCCCATGACAGGCTGACGCCGGCGGTGATCGAGAAGATCAAGGCGACGACGCCGGCCGGCTTCATCGCCGAGCCGGAGGATGTCGCCGGCTGCGTCGCCTTCTTGGCCAGTGACGATGCCCGCTACGTCACCGGCCAGACGCTGCTGATCGATGGCGGCCGCTGGATGATCTGAGGACAGCCATGACCGATATCGCCGATCTCTCCGCTGTCGATCTCGCTGCCGCGATCCGGGCCAGGACCGTCTCGCCGGTCGAAGCGGTCGAGGCCGCGCTTGCCCGTATCGAGGAGAACGCCGGGCTCAACGCCTTCATGGCCGTCTGCGCCGAGCGGGCCCGCGCCGAGGCGAAGGAGGCGGAAGCGAAGGTGATGCGGGGCGAGCCGCTCGGCGCGCTCCACGGCATCCCGTTCTCGGTCAAGGACCTGACCAACACAGAGGGCGTCGCGACCACGCAGGGTTCGGCCCTCTTTGCCGGCAATGTTCCGAAGGCCGATGCGGTCGCGGTCGCCCGCGCACGGTCCGCTGGCGCCATTCTGATCGGCAAAACGACGACGCCGGAGTTCGGTCACAAGCCCTTCACTGAGGGTCCCTTCTTCGGCCGCACCCTCAATCCGCATAGCCACGCCCATACCTGCGGCGGCTCTTCGGGCGGAGCCGCGGTTGCGGTCGCCGCCGGCATGGGCCAGCTCGCCCTCGGCAGCGATGGCGGCGGCTCTATCCGCATTCCCGCCGCCTGCTGCGGGGTCGTCGGCCTGAAGGCGACTCTGGGTGCCATCCCCAACCTGCAGGCTCCAGATCTCTTCGGCGCGAACTCCTTCGTCGGGCCGATGGCGCGTGATGTCGCCGATACCCGGCTGATGTTCGACGTCCTGCGCGGCCCCGACCGGCGCGACCCCTACGGTCAGGCGCCGACCTTCCCGGAGCGCCGGCTCGGCGAGGGCGAGAAGCCGCGCATCGGCTTCCTCCTGCGCTGTGGCAATATCCTCGATCCGGATATCGAGGCGGCGGTCGTCGCGGCCATGAAACGGGCGGAAGCGCTCGGCTGGGTCGTCGAGCCGATCGAGCTCGATCTGGTTTCGCTCGAGCCGCATTTTCTCGTCTTCCTGCGCTCGCTGCTGCTGGCACGGCTTGGCGGCCATGCCGAGAAAACGCCGGAGAAGCTCGATCCGACGCTGCTCGCCACGATCGAGGTCGGTCGCGCCTATAGCGCCGCCGAACTCTGCCAGGCCCAGTTCGCGCGGACCGATTGCTTCGCCAAGGTGCAGAACATCCTCTCGCGCTTCGACCTGATCGCCTCTCCGACCTTGTCGGCACCGGCACTGCCGGTCGGCCTCGATCCGCTCGGCCCGATCGAGATCGCAGGCAAGCCGGCGGGGACGATCCGCGGCGCATGGTACCCCTACACCTTCCCGTTCAACCTTACGGGCCATCCGGCCTTGTCGCTCCCCTGCGGCTTCAGCCGCGACAAGCTGCCGATCGGCCTCCAGCTCGTCGGCCGCTGGCATGAGGATGGCTACCTGCAGGATGTCGCGGCGCGGTTGGAGTGCGTGCTCGACCCCTTCGTCGGTTCGCGGGATCGCGCGGTCGCCGGACCGGCGGTTCGGGGCTCGGCCTGACGATCGCCCAGGCCGGCGCTCGATCGCATGACGGGGCGATCACAGTGGAGAACCGTCCGGAAGGCGGCCTCCGCGTCACGTTTTCCATACCGAAGCTCGCGTGCGCGGCTGAGGGCAGTGCCTACCGCCCCCGTGTGACCTGCCTCGGCTGAGCGCGCGAAGCGGGGCGTTTGGAACGCCCGTCGGAAACCACACCCAACGAGAGCGGCCGCCCCTTTCGGCCTGCTTTCGTTGCTGGATGGGGACTGGGCTTGCTTGAGTATTGTGCCTTGGGGCCCCTCGCCGATTTGACCTTCCTCATCGTCACGAGCCGGCTGACGCGATAAGCTCCTTCTCCCATTCTTGTCTTGGCTGAGATCGTCGGGGCCAAAGCATGAGCGATCCGAAGGAAGTCGAGCTGAAGCTGGTTTGCGAGCCGTCGGACCTGGCTGCGTTGCGAGAGTGGCCACGTCTTGCCGCTGAGGCGCGGAGCACGGATCAATTGGAGTCGGTCTACTTCGACACCTCCGAGCGCCTGCTGCAGGCTTGCGGTTACGTTCTGCGGGTGAGGCAAACCGGTGATGGCCACGTCCAGACGGTGAAGGCAGGCGGTGACGGGCTGATCGAGCGGCGCGAATGGGAGGAGCCGGTCGACGGTCCCGAGCCCGATCGCGATGCCCTGCGCAGGACACCGCTGGCTAAGCTGCTCGGCAGGAAGGCGAAGCTCGCCCCGTTGTTCACTGTGTCGGTCGAACGTGCCACTTGCCTGATCAGCCAGGGGAGCTCGCAGATTGAGATCGCGCTGGACCAGGGATTTGTGACAAATCCTTGCGCGGAGAATGGTTCGGACGCCGAGGCGATCAGCGAGATCGAGCTCGAGCTGAAGAAGGGAGCAGCCGGAGACCTCTTCACTCTGGCGCGTGAAATCTGCGAGCGCGTGCCCGTGCGTCTCGGCGTCGTGAGCAAGGCGGAGCGCGGGTTCGGCTTGATCGATGGGGAAGGCGACCGGGCTCACAGGGCCGAGCCGATCGCCTTGTCGGACGACATGTCGGCCGCTGACGCATTCCGCGCCATCGCCCATGGCTGCCTGCGCCAGCTGCGGCCGAACGAGGACGTTCTGCTTGGCCGCCACGATGTCGACGCCTTGCATCAGGCGCGCGTCGCTATCCGCAGACTCCGCTCGGCCATGTCACTGTTCAAGGATCTGCTGGCCGACGATCGGTTCGAGGGCATCAAGGCGCAATTGAAGCGCCTTTCGCAGCCTTTTGGGCGCACCCGCAACCTCGATGTCTTTCTCACGGAAACGCTGCCTGCGGAGATGTCCCGGCATCCTGATCATGCCGAGCTCCTGAGCTTGGAAAAGCATCTCCAGAGCCAGTGCGCCGAGGCCTATCTCGCGGTGGTCTGGACGCTGCGTTCGGAGGAGTGGCGGCGCTTCCTGATCGATCTGGTCGCTTGGATCAACGCCGGGCCGTGGCTGTCCGGGCAGGGCGGCGCCGAGCGCGACCAGCCCGCGCGTCCCTTTGCGTCGGGGGTGCTCGACAAGCGCAGGCGGCAGGTCGAGAAGCGTGGCCGGAACCTCGCGACATTGAGCATCGAGGAGCGGCACCAGCTCCGCATCGCGGCCAAGAAGCTGCGCTATGGCGCCGAGTTCTTCGCCAGCCTCTATGAAGGCAAGAAGGAGCGCAAATTCCAGAAGGCCTTTGCATCGGCCTTTGCGAAACTGCAGAGCAGCCTCGGTGGGCTCAATGACATCGCTGCCGGCCAGCAGATTCTGGAGCGCGTGGTGGGCTCGGATGCCGTTGGTTCCGTCCAGTTCGCCGCAGGTCTGGCGTTGGCCGATGTCGAGGCGAAGGAGCAGAAGCTACTCGCCTCCGCCGTCGAGGCGCAGGGCGAGCTGATCGCGCTTCAACCGTTCTGGCGCTAAGGAGATATGGACGGCAGATGACCTCCAGCGCATGAGCATTGGGCATCTCCGCAGCGAATGTTGCTGCGCGGGCGCATTCGTCTCCCGGTTGGGAGTCGCCAGCGCAGGCGCCGGAGATCAATCGGGATCGGTCACACATCGGGCGGGTTGACCCATGGAACCCGATAACGCCCGGCAGGCGATGGGCCGTCTGCTTCAAACCCGCTGCCTCTGGTCTCTCGCGATCTGTCGATCGAGGAGATCGACATTCACCGCCGCATTGAGAGGTCTCGCGAACCACTCGCGCCGCCGCGGAGCGGCAACTGGCTCGAAGGCCTTCTGGCATCTCTGACGAGCCAGGCGGCGAAGGGTTCGCGATGGCCGTTTTGGGAGGCTCCTGCCGGACGCCTATCGCTCTCAGTTACCCCCCGATCTATATGGCCGCCTCCGGCGGTTTCTCCTCGGGGCGGGTCGAGGGGCGCAGGCGCTCGCGCAGGGATTGGAAGACCACATAGAGCGCCGGGATCACGAAGATGCCGATGCAGGCGGCCGCCAGCATGCCGCCGAAGACGGGCGTGCTGACATTGCGCCTGGCGAGCATCGCCGGCCCTTCGGCGACGACGAGGGGCAGCAAGCCGAGGATGAAGGCGAAGGAGGTCATCATCACCGGGCGGAAGCGCAGGCGCGCGCCTTCCGTGGCCGCATGCAGCAACGGATGCCCCTTCTCGCGCATCTCCTTGGAGAACTCGACGATCAGGATGCCGTTCTTCGCCGCAAGGCCGATCAGCACGACGATGCCGATCTGGGCATAGAGATCGAGCGTCAAACCGGCGACCACGATCGCGACGAAGGCGCCGAGCAGGCCGACCGCGACCGAGAGCAGGACCGGGATCGGGATCGTCCAGCTCTCGTAGAGCGCGACGAGGAAGAGATAGGCGAACAGCAGGGCGAAGGCGAGGATGATCCCGGTCTGTCCCTCCGCCCGCTTCTCCTGGAACGATACGTCCGTCCAGGCGCCGCGATAGTTCGCCGGCAAGGTCTTGGCCGAAACGGCCTCCATGGCGGCAAGGGCTGCGCCGGACGAGACGCCGGGCGCGGGCGAGCCCTGCAGGGTCACGGCGAGGCGGTTGTTGTAGCGGATCAGCGCCTGCGGGCCGACCACGACTTTGGCTTCGACGAAGCTGCGTAGCGGGATCATGTTGCCGCTGCGGCTGCGGACATTGATGCGGTAGATGTCGTCGACCGAGGCGCGGTCGCTCCCTTCCGCCTGGACCTGCACCTGCCAGGTTCGGCCGAACAGGTTCATGTCGTTGACGTAGTAGCCGCCGAGCGAGGCCTGCAGGGCCTGGAAGACGTTGTTCAGCTCGACGCCGAGGATCTGGACCTTGTCACGGTCGATGTCGAGATAGATCGACGGGGCGGAATCCGAGAAGGTCGAGAAGACCCGTCGCAGCTGCGGATCCTGGTTGGCCGCGATCGTGAGGCCCCGCAGCGCCCGGGCGAGGGCCTTCGGATCGGACGTGCCCATGTCCATCACGACGTAGCTGAAGCCGCCGCCGCTGCCGAGGCCGATGATCGGCGGCGGGGCGAGCGCCACCACGTTGCCTTCGCGCACCGCCCGCAGCTTCTGCGACAGCCGGGCGATGATCGCCTCTGCGGAATCCTCGCGGCTCGGACGCTGATCGAAAGGCTTCAGCGAGATCATGACGAAGGCGGCATTGGGCTGAGAATAATTGTCGAGGAAGTTGAGGCCGATGACTGTGGAGTAATCCGCGATCGCGCTTTCGGTCTTCAGGATGCTCTCGACCTGGGCCATGGCCGTGGAGGTGCGGCCGATCGAGGCGCCGTCGGGCAGCTGGGCGACGATGAAGAAGGCGCCCTGGTCGTCGTCCGGCAGGAAGCCGGTCGGCGTTATGCGGCTCATCGCATAGATGCCGGCGCCGAAGGCCGCCGTCAGCACGAGGCTGATGGCGGAGACCCGCACGAGCCGCGCGACGGCGGAGCCGTAGCGGTCGCGTACCCAGTCGATCCCGCGCATGAGGCGGGCGATCGGCCCGTGCCGCGGCCCTTCGTGGCGCTTGAGCAGCACGGCGCAGAGCGCCGGCGACAGCGTCAGCGCATTGATGGCCGAGAGCACCATCGCCACCGCCACCGTGACCGCGAACTGGCGGAACAGCTCGCCGGAGATGCCGGGGATGAAGGCGACCGGCACGAAGACCGAGAGTAGCACCAGCGTGATCGCGATGATCGGGGCTACGATCTCGCTCATCGCCTTCTTGGTCGCCTGCGCCGGGGTCAGATCCGGATGCTCCTCCATCACGCGCTCGACGTTCTCGATCACCACGATCGCGTCGTCGACGACGATGCCGATCGCGAGAACCACGGCCAGCAGCGACACCGTATTGGCGGAGTAGCCGATGGCGTTGAGGACGACGAACGCGCCGATGAGGCTGACCGGAACGGCGACCGTCGGGATCAGCGTTGCCCGGAAGTTCCCGAGGAACAGGAAGACGACGAGGACGACGAGGACGAAGGCCTCGAGCAGCGTTTTCTGCACCTCGTGGATCGTCGCGGTGACGAAGGCCGTCGGGTCGTAGGTAACCTTCCAGTCGAGCCCTTCCGGGAAGGATTTCGACAGGTCGCCTACCGTCTTCTTGACGGCGTCGAGCGCGGCGATCGCATTGGCGCCGGGTGACTGGTAGACGCCGATCAGGACCGCGGGGCCGCCGTTCAGCCGCGTGTCGCGGTCGAGATTGGCGGCGCCGAGCTCGAGCCGCGCGACATCGGAGAGCCGCAGGATCGAGCCGTCCGGATTGGTGCGCAGCACGATCTTGCCGAACTCCTCCGGCGAGGTCAGCCGGCCCTTGGTCTGGATATTCAGCTGCAGCTGCTGATCGTCCGCGATCGGGCGGGCGCCGATGCGCCCGACGGCGGCCTGGGTGTTCTGGGACTGGATCGCGCTGATGATATCGCCGGTCGTCAGATTGAGGCCGGTCAGGTTGTCGGTGCGGATCCAGGCCCGCATCGAATAATCCTGCGCGCCGAACAGTGCGGCGTCGCCGACGCCGGGCGTGGAGCGGATCGAGTCGAGCAGGTTGATCGTGACATAGTTCGAGACGAACAGCGTGTCGTAGGTGTTCTTCGGCGCATAGACCGCGATCACGCCGAGCAGGGCCGAGGACTTCTTCTTCACCGTCACGCCGTTGCGCTGCACGTCCTGGGGCAGCTTCGACAGCGCGACCTGCACGCGGTTGTTGACGTTGACGCTGTTGATGTCCGGGTTGGTTCCCAGTTCGAAGGAGACGAGCAGCGAATAGCTGCCGTCATTGCCGCTGACGCTCTTCATGTAGAGCATCTTGTCGGTGCCGACGATCTGGGCTTCGAGCGGCTGGGCCACGGTCTGCTCGATCACCGCCGCCGAGGCGCCGGGATAGGAGGCGGTCACCGAGACCTGCGGCGGCACGATGTCGGGATACTGGGCCACCGGGATGGCGAAGAGCGACAAGAGGCCGGCGATCGTGGTGACGAGCGCGATGACGATGGCCAGGCGCGGCCGGTCGACGAAGACGGAGGTGAACATGGCTCAGCTCCGGCCGACCGGCGGAGGCACGGGCGAAGCCAGGACCGGCGTCCCCGGCCGCAGGTTCTGCAGCCCTTCGACGACGATCTGCTCGTTGCCGACGAGGCCCTGCTCGACGACGACATCGGCGCCGACCTCGGCGCCGATCTTGATGCGCTTGACCACGGCCTTGCCGTCCTCGACCGCGAAGACATAGGGGCCCTGCTGATCGGCGATCAGCGCCGATTGCGGGATCAGAACCTTCTCTTCGGGCTTGTCGGCCTGGACGGTGACGCGCACGAGCGTGCCGTCGATGAGCTTTCCGTCCGGGTTCGGAACCTCCGCGCGCACCAGGACCGTGTCGGTGGAGCGATCGACCGAGACGTCGACGAAGTCGACGCGGCCCTTGTAGTTATAGGTGCTGCCGTCCGCAAATCTGAGACTGACGGAGGGAGGGTTCTTCAGTTCCGCGACCGAGTTCGTCTTCAGCCCCAGAAACTCGCGCTGGCTGACCGGGAAGTTGACGTACATCGGGTCGCTGCTGACGATCTGCGCCAGCAYGCCGCTGTCGGGGCCGACGACATTGCCCTTGGTGAACTTGGTCCGGCCTATCCGGCCCGAGATCGGCGCCGTGATCTCGGTGTAGCCGAGATTGATCTGCGCAGTCTTGAGGTTGGCCTCGGCCGTCGTCTGATCGCCCAGCGCTCCCTTCTCATCGGCGACACGCTGGTCGCGGACGGCGACGGAGCCTGCGCTGGTGCGCAGGAGGTCTTCGGCGCGTTGCCGCTGCACTGTCGCGTTCTGCAAAGCGCCTTGCGCGCGTTCCAGAGCGCCCTGGGCCTGCTCGACGGCTGCTTCGAATGGGGGGCGCTCGATGCGGAAGAGGGGTGTGCCTTCCTTGACGTTTGCACCGTCCTTGAAGAGCACTTCTTCGAGGTATCCGGTGACGCGTGCGCGGATGTCGACGCGATTGACGGCTTCGATGCGGCCGACGAAATCGGCGGTTTTCTCGATCGGCCGCTTTTCAGCGGAGACGGTGCCCACCGGAATCTTCGCCGGGGCGGCCTGTTGGGCGAGGGCGGTGGTCGCGGGACTCAAGACGAGGCTGCCGGCCAGGGCCATCGCCGCAAGGCAGAGAATTCCAGGGCGCAGTCTTCCATCCGCGCGCTGCGAAAATCCAGGCATCCGCTTTCCCCTGCCATCTTGACCGCCGCATCGGCTCCATCACGGGGATGGGCCGGGTCGCGGCAATACTGGGCGTTTTTTTCCAAGGGCGCTACAGCCTTGTTCGGGCTGTCGCAAACGGTGCTTGTTGATGTCGGCCATTGTTCATGCCGAAGAACGGTCTTGGTCGGAGCTGGCCGAGGCTTTGGCGGCATTGATCCCGGTGACGGTGGAGCTCGCTCAGAACCTCGGAATATAGCTGCCATGGCACAGCTTTGATGGGGGGTGGAAATTGGCGCGAGACATCACCCTTTTATAAAATTGTCGTCAAAGTGACAGTTTTGAATTCTGCCAGGTTGAATATTGTTTCTGGCATCGATCTTCTCGCTGTGCGTGCCTACAGAGGCAGTGCTGCGAATATCGGTCCTTGAGTCATACGTGAATTCGCGTCTAGAGTTCCGTCTGCTGTTATCGCTTGTTTGATTTCAATCAGTTCAGTTTCCAGAATTTGGGAGGCGATCTGTGGCGGCGCTATCGTCGATTTTTCATCAATCTCCGGAAATAGCTCTCTTCCTGTCATTGGCGGTGGGTTACTGGGTCGGCAAATTCCAGTTCGGGAAGTTCCAGCTCGGGGGCGTCGCCGGCTCCCTGCTTGCGGCGGTTGTGATCAGCCAGGTCGGCGTCACGATCGACAACGGCATCAAATCGGTCCTGTTCGCACTGTTCATCTATGCAGTCGGCTTCGAGAGCGGGCCGCAGTTCTTCCGCTCGCTGGGGCGGCAATCGATCCGCGAGATCGTCATGGCCGCGGTGCTGGCTCTCAGCGGCCTCGCCACCGTCGTCATCCTCGCCAGGATGTTCGGGCTCGACAAAGGTCTCGCGGCCGGCATCGCAGCGGGCGGGTTGACGCAATCGGCGATCATCGGCACCGCGAGCGCGGCCATCGGCAAGCTCGGGCTGGCGGCGGATGAAGTCCAGCGCCTGCAGGGCAATGTCGCCATCGGCTATGCCGTCACCTACATCTTCGGCTCCTTCGGCGCGATCATCGTCTGCGTCAACATCCTGCCCTGGCTCATGGGCCGCAGCATCCGGGACGATGCCATCAAGGCCGAGGCCGAGATGCTCGCGGGCATCCGGGTCTATGGCGCCGGCGAGCATCCGGCTGCGCCTGATCTGGTCGGTCGCTTGTTCAAGGTGGAGGGTGTCGCAGGGCGCTCGATCGCGGAAGTCGAGGCGCTGGCCGGTCCTGCCGCCTTCGCCA
The DNA here is from genome assembly GCF_052114025.1 of Allobosea sp. RAF48. NCBI lineage: Bacteria > Pseudomonadati > Pseudomonadota > Alphaproteobacteria > Hyphomicrobiales > Alloboseaceae > Allobosea > Allobosea sp. RAF48. The sequence goes on from NZ_JBFRDZ010000014.1 coordinate 62,029, forward strand.
TCGAGCGGCTCAAGCGCGACGGCTCCGTGATCGGCGTCGAACCGGACCTCAAGCTCAAGGCCGGGGACACCATCCTCGTCGTCGGCAGGCGTGCGGGCGTCGTTGGCGCAGCCGGCAAGATCGGCCCCGAGCTGCAGTCCTCCGAGGGTATGGATCTGGTCGTGCTCAGCCGCGACGTCGCCATCGCCAACCGGGACTTCATCGGCAAGACCGTGAAGCAGATCAGAGATGCGACGGCCGGCAATCTCCGCCACGGCATCTACGTCACCGGCCTGCAGCGCGCCGGCAAGCCGCTTCCGTTGGCTGAAGATACCGTCGTCGAAGCCGGCGACGTCGCGACGCTCTACGGCACGGCGGAAGATGTCCAGCGCGTGGCGAAGGTCGTCGGCACCCTGCTGGTCTCCAGCGACAAGACCGATTTCGTCTTCCACGGCGCCGGTCTGGTCCTGGGTCTGTTGATCGGCCTGCTGGTTGTTCGTATCGGCGATGTCCCGCTGACGCTCGGCAGTGGCGGCGGCGCGCTGCTGTCCGGCCTGCTCTTCGGCTGGTATCGCAGCCGCAATCTCGCCATCGGCAACATGCCGACGGCGGCCTCGACACTGCTGCGCGATCTTGGCCTTGCCGGCTTCGTCGCGGTGGTCGGGCTCCAGTCGGGGCACCAGGCCGTCACCACCATCGCCCAGAGTGGCCTGTCGATCTTCCTGATCGGCGTGGTCGTCACGCTCCTGCCGTTGATCATCACCATGCTCGTCGGGCGCTACATCCTGCGCTACGACAATACGGCCGTTTTTGCTGGCGCATTGTCCGGCTCGCGCAGCGCCAACCCCGCCTTCGGCGAGGTTCTGGACAAGGCCGGGAACTCCATCCCGACCACCCCTTTCGCCATCACCTACGCGCTGGCGAACGTTTTCCTGACATTGCTCGGCCCGCTCGTCGTGGCCTTCACCTGATTTGATCGAGGAGACGTATTATGGCGACTGATTACAGCAAATGCGCCAAGCTCAGCCCCTTCGAGCTCAAGGACGAACTGATCAAGCTGGCTTCAAGCCGCGAAAACCGCCTGATGCTCAATGCCGGGCGCGGCAATCCGAACTTCCTGGCGACGCTGCCGCGCCGGGCCTTCTTCCGGCTCGGCCTCTTCGCCACGGCGGAGGCGGAGCTCTCCTACTCCTATATGCCCAACGGCATCGGCGGCCTGCCGCAGATCGAGGGCATCGAGGGCCGGTTCGAGCGCTTCATCGCCGAGAACCGGGAGATGCCGGGCGTGGTCTTTCTCGGCCGCGCGCTGAGCTATGTCAGGGACCAGCTCGGCCTCTCGGCTTCCGAGTTCCTGCACGAGATGGTCGAGGGCATCCTCGGCTGCAACTATCCGGTTCCGCCGCGCATGCTCAAGGTGAGCGAGGAGATCGTTCGCCACTACATCGTCAAGGAGATGATCGGCGGCTTCATCCCGCCGGGCAGCATCGATCTCTTCGCGGTCGAGGGCGGCACCGCCGCGATGACCTACATCTTCAACACGCTGAAGCAGAACGGCCTGGTCAAGCGCGGCGACAAGGTCGCGATCGGCATGCCGGTCTTCACGCCCTATATCGAAATCCCCGAGCTCGACGAATACGGGCTGGTCGAGGTCGCGATCGATGCCGATCCCGAGAAGGGCTGGCAGTATCCGGATTCCGAGCTGGAGAAGCTCAAGGACCCGGCGATCAAGGTCTTCTTCTGCATCAACCCGAGCAATCCGCCCTCGGTGAAGATGGACGATCGCAGCCTCGAGAAGGTCGCCGCGATCGTGCGCGAGCACCGGCCGGACCTGTTTATCCTGACGGACGACGTCTACGGCACCTTTGCGGATGATTTCCGGTCGCTCTTCGCGACCTGCCCGCACAACACGATGCTGGTCTACTCCTTTTCGAAGTATTTCGGCGCGACCGGCTGGCGCCTCGGCGTCGTCGCGACGCACAAGGATTCCATCTTCGACAAGGCGCTGGCCGATCTTCCGAAGAGCGCCAAGCAGGCGCTGGACCGGCGCTACGGCTCGCTTCTGCCGGATGTCAGCCAGCTGCGCTTCATCGACCGGCTCGTCGCCGACAGCCGCACCGTGGCGCTCAATCACACGGCCGGTCTCTCGACGCCGCAGCAGGTCCAGATGGTGCTGTTCTCGCTCTTCGCGCTCATGGACGAGGCCGACGGCTACAAGGCTGAGCTGAAGAAGCTGATCCGTCGCCGCGAGGCGGCTCTCTATCGCGAGCTCGGCGTCCCCCAGGGCAACGACGAGAATGCGGTCGATTACTACACGCTGCTCGATCTCGAGGCGGTGGCCCGGGACCTCCACGGGCCGGAGTTCGCCGCCTGGGTGAAGAAGAACGTCAACCCGGACGAGCTGCTGTTCAGGATCGCCGACGAGACCGGCATCGTGCTCCTCCCCGGCCGCGGCTTCGGCACGCGCCAGCCGGCGGGGCGCGCCTCGCTCGCCAATCTGAACGAGTACCAATACGCCAACATCGGCCGGTCCCTGCGCGGCATGGCCGAGGAGTTCCACGTGGTCTTCGAGAAGGGCGGCGGCTCCTCCGGCAAGAAGGGCGGCGGCAAGGCTGGAAAGAAGTCCAAGGGCTGAGTCGACCCGGTGCCGGGGCTCGTGGCTTTAGTCCCGGGCTCCGATCGATAATGAGCCGGCCGCTCAGCCCGGGCGGCCGGCTCGCTTCGCTTTCGGCGCATTCAGCGCGACGGCGGCGCGGATCAGCTCGGCCAGGGCCTTTTCGTCGATCGCCTCGCCCACGTGGAAATCGATGGCCCGGCGGACATTGCCCTCCAGGCTGGAATTGAACAGGCCGGACGGGTCTTCCAGCGCCGCGCCCTTGGCGAAGGTCAGCTTGACCACGCTCTTGTAGGTCTCGCCGGTGCAGATCATGCCGTCGCGATACCAGACCGGCACGCCGCGCCATTTCCATTCCTCGACGACGTCGGGAACGGTCTGCTGGATCAGGGCGCGAAGTCGGGCAAGCATCTCGCCCCGCCAGTCGCCGAGCTCCCTGATCCGCCCGTCGATCAGTTCGGATGGTGATTGCTCGCTCTGGGTAACGGTGCTTGTCATGATCGCTCTCCGTTGCCGCGTGCTCCTGGGCTGCGGCGGTTCCTGCGCAACTAGATGATCCAGCCTGGCAGCTTCGCGGCCTGCTCGACCCAGCGCGCCATTGAGGCTGCGTCGGTCAGGCCATGCTCATCGATGTGAACGTAGCGGGTGTTCTTGTCCTTCGACGCGATGGGCGGCAGCGGGTCGAGCGCCACACCGTTGAAGAAGGCGATTTTGACGTAGCGTGCGAAGCAATGGACGCCGAGGAACCAGCCGTGCTCGCTGGTGCCGTAGAGGGGCGAGTTCCATTTGACCGCCTTGCGCAGGTCGGGGACGGTCCGCTCGATCAGCGCGTCGAGCTGCTTCCCCGCTGCGCTCTTCCATTCCGGCATCGCGGCGATATAGGCCTGCACGGCCGCATCGCCCTCGGCCTTCGCGATCTGCGGGTTGCCGCCCGAGAGCAGGACAGGCTTGGCGGGGCCGCCCGCATCGACCTCGATCGATGGTCTCGTTTTCCTCGCCAAACCGCTCTCCTCCGGCAAACCGATCTCCAAACGGCGCGGCTGAACGGCGGGCGTTTCTCAGCCCATCCGCGCGAGCACGTCTTCCAGCGCTGCGAAGAAACGCGGCCATCCGCCCTGGGCGCCCTGGAAGTAGCGCGGCTGGTCCGCCCGGAAGCCTGCCTGTTCCATGCGCAGCCACGTGCCGGAGCCGGCCGGCGTCAGCGTCCAGGTCACCACCGTCTTCAGTCTGTGATCGCCCCATGTGTAGGACAGCGTCCGGGCCGGCTCGACCTCCAGCACCTCGCACTGGACGGCGCCCCATTCGGCGCTGAAATCGAAGCGGTGTCCCACGATCGGCTGGAAATCGTTCTTCATCAGCCACTCTGCGATCAGATGCGGCTGCGTCAGGGCGCGCCAGAGCTTCTCCGGCGGATGCGGGAACTCCCGCTCGACGACGACGGAACGGATCTCGTCCGATGTTTCGTTCATTGATCCATTCTCCTCAGCAGATCCTCGAGATCGTCGAAGCGGTTTTCCCAGAAGCCGCCCATCTGGCCGGTCCAGTCGATCAGCGGCGCCAGAGCCCGGGGCTGCGCGCTGTAATGCATCTGGCGGCCTGCCTGCCGGTCTCGCACCAGCCCGGCCTGCTTCAGCACGGCGAGGTGTTTCGACACGGCCGGCTGCGAGACGCCGGCGCGGACCGTCAGCGCGCCCACAGTCTGCTCGCCGTCCCGGCATAGCCATTCGAACAGAGCCCGCCGCGTCGGGTCGGCGAGGGTCCTGAAGAGCTGGTCGTGATCGGTCGCTATCAAAATGCATAACCCGTCAGTTATTGATTGAACCAATAACTGACGGGTTATGTAAGAGTCAACTCGAGAGGAACTGTGTTGCCCGGACGCGCGTCGCCGTCAGGAAACGAAGTCCTGCCGCATCGGCGTGAAGACGTCGACGAGCGTTCCCGCTTCGATGGCGGTCGCGCCGTGCACGGCATCCGGCGGCACGGTGAAGCTGTCGCCGGCCCTGAGCCGTTCGGTGCGCCCGGAGATGGTGATGTCGAACACGCCGCTCTCGACCAGCGAGCACTGGATATGAGGATGGCTGTGCGCCGGACCGACGGCGGCGGCCTGGAAGCGCACCCGCACCATCATGACTTCGTCGCGGTAGGTCAGGACCTTGCGCGTCACGCCTTCGCCGGCCGGCTCCCAGCCGAGATCGGCGTCGCGGGCGAAGGGCTCGTTCTTGCGATCCATGTCGGTTCTCCCTCAGCGCGCGAGCCAGCCGCCATCGACGGGCAGGACGACGCCATGGACATAGGCCGCGGCGTCGGAGGCGAGAAACACGGCGGCCCCGCCCAGTTCCCCGGGATTGCCCCAGTGTCCGGCCGGGATGCGGGCCAGGATTGCAGCATTGCGCTCGGGATCGGCGCGCAGGGCCTCGGTGTTGTTGGTGACGAAATAGCCGGGCGCGATGGCGTTGACGTTGATGCCCTTGGCTGCCCATTCGCAGGCGAGCAGCCGCGTCAGCCCGGCAAGCCCGCTCTTCGACGCCGTATAGGAGGGGATGCGGATGCCGCCCTGGAACGAGAGCAGCGAGGCGATGTTGATCACCTTGCCGCCCTTGCCGTCGGCGAGCATGCGCTTCGCCACCCCTTGCGTCAGGAAGAAGGTCGACTTCAGGTTGACGTCCATCACCGCGTCCCAATCGGCCTCGGTGAAGTCGATCGCGTCGGCGCGGCGGATGATGCCGGCATTGTTGACGAGGATATCGAGCCGCGAGCCGTCGGCCTTCGCCGCCGCGTCGGCTTCCTCGACGATCCCGGCGATCGGCTCCAGCGTGGCGAGGTCGGCCGTGATCTCATGGAAGGGGCGCCCCGTCCCGGCGACCAGCGCCTTCGTCTCGGCCATGCTGGAACGGCCGACCGCGACGATGCCGGCGCCCGCCTGCGCGAGCGCGACCGCGATCGCCTGGCCGAGACCCGTGTTGGCCCCGGTGACGATCGCGGTCCGGCCGCCCAAATCGAAGGGTGAGCGCATCAGCGCAGGTCCCCGGTCGCGACCATGTCCATGTCGGTGTAGTCGACATTGTCGCCGCCCATGCCCCAGATGAAGGAATAGGCCTTCGTCCCGACGCCGGAATGGATCGACCAGCCGGGCGAGAGGATCGCCTGCTCGTTGGCGACGACGAGATGGCGGGTCTCCTGCGGCTCGCCCATCAGGTGGAAGACGCGGGCGTCGGCGGGGACGTCGAAATAGAGATAGATCTCGCAGCGCCGGTCATGGACATGCGAGGGCATGGTGTTCCAGATGCTGCCCTCTTCGAGCGTCGTCACACCCATCACGAGCTGGCAGGTCTCGCAGATTCCGGGGATGATGTACTGGCGGATGACGCGCTTGTTGGCGGTTGCCTGCTCGCCGAGCGCGATCGTCTTGGCGTCGGCCTCCCGGATGACCTTGGTCGGGTGCACGGCATGGGCCGGCGTCGAGAGCAGGTAAAACTTGGCGGGATTGCCGGCATCGTCGCTGACGAAGGAGACTTCGCCCGCTTCCTTGCCGACATAGAGCGCATCGCGTTTGGCGAGTGCGTAGTCCTTGCCGCCGACCGAGACCTTGCCGGGACCGCCGACATTGACAATGCCGAGCTCGCGCCGCCTGAGGAAGGCGTCGGTGCCGACCGCCTTCGGCGTCGGTAGCACGACGGCTTTGCTGGTCGGCATGGCGCCGCCGACGATGACGCGGTCGAGATGGCTATAGGTCAGCTTGATCTCGCCCGCGGCGAACAGCGTCTCGATCAGGAAGTGGCGCCGCAGCTCCGCCGTGTCGAAGCCCTTGACGGCCTCGGGGTGCGAAACCTGGCGAATTTCGATGGTCATGATCAGTCCTTCAGTGGAACAGGCGCGGCAGCCAGAGCGACAGGCCGGGCACATAGGTGACGAGCAGGAGCACGGCGATGCTGGCGCCGTAGAAGGGCCAGATCGTCCGCATGGACTCGCCGATGGAAATGCGGCCGATGGCGCAGGCGACGAACTGCACCGACCCGACCGGCGGCGTGTTGAGGCCGATGCCGGCGTTGAGGATCAGGATCACGCCGAAATGCACGGGATCGACGCCGAAGGCCTTCACCACCGGCAGGAAGATCGGCGTGCAGATGATGATCATCGGCGCCATGTCCATGAAGGTGCCGAGCACCAGCAGGATCAGGTTGATCATCAGCAAGATGGTGATCGGGTTGTCCGATACCGCCTTCATCGCGGCGATGGTCGCCTGCGGCACCTCCAGGAAAGCCATCAGCCAGCCGAAGGCGCCGGCCGTGCCGATCACCAGCAGCACCATCGCCGTCGTGCGCACCGCGCCCAGCGTCGCCTCGACGAAAGCGGTCCAGGTGAGCTGGCGATAGACGAAGATGGTGATGAGGATGGCGTAGACGACGGCGACGCAAGAGGATTCCGTCGCGGTGAAGATCCCGGAACGGACGCCGCCGAAGATGATGCCGATCAAGAGGATGCCGGGCAGCGCCAGCACGACATAGCGGCCGACGGTCGCGAAGCCCGGGAAGGGCTCGCGCGGATAGCCGCGCTTCACCGCGACCGCCCAGGCTGCCACCATCAGCGCGGCGCAAAGCAGCAGGCCCGGCACGACGCCGGCCGTGAACAGGTCCGCGATCGAGAGATTGCCGCCCGCCGAGAGCGAATAGATGATCATGTTGTGCGATGGCGGGATCAGCAGTGCGATGATCGCCGCATTCGCGGTGACGTTGACGGCGTAGTCGGCATCGTAGCCGCGCTTCTTCATCTGGGGGATCATCAGCCCGCCGACAGCCGAGGCGTCGGCCACGGCCGAGCCGGAGATGCCGCCGAAGAGCGTGCAGGTGACGACGTTGACCTGGCCGAGGCCGCCGCGCAGATGGCCGACGAGGCTCGCCGCCATCTGGATCAGCCGCTCGGCGATGCCGCCGCGGATCATCAGGTCGCCAGCATAGATGAAGAACGGGATCGCCATCATGGCGAAGGCGTTCATGCCGGAATTCATCTGCTGGAAGACGACCACCGGCGGCAGGCCCATATAGGCGACGGTCGCGACCGAGGCGATGCCCAGGCAGAAGGCGACGGGGATGCCGACCAGCAGCAAGAGCGAGAAGACGCCGAAGAGAATCCAGAGTTCCATGGCTCAGGCCTCCTGGCTTTCGCCGAAATGGACGAAGCCCAGCGGAGCCTGCTGCTCGCCGGTGACGAAGAGGAGGAGCTTTTCCAGCGCGAACAGGGCGATCAGCGCGCCGCCCGCCGCGATCGGCACATAGTCCCAGCCGCGCGAGATGCCGATGATCGGCATCCGGTCGCTCCAGGTGCCGGCCGCGAGCTGCCAGCCATAGCCGAGCATGGCGATGCCGAAGGCGCAGACAAGGCCTTCACCCAGCACGATCAGCACGGCGCGCAGCGGCGGCGGCGACATCACCAGCCCGACCTCGAAGCCGAGATGGTCGCTTTCCCGCACGCCGACGGCGGCGCCGAGCAGGATGAACCAGGACATCAGGAACAGCGATCCGGCCTCGACCCAGATCGGCGTATCGTTGAGGACGTAGCGGCCGAACACCCCCCAGGCGACCATCACGGTCATCAGGACGAGGCCTGCCCCGGCGGCGATCAGCGCGAAGAGGCTGAGCTTGGCGTCGAGGCGTGTCAAAAACGCAGTGAAAGCGCGCATGGAATCTGCCCGGGCTGGCAAGGGGCCAAAGCGGGGCGGCCATTTTGGCCCGCCCCGCCTGATTGAGGCTCAGTTCACCGCCTGAATGGCGGCAACCATGTCCTTGAGCTTCGGATCGGTGACGAACTTGTCGTAGACCGGCTTCATCGCGTCGATGAAGGGCTGCTTGTTGACGGTGTTGATCTGGGCGCCGCCGGCCTTGACCTTCGCCTCGGACGCCTTCTCGCGGGCGTCCCAGAGCTCGCGCATCTTGAGGACCGATTCCTTGGCCGCAGCCTTGATGCTCGCCTGGTCCGCCGCGTTGAACTTGTCGAAGCTCTTCTTCGACATCACCAGCGCCTCCGGCGACAGCGAGTGCTCGGTCACCGAATAGAACTTCGAGACCTCGAAGTGGCGGGTCGATTCATAGGACGGCCAATTGTTCTCGGCGCCGTCGATGACGCCGGTCTGCAGCGCGGAATAAACCTCGCCGAAGGGCATCGGCGTGGCGTTGGCGCCGAGCGCCGAGACCAGCGCGACGAACATGTCGGACTGCTGGACGCGGATCTTCATGCCCTTCATGTCGGCAGGGCTGTTGATGGGGCGCTTCGAATTATAGAACGAGCGCGAACCGGAATCGTAGAGCGCGAGGCCGATCAGGTCGTGCTTGTCGAACTCCTTCAGCAAATTGTCGCCGATCGGCCCGTCCATGGCCTTCCGCATGTGGTCGACCGAACGGAAGATGAAGGGCRGGGACGGAATGTTGGTCGCCGGGATCAGGTTGTTGAACGGCGCCATGTTGATGCGGTTGATGTCGATGACGCCGAAGCGGGTCTGGTCGATCGTATCCTTCTCCTGGCCGAGCTGGGCGGAGTGGAAGACGTTGATCTTGATGCGGCCCTGGCTGCGCTCCTCGAGGAGCTTGCCCATGAAGCGGACAGCCTCGACGGTCGGGTAATCGGTCGGATGGATGTCGGCCGAGCGCAGCGTTACGCTCTGGGCGAGGGCGGAGGTCGCCGCGGCGGCCGAGAAGGCCAGTGCGGCGGTATAGGCAAGGAAACTGCGGCGTGCGGTCATGGTGCGTTCTCCCGTGGTTTCGAAGGCCTCGCCGTTTCCCGGCTTGTTCGCTGGCCCGCCGAACGTAAGCTTGCTGCCCGCGCCCCGTGCTCGGTTGCGGCAGTGATTGTATGGTAGTATGTTGTTGTATGGTACGCAACAGGCCCTGGAGGTTTTGACTTGAGCCTTTCGTTGGCGTCTCCCGCCTCTTTCCCGGGCGCTTCGGCGGCCGCGCGTGTCGAGGCCGAGCTGCGCCGCGCGATCATCGCGCTCGAATTGCCGCCCGGCACGCGCCTGTCGGAGCAGGAGATTGCGCTGAAATACGGCGTATCGCGTCAGCCGGTGCGCGAGGCGCTGATCGCGCTCGCCAAGACCCGGCTCGTCGACATCCAGCCGCAGCGCGGCACGGTCGTGGTCAAGTTCTCGGTCCGCAAGATGATGGAGGCGCGCTTCGTGCGCGAGGCGGTCGAGGTCGCGATCGTGCGCGAGGCCTGCGTGGCCTTTTCGGCCCAGAGCCGGCAAAGGATTTCCGATCTCCTCGACGTCCAGGAGAAGGCGGCTCAGCGTGACGACCACAGCTCCTTCCAGCGTTATGACGAGCTCTTCCATGTCGAGTTGACGGAAGGCGTCGGCATGCCGCTGGCCTGGGAGGCGATCCGGGACATCAAGGCGCATATGGACCGGGTCTGCCAGCTGACCTTGCCGGGGCCCGACGCGATGCTGCCGCTGGTCGAGCAGCATCGGAGGATCATGGCGGCGATCGATGCCGGCGACGCTGCGGCGGCCGAAGCGGCCATGCGCCACCATCTGACCGAAATCCTCCGCGCCTTGCCGAAGACCGAGGTTGCGCACCCCGACCTCTTCGAATAGCGCGCAGCGCGTCCGATCACGGGGCGGCTCAGCGGCATCGTGCCGCGTTTTCGCGCACGGCTGAAAGCTGCGTCATGCGCATGGCTCTCGCGGGCGGCTTCTTGCATGCTATGAAAGCCGCTGAGCTCAATGTTCCATGCTTGTTCCGTTGGAGACGCTCCATGCGCTTCTGTCGCGTAGCCTTCGCCGCTGCCCTCGCTGCATCCCTGCTATCCCCGCCTCAGGCGCAGGCGCAGGCGCGGTTGAAGGCGCTGATCGAAAGACTGCGCGGCGACACGATGCCGGAGGGGATCGTCAAGACCAACGGGCGCATCGAGGCGACGCAGGTCGACGTATCTTCGAAATATGCCGGCCGCCTGGCGGAGGTCACGGTCAAGGAAGGCGATGAGGTCACCGCCGGCCAGGTGGTCGCCCGCATCTCGTCGCCGGAATACGAGGCCCAGCTGCGGTCCGCGCAGGCGCAGGTGCTGCGGGCCCGCCAGGCCCTTGCCGAGGCAGAGGCGCTCATCGCCCAGCGCAAGAGCGACCAGATCCTCGCCAGGACCGATGCCGAGCGTGGCAAGGAACTGGTTGCGAAGGGCTATCTCAGCAAGCAGGTCGACGACCAGCGTTCTGCCAAGGCCGATGCCGCCGATGCCGCGCTGCGGGCTGCCCAGGCGCAGCGCGACCAGGCCCAGTTCGCGATCCATGCCTCCGAAGCGGATGCCGAGCAGATCAAGGCGATCCTCGTCGATCTCGTGCTCGTCGCGCCGCGCAGCGGGCGCGTCCAATACCAGCTCGCCCGAACCGGCGAAGTGGTCTCGGCCGGCACGCGCGTCATCACCATCCTCGACCTGTCGGACGTCTACATGACGATCTACCTGCCGGCGGCGCAGGCCGGGCAGCTCGCGCTGGGGGATGAGGCGCGCATTATTCTCGATCCCGTGCCGCAATATGTGATTCCGGCGACGGTCAGCTTCGTCGCGGCCGACGCGCAGTTCACGCCGAAGGCCGTCGAGACAGCCGAGGAGCGCGAGAAGCTGGTCTTCCGCGCCAAGCTCCAGGTCGATCGGGATCTGCTCGCCAAATACCACCGGCAGGTGAAGACCGGCGTGCGCGGCCTCGGCTTCGTTCGCACCTCTCCCACCGCGAAATGGCCTGACTCGCTGGTCGTGAAGCTGCCATGACGGAGGCCGGGCCTGCCGCCAGCCTCGTGGGCGTCACGCACCGCTACGGCAAGGTGACCGCCCTCGATGCGCTGACGCTCGAAATCCCGTCCGGCCGCATGATCGGCGTGATCGGGCCGGACGGTGTCGGCAAGTCGACGCTGCTCGCGCTCATCGCCGGCGTGCGGGCGATCCAGCAGGGCAGCGTGCACGCGCTCGGCGGCGATCTCGGCGTCAAGGCGGAGCGCGAGGCCCGGCGCGGGCGCATCGCCTATATGCCGCAGGGGCTGGGCCGCAATCTCTATCCGACACTCTCGGTCTTCGAGAACATCGACTTCCATGCGAGGCTTTTTGGACAGGACGCTGCCGAGCGCCGCCAGCGCATCGACGAATTGCTCACTGCCACAGGGCTCGACCCCTTCGAGAGCCGCCCTGCCGCCAAGCTCTCCGGCGGCATGAAGCAGAAGCTCAGTCTCTGCTGCGCGCTGATCCACGATCCCGACCTGCTCGTCCTCGACGAGCCGACGACGGGCGTCGATCCGCTCTCGCGCGGCCAGTTCTGGGATCTGATCGACACGATCCGCGCCCGCCGGCCGGGCATGAGCGTGATCGTCGCCACCGCCTATATGGAGGAGGCGGAGCGCTTCGACTGGCTGGTGGCGATGGATGACGGCAAGGCGATCGCGACGGGCACGCCCACGGAGCTACGCCAGAAGGCCGGGCAGTCCACCCTGGAAGCCGCCTTCGTCGCCCTGCTGCCTGAAGCCAAGCGCGCGCAGCACCGCGAAGTCGTGCTCAGGCCGCGGGTCGTGAGCGACGACGCGACGCCGGCGATCGAGGCAGAGGGGCTGACGCGCCGTTTCGGCGATTTCGTCGCGGTCGATCATGTCAGTTTCCGGATCGGCCGCGGCGAGATCTTCGGCTTTCTCGGCTCCAACGGCTGCGGCAAGTCGACGACGATGAAGATGCTGACCGGCCTGCTGCCGGCGACCGAGGGCACCGCGAAGCTGTTCGGCCAGCCGCTGGCGGCCGACGACATGGAGACGCGGCGCCATGTCGGCTACATGTCCCAGGCTTTCTCGCTCTACAGCGAGCTCACGGTGCGGCAGAACCTCGTGCTGCACGCCGAGCTCTATCATCTGCCACCGGCAGAGATCCCGGTCCGGATCGCCGAGCTTCTGACCCGCTTCGACCTTGAGAACGTCGCCGACGAGCGGCCCGACAGCCTGCCGCTCGGCATCCGCCAGCGTCTGCAGCTTGCCGTCGCCGTCCTGCATCGACCGGCCATGCTGATCCTCGACGAGCCGACCTCGGGCGTCGATCCGATCGCGCGCGACGCGTTCTGGCGCACGCTGATCGATCTCTCGCGCGACGACGGCGTCACCATCTTCCTCTCCACGCATTTCATGAACGAAGCGGAGCGCTGCGATCGCATCTCCTTCATGCATGCCGGCAAGGTGCTCGCTGTCGGCACGCCGCAGGAGCTGGTGCAGAAGCGCGGTGCCGACACGCTGGAAGAGGCCTTCATCGCCTACCTCAAGGAAGCTGCCGGCATCGAGGAGGCGCCAGCGGAGGCCGCGGTCATCCCGGCGGCCGCGGCCCTGCCGGCGCCACCGGCCCGCCGCTTCGATCCGCGCCGGCTCTGGGCCTGCACCCGTCGCGAGACGATGGAGTTGTTGCGGGACCCGATCCGGTTGAGCTTCGCCTTCCTCGGGCCGTTGCTCCTGATGCTGGCCTTCGGCTTCGGCATCTCCTTCGACGTCGAGAACCTGAAGTTCGCGGCTTTCGACCAGGACGGCTCGATGGAAAGCCGGCAACTGGTCGAGGCTTTCTCCAGCTCGCGCTATTTCGACGAGCAGCCGCCGATCCGTTCCGAGGCGGAGCTGGACCGGCGCCTGAAAAGCGGCGAGCTTCAACTCGCGATCGAGATCCCCCCCTCCTTCGGTCGCGATCTGATGGCCGGGCGGACGCCTGAACTCTCGGTCTGGCTCGACGGCGCCATGCCCTTCCGGGCCGAGACTACCCGCGGCTATGTGACGGGCTTGGCGGCGCAATATGCGCAGGGGTTTGCGGCTGCCCAGTCGGCGTCGAGCCATGCGCCGTCGCCCGTCACGATCGAGACCCGCTTCCGCTACAACCAGGACTTCAAGAGCGCCAATGCGATGGTGCCGAGCGTTATCATGCTGATGCTGATCCTCATTCCGGCGATCATGTCGGCGATCGGCGTCGTCCGCGAAAAGGAAACCGGCTCGATCGCCAATTTCCGCTCGACCCCGATCAGCCGCTTCGAGTTCCTGTTCGGCAAGCAGCTGCCCTATATCGCCGTCGCAATGGCCAGCTTCGTCATGCTGGTCGTGATCGCGTTGACCGTCTTCGAGGTGCCGATCAAGGGCTCCGTCTGGGTGCTGGTGCTGGCAACCCTGCTCTATGTTTCCGCCACGACGGGCTTCGGCCAGCTCATCTCCAGCTTCACACGCACGCAGGTATCGGCCGTGTTCGCCACGGCGATCCTGTCGATCATCCCTGCGGTCAATTTTTCCGGCCTGATGGTGCCGGTCGCCTCGCTCTCGGGCGGCGGCCGTCTCATCGGCATGACCCTTCCGCCGGCCTGGTACCAGCCGGTCAGCGTCGGCGTGTTCACCAAAGGGTTGGGAGCCGCAGAGCTCTGGCCCAACCTCGTGATGCTGGCCTTCTTCTTCCTGCTGTTCCTCGTCGTTGCGCAGCTGGCGCTACGCAAGCAGGAAGCCTGAGATGTCCGCGCTCGTCATCCATCTCCAGAACATCCTGCGCCTCATCGTGAAGGAGCTGCGTAGCCTCCGGGCCGACCCGATCATGCTGGTGCTGGTGGTCTACACCTTCAGCATCGCGGTCTACACGGTCGCCACCGGCGTGAAGCTCGAGGCGCGCGACCTGACCATCGGCATCGTCGACGAGGACCAGTCCGAGTTCTCGCGCACGCTGCTGGGGGCCTTCGGCCCGCCACTGTTCAAGGTCTCCAAGCGCATCGCGGCCAACGAGATCGACGCCGAGATGAATTCCGGCCGCCTGGTCTTCGTGCTGGAGATCCCGCCCAAGTTCCAGGCGGACCTGCAGGCGGGGCGGCAGGCGACGCTGCAGCTCAATATCGACGCCACCGCGATGACCCAGGCGGGCAACGGCGCGGTCTATATCCAGCAGATCATCGCCCAGGAGATCGCGAACCGGCAGGCCGGGCGCGAGACCACCACATCGATGCCGATCAATCTGGTGGTGCGGGCGCGCTTCAATCCCAACCTGGATTCCGGCTGGTTCAGCTCGGTCATGCAGATCCTCAACAATGTCACGCTGCTGACGATCGTGCTGACCGGCGCGGCGCTGATCCGCGAGCGCGAGCAGGGCACGGTCGAGCATCTTCTGGTGATGCCGGTCACGCCGGTCGAGATCATGCTCGCCAAGATGGTGGCGAATGCCCTCGTCATCCTGGTCGCGGCGGTCGCATCGCTCGTCTTCATCGTCGAATGGGCGCTCGGCGTCCCGATCGCCGGCTCGCTTCTGCTCTTCGTGATGGGGACGGCGGTCTACGCCTTTTCCGTCGCGGCGCTCGGCATCCTGCTCGGCACGCTGGCGACGACGATGGGGCAGTTCGGCCTGCTGGCCATCCCGGTCTTCGTGGTCACGCAGTTGCTCTCGGGTGCGACTACGCCGATGGAGAGCATGCCGGTCTGGCTGCAATGGATCATGCAGACCTTCAGCCCGACGCCGCATTTCGTTTCCTTCTCCCAGGGCGTGCTCTATCGCGGAGCGGGGTTCGACGTCGTCTGGCCGGAGATTGCCAAGATCATCGCGATCGGCGCGGCCTATTTCGCCTTCGCGCTCGCCCGGTTCCGCAAGGTGATCTTCGCTTGAGACATACCGGGCAGAGGCGGAACGGGAGCGGCGCCGATGCGTGAGATGGTCGTCCATCTGAGCCTGTTCGCCATAGCATTGGCAGGGGCCGTCGCTGGATTGATCGCTGGCCGCGTCGGCGGCGCATGGTCGCCGGACCTGATCTGGACGGCGGCGACGATCCCCGTCGCCGTGGCGCTGGCGGTCTCGATGCTCCGCGACATGCTGGCCGGACGGCTCGGCGTGGATGCGATCGCGCTTGTCGCGATGGTCGCCTCCATCGCGATGGGCGAGCCGCTGGCCGGCGCGGTCGTCGCCATGATGTATTCCGGCGGCAACCTGCTGGAGGACTATGCCCGCGGCAAGGCCGAGCGCGAGCTCCGCTCGCTGCGGGACCGGACGCCGCGCATCGCCCACCGTCAGGACGCCGGCGGACTCGTCGATATCGCTGCGGAGGACGTGGCGGTTGGCGACGAACTGCTGGTGCGGGCCGGCGAGATGCTGCCGGTGGATGGTGAGCTTCTCGATGCCGCGGCGCGGCTGGACGAATCCGCCGTCACCGGCGAGCCGCTGCCCGAGGCGAAGGCGAAGGGCGAGGCGCTGCGCAGCGGCACCGTCAATGCCGGCGAGGCGTTCCGCTACCGCGCTTCGGCGGCGGCGCATGAGAGCACCTATGCCGGCATCGTCCGGATGGTCGAGGCGGCGCAGACCGCGAAGGCCCCCTTCATCCGCATGGCCGATCGCTTCGCGCTGCTGCTGCTGCCCGCGACCCTGATCGTTGCCGGCCTGGCCTGGTGGCTGTCCGACGATCCGATCCGCGCCCTCGCCGTTCTCGTCGTCGCCACGCCTTGCCCGCTGATCCTGGCGGCGCCGGTCGCCTTCATCGGCGGCGTCTCCCGCGCTGCCCGTGCCGGAATCCTGATGAAGGGCAGCTCAGCGATCGAGGCGCTCGGGCAGGTTCGCACGGCGATCTTCGACAAGACGGGAACCCTGACCGAGGGCGGCGCCCGGCTGGTCGCGTTGGAGTCGGCTCCGGAGATCAAGGCGGACGAAATCCTCCGTCTCGTCGCCTCGCTCGAGCAGGCATCGCATCATGTGCTCGCCGAGACCCTGGTCGCGCTGGCGCGCCAGAAGGCGCTGCCCCTGTCCCAGCCCACCGAGGTGCGCGAATATCGGGGCTCGGGCCTTGAAGGCGTCGTGGATGGCAGGCATGTCCGCGCCGGCTCGCGCAATCTCGTCCTGGGAGATGAGCCCCTCCCGAGTTGGGCGCGGACGGCACAAGCGGGCCTCGACGGCGCCGCTGCTCTTGCCGTCTTTGTCACCCTCGATGGGCAATTCGCCGGTTTCCTCGCCATGGCGGATGCGGTGCGGCCCGACGCGCGCGAGACGCTGGACCGCCTGCATGGTGCCGGGGTCAATCGCATCCTGATGGTGACGGGCGACGATGCCGGTACGGCGGCGGAGGTTGCCGCTCACCTCGCTATCGACGACGTCAAGGCCGAGTGCAGCCCCGCCGAGAAGGTCGCTGCCATCGCGGCGGAGAAGGCTCGTCAGCCGACGATGATGGTCGGCGACGGCTTGAACGACGCGCCGGCGCTGGCCGCTGCGGATGTCGGCGTGGCGATGGGCGCCCGGGGTGCGACGGCCTCCTCCGAAGCGGCCGACGTGGTGATCCTCGTCGACAGGATCGACCGGGTCGCGGAAGCGGTCGTGATCGCGCAGCGGACTCGGGCGATCGCGCAGCAGAGCATCGTCGTCGGCCTCGGCCTGTCCGGGGTCGCCATGGTCTTCGCCGCCTTCGGCTACATTCCGCCCGTCGTCGGCGCGTTCCTGCAGCAGGGCATCGACATCGCGGTCATCGTCAACGCCTTGCGCACGCTCGTCGGCCCGATGGCGCGGGGCCGGACTTTGGAGGTTGCGCGGGCGCCGCGCATCGCAGACGGGGTTTGACCTGTCGCAAGGCTGTCGCGGTTGCCTCGGCAAGATCGGCTGTCTACCTTCCGGGCGCAATCGACAATGCGGGTGTTTCGACCATGGCCACGAGCCGAAACGCAGTAGAGACATCTCGCCAGCCGACGAGTGGCCCCGACGAACTCAGCCTGCCCTGGTTCTGGCCTGTCGACGCCGCCCTGCGCCTGACCGAGCACAATCTCGATTTTCTCTCCGAGGCGGTGAAGATCACCCGCCCGCCGCCGCCGGACTGGGCGACGCCGAACACGGTGCGCCTCGACCTGCCGACGATGCGGCTACGCGAATTCGGCAAGCCGGAATCCGGGGGTATACCCGTCGTGATCGACGCGCCCTACGCCGGACATAGCGCGACCATCGCCGACTACGACAAGGGCCAGAGCCTCGTCGAGACGATGCTCGCGAATGGTCACGACCATGTCCTTGTCACCGACTGGAAGCCGGCGACGCAGGAGATGCGCTACTTCAGCATCGACACCTATCTGGCCGAGCTCAACGCCGCGATCGACGATCTCGGCGGCGTCGTGCATCTGGTTGGCCTCTGCCAGGGCGGCTGGCTCAGCGCGATGCTGGCCTCCCGCTTCCCGCACAAGGTCAAGTCGCTGGTCCTGGCTGGCTCTCCGATCGACGCGGATGCCGGCGATGGGCCGATCAAGCGCATGGCGAAGGCCATGCCGCTGAAGAGCTACCGCGCCATGGTCCGGACGGGCCGGGGCCTGATGCCGGGGCGCTTTATGCTCGCCGGCTGGAAGAACATGCACCCCGACGAGCATTACGTCGACAAGTACGTGCGGCTCTACCAGAACATCGCCGACAAGAACTATCTCGACCGTACCGAGACCTTCGCGGCCTGGTACGAGAACCCGCTCGACCTGCCCGGCGCCTACTACCTCCAGGCCATCGAGCAGATCTTCAAGGAGAATCGCTTCGCCAAGGGCGAGTTCGTCGGCCTCGGCCGGCGCCTGAGCCTGACGGACGTCGCTTGCCCGGTCTATCTCCTCGCCGGTGCCGAGGACGACATCACCACCAGCGAGCAGGTCTTCGCGGCGGAAGACCTCGTCGGCACGCCGAAGAAGAAGATCGAGAAGAAATTGGTGCCCGGCGGCCATATCGGCCTGTTCATGGGCCGCAAGACGCTCGCCGAAACCTGGCCCGGTATCGCCCGCTGGATCGCCTTGCAGGGCTGAGCCGCCCGCACGGTCCGCTTCCCGAAACCCCGCCCTGGAGCCCCTCGCGCCATGACGACGCTGTCCGCTTCCGAATATTTCCAGCTCGCGCTCGGCCGCTGCGAGGATCTTCCAGCTGTGCGGACCGGGGTGGTTCATCCCGTCAAGGCCAATGTGATCGAGGCCGTCGCGGACGCCGTCGCCGAGCAGTTGATCGATCCGGTTCTGATAGGCCCCGCGGAGCGTATCCGCGCCGCCGCGCTGGAAGCCCGCGTCGACATCTCGCCTTGGGAGCTGGTCGACACCGAGCACAGCCATGAGGCGGCGGTGAAGGCCGTCTCGCTGGCTGCCGCCGGCGAGCTCGAAGCCCTGATGAAGGGCTCGCTGCACACCGACGAACTGCTGGGCGCAGTCGTGCACGCCGACTCCGGCCTGCGGACCGAGCGGCGCATCTCCCATGCCTTCGTGATGCATATCGAGAGCTATCCCAAGCCCTTCATCATCACCGACGCGGCGGTGAACATCTCGCCCGACCTCGCGACCAAGGCCGACATCGTCCAGAACGCCGTCAATCTCTGGCATGTCGCGCTGAACGGCGTCGACGAATTGCCCAAGGTGGCGGTGCTCGCGGCCGTCGAGACCGTCAACCCGCGCATGTGCGCCACGCTCGATGCCGCCGCCCTCTCGAAGATGGCCGATCGCGGCCAGATCACCGATGCCATCGTCGATGGGCCGCTCGCCTTCGACAACGCGATCAGCGCTGCGGCCGCGAAGGAGAAGGGCATCGTCTCGCTGGTGGCGGGGCATGCCGACATCCTGATCGTGCCCGAGATCGAAGCCGGCAACATGCTCGCCAAGCAACTCACCTTCCTCGGCGGCGCCGATGCCGCCGGGATCGTGCTCGGCGCGCGGGTGCCGATCATTCTGACGAGCCGGGCCGACAATCTGCGGGCGCGCCTGCTCTCCTGCGTCCTGGCGGTTCTTCTGGCTGATGCGCGGCGTACGGGGCGGATCAAGTGATCGACACCATTCTTGTCCTCAACGCCGGCTCCTCCAGCCTCAAGTTCCAGGTCTTCCGCAGCGACGACCTCAGCGTGCTTGCCCGCGGCAAGGCGGTGCGCCTCGGCGAGCCGGAACCGGTCCTGGATGCGAGCCTCGCGGATGGTCCGCGCGAGCGCATCGCGCTGCCGCAGGCCTGCGATCACAACACGGCGCTCTCCGCTGTCCTCGCCTTTGTCGACCGCCATGACGATGGCTGGCGGATGAAGGCCGTCGCACACCGCATCGTCCATGGCGGCGAAAACTATGCCGACCCCGTCGTGGTGACGCCCGAGGTCTTTGCCGCGCTCGAAGCACTCGCTCCGCTGGCGCCGCTGCATCAGCCGCACAATCTCGCTGCGGTGGCCGCAGCCCGGCGCCTGATGGGCGAAGTGCCCAATATCGCTTGCTTCGATACGGCCTTTCACGCCCGGCACGATGCGCTGACCCACAATTTCGCGCTTGAACAGGGGCTGCGCGACAAGGGCATCCGCCGCTACGGCTTCCACGGCCTGTCCTATCAATGGCTGGAGATGGTGCTGGCCGAGCGGCATCTCGATCTCCATGCCGGCCGCGTCGTCGCTGCCCATCTCGGCAACGGTGCGAGCCTCTGCGCCATTCGGGGTGGCCGCAGCATCGACACGACCATGGGGATGACGACGCTCGACGGGCTGCCGATGGGCACGCGTTGCGGCGCGCTCGACGCTGGCGCGGTGCTCTACATGTTCCAGGGTCTGGGCATGAGCGCTGAAGAGGTTTCGACCGCGCTCTATGAGCGCTCGGGCCTGCTCGGCCTGTCCGGCCTCTCGAACGATGTCGAGACGCTGCTCAACAGCGACGATCCCCGCGCGCGTTTCGCCCTGGATTATTTTGCGCTGAAGGTCGCGCAGTTCAGCGCGGCAATGGCGGCGGCGATGGGCGGCATCGACGGGCTGGTCTTCACCGGCGGCATCGGGGAGCATGCCGCACCCATTCGCAACGCGATCCTCGATAGACTCACCTTCCTCGGCGATTTCAAGGTTCTGGTGATCCCGGCTAATGAGGAGAGGGTCATGGCCGTTCAGGCGAAGGCGCTGCTCGCCTGAACGATAGAACGAGGGAGGCTGGGATGATCAGCACCCGAACAGGCTTCATCCGACGCGTCGATCTGCCGGCCGGGATCGCCGGCGCGCTCTGGCTCGGGCCGATGCCGGGCCGGCTGAGGCCGCTGGCGGATGACCTCGCTGACCTGACGCAGCAAGGGATCACCCGCATCATCTGCCTGACGCCCGCGGAAGAGATCAGGCTGAAGTCGCCGGACTACGCCGCGCGGCAATCCGATCTCGGCATTCCCGTCACGCGCTTTCCGATCGGTGATTTCGGCGTTCCCGACGATGGCGGCGGCCTGAAGGCTCTTGCCGAGGAGGCCGCTCGGGACCTGAATGCGGGGAGGGAGCTGTTCGTTCACTGTGCAGCCGGCATCGGCCGGACCGGGATGGTCGCGACCTGCATCCTGGTCGCGCTCGGCCTGAGCGGTACGGAGGCCGTTGCGGCCGTAGCCGCCGCCGGCTCGGGGCCGGAGACGGAGGTTCAGCAGCAGATGGTCGCGCGCTATGCCGAGGAGGCGGTGCATTCCGGCCCCTGAACCGGGCGCTTGCTGCGTTTTGATCGAAACGCATGTCATCCCGGGTCAAGCCCGGGCCGGCGGCGTGGTTCCGTGCCAGATCGGCATCTAGAGCGCCCGCGATCCTGCTCCCGGCTCCTCCCGATCGAGGTCGACGAGATATTCGATGTGCCGGCGCCCCGCATGTCCGGGCTTGATCGCCACGGCTACGCCGAAGACGGTGCGGATGGTCGCTTCCGTCAGCACGGTTTCCGGCGCGCCCGCCGCCAGCAGGCGGCCGTGATGCAGGAGTGCGATCTCGTCGCAGAACAGCGCGGCGAGGTTGAGGTCGTGCAGCGCGACGATGCAGGTGATGCCGAGCCGCCGGATCAGCGTCAGGATCGAGAGCTGATGCTGGATGTCCAGATGGTTCGTCGGTTCGTCGAGGATCAACTCGCTCGGCTCCTGCGCCAGCGCCCGTGCGATATGCACGCGCTGGCGCTCCCCGCCCGACAGCGTGTGCCAGAGCTGGTCGTGCCTGTCGGCAAGCCCGACGCGCGCGAGCGCCGAATTGACGGCGGCCTCGTCCGCGGCGGCCCAGGAGGCGAGTGCGGCGCGATGCGGCGTCCGGCCGAGCCGCACCACGTCGCACACGGAAAGCTGCACCTCGGTCGTAGCCTGCTGCTCGACGAAGGCGAGCCGGCGCGCCAGCTCGCGGCGCGGCACGCTCGCGATGTCGCGCGCGTCGAGCGTGACCACGCCGCCGGCCACATTGCGCAGCCGGCAGAGCAGCCTGAGCAGGCTCGATTTTCCCGAGCCATTGGGGCCGATCAGGCCGAGGATGCGGCCGGGAGCGGCATGAAGCGTCACGCCGTCGACGATCATCCGTCCGGCGGCACCCCAGCGCACGTCATGGGTCGCGAGTGTCATGCCGGCTTCCTCACGCAGGCCTCCTGGCTCGATAGAGGATCAGTGCGAAGGCGGGCGCCCCGAACAGGGCTGTGACCACGCCGATCGGCAGGATCTGCTGCGGCACCAGCACGCGCGACAGGATGTCGGCGAGGATCATGAAGATCGCGCCGATGACGAGGCAGGCCGGCAGCAGCCGGGCATGCCCCGAACCCACGAGGAAGCGTGCGGCATGCGGGATGACGAGGCCGACGAAGCCGATCGTCCCGACAATGCTGACCATCGCCGCGGTCATCACGGCGGTCGTCGCGAACAGGACGATCCGCACGCGCATTACCGCCACGCCCAGCGAGGCGGCGGCATCGGCGCCGAAGGCAAAGGCGTCGAGCGCCTTGGCGTGCAGCATGCAGACACCGAAGCCGATGAAGGCGACGGGGGTCGCGATCCAGAGGTCCGGCCAGCGCACGCCGCCGAAATTGCCGAGCAGCCAGAACATCACCCCGCGCGCCTGCTCGGCGCTGGCGAGCGTCGTCACGATGGTCGCGGTGGCAGCGTTGAAAAGCTGTGAGGCGGCGACGCCGGCGAGGATGACGCGGTCGCTTGCGCCGCCGGTCCCCGCCGCGAGCAGCGCGACGACGGCAAGCGCGGCGCAGGCGCCGATGAAGGCGCCCGTCGAGAGGCTCACCGCCATGCCGCCGATGCCGACGCCGAGGATCAGCACTGCGACAGCCCCGGTGGAGGCGCCGGCCGAGATACCGAGGATATAGGGCTCGGCCAGCGGATTGCGCAGCAGCGCCTGCAGGATCACGCCCGACAGCGCCAGCGCCCCGCCGCACAGCCCCGCCATCAGCGCCCGGCTCAAGCGGTAGTCGAAGATGACGCCCTGCTGGATCGCGCCCACCGGCAGGCCGAGATCGAACAGCCCGTTGCCGAGTGCCTTGAGCGCGACGTCGAACGGGATCGCCATCTCGCCGATCGTCACCGCCAGCGCCACCGAGACGGTGAGCGCCAGCAGCGACAGGAGCGCGAGGCCGATCCGCGCCGGCCAGTTCGGGCCGTGGGCGGCGTGGCTCAAGGCGCGAGGCCGAAGCTGGCGATCGCCTTGGCGAGCGTCTCGATGCCGTCGACGGTGTCGAGCCCCGCACGGGTAGCACCCACGTCGATGATCACGACGCGGTTGTTCTTCGCCGCGTCGAGCTTGCTGGCGACGGGGTCGGTCTTCAGGAATGCGAGCTTCTTCTCGATGTCATCAGCCGGGAAGCGGCGCCGGTCCATCTTCACGGTGACGATCACGGCCGGGTTGGCGGCGGCGATGCTCTCCCACCCGACCAGCGGCCATTCCTCATTGGTGGCGATGATGTTGCGCGCCCCGAGCTTGGACAGGATGTAGGCAGGCACGCCGTTCCTGCCGGCCATGAATCCGTCACCCTTGATGTCCTTGCTGGAGAACCAGACGACGACGGGGACGTCCTGCGCCTTCAGCTTTGCGATCTGCTCGACCGCCTTGTCCTCACGAGCCTTCAGTTCCGCGACGAGCGTCTCGGCGCGGTCGCTGACGTCGAAGATCTGCCCGAATTCGCGGATGTTGCGATAGACCAGTTCCATCGAGAACATCTGCGTGCGCACACCGTCGCCGGGGCCGGAATTGTCCTTGCCGACGCAATCGGTCGGCGAGACATAAGTCGGCACCTTCACCTTATGGAACTGGTCGCGCTTGCCGACGATGCCGTTCGGCCCGACATGCCATTCGAACATTGCGGTGACGAGATCGGGCTCCTGCCCGACCACGGCCTCGAAGCTCGGGTCGTTGTCGGCCAGGCGCTTCACCTTGGCGTTGGCGGCCTCGTAGGGCTTGGCGACGGGCGAGAACCAGACGGCGGTGCCGACCACCCGGTCGCCGAGGCCGAGCGCATAGAGGATTTCCGTCTGGGTTTGGCCGATCGCGACGACCCGCTTGGGTGCGGCGTTGAAGGTGATGGTCTCCCCGCAATTCTCCAGCGTCAGCGGATATTGCGTCGGCCCGGCCGCGGCTGGCGCGGTGAACAGGGCAGCGCCGGCTGCGGCAGCGAAGAGGGCGGGCAGCAACGAAAAGACGGGACGCATGGAGGCAACCGGGCTGAGCTGGACACCGCGTCGGCGAAACCGGGAGGCTTCGGCGCGAGGTCCAAGAAATGTAACAATGTTGCATTTCTCATAGATCGCACGACGCGACCGCGTCAAGCGTGCCGCGGCCTTCGCTGCGGACCGGCCAAAGATCATCGACATGGAATTCATCGCTCCCCGAGATGAGGGCGGGGGAGCTTCGCAGGACACGGCCGGTGGCGCGGATCTGGAGCCGGCCGCCGACGCGCACCCCTCCGGAACACCCCGCCCGAAAGACGCCTTGCGATCGCGGCAGGTCTCCTGGCTCGCGGGTCGACGCCTGATCCGCCCGGCCTTCCCGGCGCAGGGCGCCAGTGGACGATGGACGGAGGGCTCGCCGCTTACAGTTGCGGGGGCAGCCTCGGCATTGGCGCGGGACGCGCCTCACCGAATTCCCTCTTAGCTCCGGGCGAAACCCGGAGAACCTCGATCGACCGGCACCATAGAGCGGTGCCGGGGCTCGTCAAGCGGGCATGCGCCAGAGCCGGATCCGGTCGGGTTTGAACCCGATCGCGCGTGCTCTAGCTCAGCGTTCGAAACAGGCCGAATTGCGAGAAGAGCGCGGCGGTGCCGCCCGTATGGAGAACACAGGCGGGCTCGCTGCTCGGGATCCCTCCGTTGGCGAGCTGTTCGAGGAAGCCGGCGCAGGTCTTCGCCGTATAGACGTGCTCGATCAGGATGCCCTCGGTGCGGGCAAAGCTCAGGATGGCGGCTTCCGAGGCGGGCGTCGGGACACCCCAACCGCCACCGAGATGGTCCATGTGATAATGCGGCGGTGCCTGCTCCCATGCGGCGACATCGAGCCCCGTCCGCTCCCGCAGGCCCTCATAGATCCGCCCGACATGGCCGGCCAATTCGTCCCGCTCGTATTCGACGCTGACGAGATGGATCTGGAAGGGATGGCCGAGCAGGGCATTGCCGAAGATGAAGCCGGCTTCGGTCGGCCCCATCGAGCCGGCGAGGAAGACATGCCGGATCGGCGCCTCCTGCTGCTGCGACTGCTCATGCAGTTCCAAGGCGGCGCGGACGTAGCCCATCGCACCCAGCACGGAATCGCCGACGATGTACGGCGTGCGGCCCTGCCGCGCGAGGTCCACGGCCGCCTCCGCAAGCGCCGCATTGCGCTGGCTTTCATCGACCGAGCCAAGGAAGCGCAGCTCGGCGCCGAACAACCGGTTCAGGAAGGAGGCCTGGCGGTTCTCCGGCGTGTCGGGCGCGTTGTGCAGGACGACGCAATCGAGCCCGACCAGCGAGGCTGCCGCGGCTGTCAGGCGGCAGAGATTGGAGCTGGCGCCGCCGCCGACCAGAAGGATGTCGGCCCCCTTCTCCAACGCCGCGCCCAGCCAGTATTCGAGGCTGCGCAGCTTGTTGCCGCCGAGCGCGATCAGCATCAGATCGTCGCGCTTGGCATAGATGCCGGGTCGACCGAGTTTCGCCTCGAAACGGCGCAATCTCTGGAGCGGCGTGGCGGTTTCGAGCAGAACGTGACGCGGCTCCCGCAGGAGGCTGGAAAGCTCAGGCATCGTCGGTCGCTCTCGTCAGGCGGTTATCAGCCGCCATACTGGCCGTCGGAGACCTGCTCCAGCCAATCCACGACCTTGCCGTCCTTGGCCTCCTGGACGGCGATATGGGTCATCCCGGTAGACGGGCCGGCACCGTGCCAGTGCTTCTCGCCGGGCGGGAACCAGACCACGTCGCCGGGCCGGATCTCCTCGATCGGCCCGCCCCAGCGCTGCACCCGGCCGACCCCGCTGACGACGATCAGCGTCTGGCCGAGCGGATGCGTATGCCAGGCCGTCCGGGCTCCCGGCTCGAAGGTCACACTCGCGCCCTGCACACGTTCCGGTGCGTGCGGGTTGAAGAGCGGATCGATCCGGACCGACCCGGTGAACCAGTCGGCCGGCCCTTTCCCCGACGGCCGCGAGCCCGCGCGCATGATCTCCATGACGATCTCCTTATGGTCTGAGCTTCGGCAGACGGGTGGGTTTGTCGGTGACAGCTCGTCCGCGCCGCTTCACCGTGAGGGATCACCCGAAAACCGTGACCGTCAAGGCCTTCCGTGCCCGTCGCGAGGCGCTCGCGATCAGGCGTTCCTCAGAGCGAAAGCTGCGAACCGGCCTCGCGGCAGGAGGCCTTGAGTGCGAGCAGGATCGCCTCCTCGTCGGTGGCGCTGCCATGGCGCTGCAGGCAGGGCACGAGGATCGCGGCTTCCGCATGGCCGCTCGGGCCGATCACCGGGCAGGCGATGTCGGTCACGGCCATGATGTCGCGGCTCGGCGCGACGCGATGCCCGCTCGTGCGGATGTCCGCCAGGATGCGGCGCGTCTCGTCGCTCTCCAGTTTGTCCCGGTCGGCCTGGGAGGCCTCCTTCATCAATTGCCGGCGACGTGCCTCGCTCTGGAAGGCGAGGATGAGCAGGCCGGAATTGGCGTCGAGCGCCGGCCTTCCATAGCCGGGGCGCACGATGACGCTGGCATCGAGATGGCCGGATGTGGTCGCGAGCACGACGGTCTGGGCCCGGCTCAGCACGACCAGGTGGGCGACCATGCCGCTTTCCTCGCTGAACCGCTCCATCAGCGGCAGCACGATCGAGGTGAGCTGGCGCCCGCCCGGCGTGCGGATGCCCAGGTCGAACAGCCGCCGCGACAGGCCGAGGCGGTCGGTGCCGGGCTCGCGGGCGAGATAGCCGCGCTGCTGCAGCACGAAGACCATGCGGAAGATCTCGCTCTTGGAGCGGGCGAGGCGCTCGGCGATCTCGCGCGTCGACAGCGGCTCGCCGACCTCGGCGAGGAGCTCGAGGATGTCGAGCCCCTTCTCCAGGGCGGGAGCCGCGTAGGTGCTTTTGTCTCCGCTCTCGGAGTCGGGCAGGTCGCTCATGTCTTCCTGTTTCATATATGAAACTTGACATCAAATAAGAAACGAACCTAGCCTCCTCGTAAAGGGGAGGCGGATGGTGCGATGGCCTGATCATATCGCGCATTCGAGCAGCGCAGCGACAGAGCCGCAAGGCGGCCGGGCATGAAATACGGCCTGCAGTTCCGCGACGTCTTCGCGGCCTGGGAATCGATCCTCGACGGTGTCTGGGTCACGCTGATGCTGTCGGCGGCGGCCATGGTGGGCGGTCTGGTCATCGGCATCGCCTGCGCGGCGGCCCGCGTCTATGGCCCGGCCTGGCTGCGCCGCGCGGTCGGCACCTATGTCGAAATCATCCGCAACACGCCGCTGCTGGTCCAGCTCTTCCTGATCTTCTTCGGCCTGCCCAGCTTTGGCCTGAGGCTCGACGGCTTCACCGCCGCGATCATCGCGCTCGTCGTCAATCTCGGCGCCTACACCACCGAGATCGTTCGCGCCGGGCTCGAGGCCGTGCCGAAGGCGCAGGTCGAGGCCGGCCGTTCGCTCGGCCTCTCCGGGCTGCAGGTCTTCCGCTACGTCGTGATGTTCCCGGCGCTGAAGTCGATGTTCCCGGCGCTCGCCAGCCAGTTCGTGCTGCTGATGCTGGCGACCAGCGTCGTCTCGCAGATTTCGGTCGAGGACCTCTTCCACGCGGCCTCGATCGTGCAGTCGCGCACCTTCCGCGACTTCGAGGTCTACACCGTCATCGGCGTGCTCTATCTCGGGCTCGCCTTCGCCTTCCGCGGCCTGTTCGCGGGCATCTACTACTGGGCATTCGGCAGGCGATGATCCGCGAATTCGGCCTCATCGATGTGATGTATCTGGTGGCGGCAGCGCGCTGGACGCTGGCGCTCACCGTCGCCGCCTTCATCGGCGCCTCGCTGATCGGCATCGTCATCGCCATCGCCCGCATCCTGCCCTTCGCGCCAGTGCGCTGGCTCTCGGCGGCCTATATCCACGTCGTCCAGGGTACGCCGCTGCTGGTCTGGCTGTTCGTGATCTTCTTCGGCCTGCCGCTCATCGGCATCTCGGTCAATCCGTGGATTGCGGCCGCGACCGCCTTCTCGGTCTATGGCAGCGCCTTCCTCGGCGAGATCTGGCGCGGCGCCCTGGTCTCGATCGCTAAGACGCAGTGGGAGGCCGGCGCCTCGCTCGGGCTCTCGCTCTGGGAGCAGTTGCGCTACATTATCGTGCCGCAATCGATCCGGGTCGCGATCCCGCCGACGGTCGGCTTCCTCGTCCAGCTGATCAAGAATACCTCGCTCGCCGCGGTGATCGGCTTCGTCGAGATCACGCGCGAGGGCCAGCTCACCGCTGCCGGCACCTACAAACCCTTCGCCGTCTACATCACCGTCGCCGCGATCTATTTCGCGATGTGCTTCCCCCTCACGCAATGGAGCCGCTCGATCGAGCGGAAGCTCGATGTCGCTCGTTGAAATCCACGGGATCAACAAGAGTTACGGCGCCGTCCAGGTGCTGAAGGACGTCACGCTCGACGTCGCCAAGGGCGAGATCATCGCCGTGATCGGCCGCTCGGGCTCCGGCAAGAGCACCATGCTCCGCTGCATCAACGGGCTGGAGCCGGTCCAGGCCGGCGTCATCCGCGTCGACGGAACGCAGGTCAACGACCCCAAGACCGATCTGCGCAAGCTGCGCCAGGAGGTCGGCATCGTCTTCCAGAGCTTCAACCTGTTCCCGCATCTCTCGGTTTGCGACAACATCACGCTCGCCCCGCGCGTCGTGAAGAAGCAGGCGCCGGAGGCCGCCCGCGAGGTGGCGCGCGAGGTGCTCGCCCGCGTCGGGCTGGAGGACAAGCTCGACGCCTATCCCTCGCAACTCTCCGGCGGCCAGCAGCAGCGCGTCGCCATCGCCCGCTCGCTCGCCATGCGGCCGAAGCTGATGCTGTTCGACGAGGTCACCTCCGCGCTCGATCCCGAGCTGACCGGCGAGGTGCTCAAGGTTCTCGAATCCGTCGCGCAGGAAGGCATGACCATGATCCTGGTGACGCATGAGATGGGCTTTGCCCGCCGCTTCGGCTCGCGCGTCGTCTTCATGCATGAGGGGCGCGTCCACGAGCAGGGGCCGGCCGCCGCCGTGCTGGCCGAGCCGAAGACGCCGGAACTCCAGACCTTCCTCAGTGCTGTCCTGCACTGAGGCGGAAGAACAGACATCAACGAGGGGAGAGAGACGATGCGTTCACTGTTCGCAGGCAAATCTGTGCTGGCGGGGCTGGCCGCCCTGGCCGTCGCCGCCTTCGGCGCCGCCGAGGCCAAGGCCGACAAGCTCCAGGACATCCTGTCCAAGGGCGTGGTGCGCATCGGCGTGCCGCTCGACGCCCCGCCCTTCGGCGCGCAGGATGCGGACCGCAAGGCTGTTGGCTTCGACATCGAGATGGCCGAAATGGTCGCCAAGGGTCTCGGCGTGAAGCTGGAGATGCAGCAGATCACAGGCGCCAACCGCATCCCCTTCCTGATGACCGACAAGGTCGACATCGTCATCTCGGTGATGGGCCTCACGCCCGAGCGCGCCCGGCAGATCCAGTTCACCGCGCCCTATGCCAACACCTTCCTCGCGGTCTACGGCCCGAAGAGCTCGGTGGTGAGCAGCCCGGAGACGATCGGCTCGGCCCGCGTCGCCGCCGCCAAGGGCACGACGCAGGAGCTCGCCATCTCGGCCACGGCCCCCAAGGCCAGCCTGATGCGCACCGAGGACGACGCGACGGCGGCGGCGGCCTACATCACCGGTCAGGCCGATCTGCTCGCTACCAACTCGATCGTGGCGCAGGCGCTCGCCAAGCAGAACCCGAACAAGGAGTTCGAGCGCAAGTTCGTCATCCGCCGCAGCCCGGCGCATATGGGCGTCCAGATGGACCAGCATAACCTCGTGCGCTGGCTCGATGGCTTCATCTTCTTCAACACGATGAACGGCGAGCTCGATCGGCTCCACCGGAAGTATCTGGACATGCCGATGGACCCGCTGCCGCCGCTGTAGTCCACCCGACATCCGTCATTCTCGGGCGAAGCGAAGCGCAGACCCGGGAATCTCCTGACCAGAAGGCGCTGGTCGGAGCCTCATTCGGCCGGAGATGCTCGGGTCAGGCCCGAGCATGACGGCTTGTCTCGCCCCGTTCTTGAGTCTCGCCTTCGTGAGCCCGCCATGACCAGCCTCCGCCCCAAGCCGACCCCGCGCCCGTCCAGCGCCTTCCTCACCGTCGATCTCGACCGGGAGGGCAAGCAGTCCGGCTTCCTCATGATCCCGCATTCGCCGCATGACGACGCCTGGGGCGTGACGCGCGTTCCGATCGCCGTGATCAAGAACGGCAGCGGCCCGACCGTGATCATGGAAGGCGGCAACCATGGCGACGAGTACGAGGGGCCGATCACGATCTGCGACCTGATCCGCGATCTCGACCCCGGCCGCGTCCAGGGCCGGCTGATCCTGATGCCGGCGAACAATGTCCACGCCGTCATCGCCGGCCAGCGCACCTCGCCGGTCGACGGGCTGAATTTCAACCGCACCTTCCCCGGCGACCCGCGCGGCACGATCACCCAGCAGATCTCGGCCTTCGTCAGCGACCATATCCTGCCGATCGGCGACGCTTTCCTCGACCTGCACTCCGGCGGATCCTCGCTCGACATCATCCCGAGCGCCATCGTCGAGCCGACCGACGATCCCGCCCTGCACAAGCGCAATGTCGCCGCTGTGCAGGCCTTCGACGCGCCGATGACCGTCGTCATTAGCAATCTCGGCGAGCCGCGCACCGCGACCGCCGCCGCCTGCCGGGCCGGGCTCGTCACGGTCGGCACCGAAATGGCCGGCGGCGGCACGGTCTCGCTCGAAGCGCTCTCGGTCTGCCGGCGCGGCGTCGCCAATGTCCTCGACCATCTCGGCGTCGTCGTCCGCGAAAAGCCCGAGCCGAAGCGCGGCGACAGCCAGATCCTCGAACTCCCCGGCGTCTCGGCTTACGTCTATGCGACGGCCGACGGCATCTTCGAGCCCTTCCACGCCAACGGCGCCAAGGTCAGAGCCGGTGAGCCCGCGGGTCGCATCCACTGCACCTGGGACCCTTCGCGCCCACCGGAAACGCTGCATTACGCCGCCGACGGCATCCTCTACGGCAGGCGCCAGCCGGGGCGGGTGAAGCCGGGCAATTGCTGCCTGATCGTCGCGGCGCCCTATCGCGGAACCCTGTCATGATCGCGCTCGACGACATCCGCGCCGCCCGCCAGCGGATAGCTCCCCACATCCGCCGTACGCCGACGCTGCCTTATGCCAGGACGCGCGGCACGGATTTCGGCGGCGATGTCACGCTGAAGCTCGAATTGCTGCAGGCCGCTGGCTCCTTCAAGGCGCGGGGCGCGATGAACCGGCTGCTGACCCTGTCGAAGGACGAGCTGGCGCGCGGCGTCGTCACGGCCTCGGGCGGCAATCACGGCCTCGCCATCGCCCGATCGGCGCATGTGCTCGGTGTGCCCGCGACGATCTTCCTGCCGTCCAACGCTGCACCCGACAAGATCGCCAAGCTGCGCGACTGGGGCGCGGACGTCCATATCGTCGGTGCGATCTGGGACGACGCCAATGCCGCTGCACTCGCCCATGCCCGCGAGACCGGCGCGACCTATGCCCATCCCTTCAGCGATCCGGTCGTGGTCGCCGGGCAGGGCACGCTCGGCCTCGATATCCTCGACGACATGCCGGACGTTGACGTCATCCTCGTCGCCATCGGCGGCGGCGGGCTGATCACCGGCCTGTCGACGGCGGTGAAGGCGCTGCGACCGCAGACCCGGATCATCGGTATCGAGCCTGTGGGGTCGCCGACCCTGCATGCCTGCCTCGCCGCCGGCCGCCTCGTCGCGCTCGACAAACTGGAGACCCGCGTCGCCACCATGTCCTGCCGCCAGACCGATCAGGCGATCTACGAAGCCACTGCGCGCAATGTCGACGAGATCGTGCTGGTCACCGATGCCGAGATGGAGCAGGCGGCCAAATCGCTCTGGTTCGAGTTCGGCATCGCGGCTGACCTGTCGGGCGCAGCCGCACTGGCGGCGCTGCAGTCCGGACGGGTCGCGCTTACGGGCGGGGAGAAGGTCTGCGCGCTGGTCTGCGGCGCCGGCACCGACGGCTGCCTGCCGGGTTAGAGCCTGCTGGATTCTCCGGAACCGCGGGTCATCCCGGCCGGAGCGAAGCGTAGAGCCGGGATCCATGCCTGAACCTTGATCGGAAGCGTTCCGGCATGGATCCCGGGTCAAGCCCGGGATGACGGCGTGTTTCCGCGTGAGCTCCAGGTGTCGTCGAGCCCTGCACGCGCCTCGTCGTTGAAGAAGCCGGGCGGCCCCATCTGCCCGCCCTTCAGCACGATATCGAGCCCGTCGAGCCGGGAAACGTCGGAATGGGCGCGGCAGAGCGGCGCGCCGGGCACGCAAGGGCCGCGATAGGACAAGCCCCAGAGCGGCAGCGACCGGATCGCCATGGTCGAGGTGTCGCCGCCTGCGACGACGAGGCGGCCGATCGGGGCCCGCTCCATGATCGAAGCCAGCAGCCTGCCGGTCGCATTCGCGACGCTGCCGGCCGCAGCCGGCGCGCCTTCGGGCTGTTCCGTCACCAGCATAGCGTCACCATTCGCGAGTGCGGACAGTGCCGTTTCTCGCAGGCCCGTGGCATAGCTTTCGTCGGAAAGCAGGCGGTGCGGCTCGACGGGCAGCATTGCATAGCCCGTCGCGGCCTCGACCTGCTCACGTGTCACAGGCGAAAGGCTGCCAACGAGCGCGAGCACCGGCCCGACATGGCGATTGTCGATATGGGTGGGAGCTGTCTTCGCCGCAGACCCCGCAGACTCCGCAGGCGCTGCGGCGAAGGCACGCGCGACCGAACTTGCGCCGACGGCCAACATCGGGCCATCCGCCAGAGCCGTGGCAAGAAGCGCGCCGATCGCCGTAAGGTCAGCCTCGGTCGCGACATCGAACAGGATGGCCTGCGTGCCGTCGGAGCGGGCACGGGCCACCGCCGCCCAAGCGTCTGCATAGGCGCGGTAATCGACCAGGCCGAGGCCCTCTAGGCCCTGCGCGGCGAGGTGCCAGCGCAGATCGGCTTCGGCCATGGGCGTTACAGGATGACGGCTCATCGTCGGGTGCCGGTCGATGCGGTGGATCGTGCCGTCGCCACCCGCCGCGAACAGGTTTCCGAACAGGCAGTAGCGCCCGAGATTGGGTTGGCCGCCGAGGATCGGTACGAGAGGATTGGCGAAGAAGGGCTTCAGTGCCGCGACGGCCGCGCCGATGCTGCCGACATGCGGCGCGCTGTCGAAGGTCGAGCAGCATTTGTAGTGCATCAGCCCGACACCTTGCCCGGCGAAGAAGCGCCCGATCTCCGTCAGTTCCGCCGTGATCGCCTCCGGCGCCATCGCGCGGCTCGCCCCGGCGATGCCGATCGCGTCGAGCGGGCCGGCTGCGGCAAGTTGGGCTTCGTCCGGTTGGCGCAGGAAGAGCAACGCGCGGAAGCCGCGCTCGGCCAGCGTCGCCAGCGTATCGGTCGAGCCGGTGAAATCGTCGCCGTACCAGCCGTAGAGAGGCGTGCGTTTCGCGGTCACGGCGCGCTAGCCCGCCTTGCCGCCGAACATGTCGAGCGCCTGCTGCAATTCCGGATGCGCGCGCGCTGCCTCGGCGATAGGCGTACCTTCTGCGACGGCCGCCCATGCCTGCCGGATGCTGGCGACGCCCGCCTTCGGCCCGCCGGGATGGGCGAGGATGCCGCCGCCGGCCATGAACAGCAGGTCGTCATGCCCGATCGCGTCCCAGGTCGCCTGCGCCGTGCCGGCCCATTGCCCGGAGGAGAAGGCCGGCATCACCCGGTCATCGGCGCCATCGGTCAGCGGAGTGACGCAGTCCTTCGCGGAGGTCACGACCTCCTCGTCTTCCTGCGCGAACTTCCCCTGCAGCCCGTGGACATGCATGTGATCGACGCCGGCCAGCCGCCACAGCGCCTGATAGGCCTGGAAGCCGATGCCAAGCAGCGGATGGCGCGAGAAGGCGCCATAGCCGTTGCGGTGGCCGTGCAGGGCGAGATCGGTCGAGCGGCGCAGGGTCTCGATCGCCGAGAAACCGCACCAGTTGAGGCTCGCCATCACGCAGGAACCGCCCTCGCGCTGGACGAGATCGGCATGGCGGCGCATCGCATCGGTCTCGTCGGTGATGTTGAAGGCAACCATGACGGGCTTGCCGGTCTTGTCCTGATGCCGGCGCACCGCCGCCATCACCGCCGGAATGCGTTCGGCCAGAGGCGCATGCACGGGATCGGCCGAGATCTCGTCGTCCTTGATGAAGTCGAGCCCGGCTTCGCACAGGCTGGCGACGAGCTCGGCCGTCTGTGCAGAGCTGAGCCCGACATTCGGCTTGATGATCGAGCCGACCAGCGGGCCCGTCGCAACTCCGGTCAGCCGGCGCGTGCCGGCGATGCCTTGCGTAGGTAGCGGAAAGCGCTGGCGATAGGATGAGGGTAGGGCGATGCTTTCCAGCCTCAAGCCGGTGACCTCGCCGAGATCATAGAGGTTGCCGGCGACGACCGCCGCCAGCGTCGCGAGATTGGCGCCGACATTGTCGACTGGGAAGGAGATCGTGATGCGCGCGCGCCGCCACGGTCCGCCGACGCCTTTGCGGGCGAGCCAGGCATTCGGCAGGCTGGGCTTAGCTGCGGGCTCCAACTCCTCGATCCGCGTCACGACGGCGCGCGCCCGCTCGCGCAATTCGTCGGTTTCGCCGGCGACGCGGGCGAAGGTGCCGCAGGATTGCTCGCCGGCCATCACCTCCGCGACCCTGGCAGGATCGAGCGGGGTTTCGATGAGGTAGCTGGCTTCGAAGCGGTTCTCGGTCATCGGACGCATCCCGGCCGTTCATGGGGCGTCATTCTCGGGCTCGACCCGAGAATCTCATGACCAGAGGGCGCTGGTTTCCGAGATGGTCAGGTCAAGCCCGACCATGACGCGATGTCGTTGCGGACTCACGCCGCAGCGGCAGCGAGCTTGCTCAGGTCAGGGAAGGGCCGCACCGGGTCCTTGCCGTCCCAGGTCTCCGACGCCTCGCGGATCAGCCGGAACATCTCGCCCTTGGGGCCGGCGACCTCGGAGAGTTCGATCACAGTGCCCGGATGGTAATGCGTGTCGAAATAGACGAAGCGCCCGCGCTCGCCGACCTCGCCCGACATCACCGGCTTGAATCCCTCGGCAACCAGCCGCTCCAGATCGGCGTCGTAGTCCGAAGTCCAGTAGGCGACATGCTGCAGGCCGGTCAGCCCCGCATCGGTGAAGTCCTTGTACATGGACGGCACGTCGTTGCGGCACTGGATCAGTTCGATCTGGAGCGGGCCGGAATTGGCCAGCGCCACCGAGTTGTGCGGCTCGTAGGTTTCGCCCTTGTAGCGGTAGTTCTTGATCGGAACCTTCGGGTTGTAGAAGAACGGCCCGACGCCCAGCACGCGGCTCCAGTAATCCATCGCCGCCTCGATATCCGGGACGACATAGCCGGCTTGACGGATCTGGCCAAAGAAACGGCTCATGGGCGTTGCTTTCTGAATATCAGGTTCTGAGGAAGCCGATGGAGATCCACGGCACGGCAGCGACGACGACGAGGCCGATGAGCAGGGCGAGGATGTAGCCCCAGATGTATTTCAGGCCTTCGTCGGGATTGATCTTGCTGATCGCGCAGGCGCCGTAATAGCCGACGCCGAAGGGCGGGGCGAAGAGCCCGATGCCCATCGCGAAGATCACGACCATCGCGTAGTGCACCTCGTGCACGCCGACCTGCTTGGCGATCGGGAACACCAGCGGCCCGAACAGCACGATCGCCGGGATGCCCTCGAGCACGCTGCCGAGGATGGTGAAGGCGACGATCGAGATCGCGAGGAAGCCCCAGGCGCCGCCGGGCACCGCTGCCATCGCCTGTGCGAGATCGCGCGAGAAGCCCGATTGCGTCAGGCCCCAGGCCATGGCGGTGGCGCAGCCGATGATGAAGATGATCGCGCCGGTCAGCGAGGCCGTCTCGACCAGCATGCGCGGCAGGCGGCGCCAGTCGAATTGGCGATAGAGCAGGATGCCGGCCAGCACCGCATAGGCGATGCCGATGGTCGAAACCTCGGTGGCGGTCGCGACGCCCTCGACCACCGCGGCGCGGATGACGAAGGGCAGCGCGATCGCGGGCAATGCGACCAAGGCGAGCTTTGCAATCTCGCGCCGGGAGAAGCGCTTGACGTTGCTGAGGTCCTCGCCGCGACAGCGCCACCAGACGACGAAGCAGAGCGCGACGCCCAGCACCACGGCGGGCAGCATGCCGCCGGTGAAGAGGGCCGCGATCGAGACGCCCGTGACCGAGCCGATGGTGATCAGCACGATCGAGGGCGGGATCGTCTCGGTCTGCGCGCCGGTCGCCGAGAGCAGCGCGACGAGATCGCCGGGCTTGGCGCCGCGCTTCTGCATCTCCGGGAAGAGAACGGGTGCGATCGCGGCCATGTCGGCGATCTTCGAACCCGAGATGCCGGAGACGAGATACATCGCGCCGACCAGCACATAGGACAGGCCGCCGCGGACATGGCCGAGCAGGCTCGCCAGGAACTGGATCATGGCGCGCGCCATGCCGGTCATTTCGATCAGCGCGCCGAGGAAGATGAAGAGTGGGACGGCGAGTAGGATGAGATGGCTCATGCCCTCGTCGAGCCGGCCGACCATGACCAGCATCGGCGTCGAGGTGGTGCAGGCGAGATAGCCGAAGGTCGCGAGCGCGAAGGAGAAGGCGATCGGCACGCCGGAGAAGACGTTGAGCGCGACGACGCCGACGAAGAAGACGATCAGGTTGAGCTTGCCGAGCGGCTTCAGCGCCGGACCGACGAGCCAGAACAGCAGCACGAACAGTGCGGTGATCCCGATCGCGAGCAGGGCGGGCTTCAGCGTGGAAAAGCGGAGCAGGCGGCAGCAGGCGGCGATCAGCATCAGGCCGACGCCGACGGGGATCGCCGCCGCGCGCCAGGCATTGCTGATCTCCAGCGCCGGCGTGACGATGAAGTTCTCTTCCTCGGCATATTCGAGCGCATGCGGGATGATCAGGAGGAGGAAGGCGATCGAGGCGGTGATCGCGATCGCCTCCAGGAGCGCCCGCGTCTGCGGCGAGACGCGGGAGACGAGGCCCGTCATCCGCATATGCTCGCCGCGCCGCAGCGCGACGACGGCGCCGAGCATGGAGAGCCAGAGGAACAGGATCGAGGCGAGCTCGTCGGACCAGACCAGCGGGGCGTGGAAGACATAGCGCGCCATGACGCCGGCGCCCAAGATGATGATCTCGACCAGCACCAGCACGGCTGCCACCGTCTCGACCAGCCCGCCGAGGGCACGGTCGAGATGGCCTGCGAAGCGGCCGAGCCCGTTTGCGGGCATGGCGGCAGCGGGAAGTGTCGCGCTATGGGCATCCATCGGGGGCGTTTCCTGTCTTGTGCTTTTGGGCCTTATAGGCCCGCCCGCACCCCTCAGGCCAGCTTGCCGACGGCGTCTTCGAGCAGGCTCCAGGCCTCCTTGCCGAAGCGCTCCTGCCATTCCTTGTAGAAGCCTGCGTCGCGCAGCTTGGCGCGGAAGGAATCCGGGTCCGTCTTGTTGAAGGCAAGCCCCTTCGACTGCAGGTCTGCCTGCACGGTCTCGTTGAGCTTCTTGATGTCGCCGCGCTGGGCGACGCCGGCATCGTTGATCGCATTGGCGACGATTGTCTGGACATCCGGCGGCAGGCCGCGCCACGCGCGCCCGTTGGCGATGAACCAGAACCCGTCCCAGATATGGTTGGAGACGGCGCAGCTCTTCTGGACTTCGTAGAGCTTGGCGACCTGGATGATCGGCAGCGGGTTCTCCTGCGCGTCGACAACCTTGGTCTGCAGCGCGGTATAGACCTCGGAGAATTGCAGGCTCGCCGGGGCGGCGTCGAGCGCCTTGAACATCGAGATCGAGAGCGGGCTCACCGGCACGCGGATCTTGAGGCCGGCCATTTCCTTCGCTGACTCGATCGCCTTGCCCGAGGTGGTCATCTGGCGGAAGCCGTTGTCCCACATCTTCTCGAAGGCATAGAGGTTCACCTTGGAGATGGCCTCGCGGACATGGGCGCCGAGCTTGCCGTCCATCGCCTTCCAGACCTGGTCGTAATCGGCGAAGGCGAAGCCGACGGCGTTGATCGCCGCGACCGGCACCAGCGTCGCGATCACCAGCGCCGACGGCGTGAAGAAGGTGATGCCGCCGTTGCGCACCTGGCTCAGCATGTCGGTATCGCCGCCGAGCTGATTGTTCGGGAAGATCTTGATCTCGACCCGGCCGTTCGTCTCCTTCGCGACGCGCTCCGCCGCCTCCTGGGCGCGGATGTTGAGCGGGTGGCTGAGGGGCAGGTTGTTGCCGTATTTCAGCTCGATCTCGGCGGCGCGCGCGATATGCGGCATGGCGATGAACGAGGCGGCAGGCGCAGCGGCGAGCGTACGCAGCACCGTGCGGCGCGTGAAGTTCGTCATGGTGATCCTCCCGGTATCGCTGATGCGATTTGATTGATTGCGGTCTTCTTGCCCTCAGATTAGGAAGCTGGAATGATGGTGGTCAAACTCAAATAATGATGGTTTTTGATGTGATTTCATGACGGATTCGGCGGAGAGGAACGGCGGCGGCGAAAGCCTGCAGCGCCGCCGGATGGCCCGCATCGCCGATGTCGCGGCGCTCTCCGGCGCTTCGACCGCAACCGTCGACCGGGTGCTGAACCAGCGCCCCGGCGTGCGCGCGGCCACCGTCCAGCGCGTGCTCAAGGCTGCGAGCGAGCTGGGCTATGTCCTCGATTCCGCCTTGCCGGCGCAGGCCTTCACGCCGATGCGTCTCGCCTTCCTGCTGCCGGCCGGGAGCAACCGCTTCCTTGCGATGCTCGGGCGCCATATCGCGGAGGCGCAGGAGCATCTCGCCTCCTTTAACATGCGCGCTCGCGTCGAATTCATCGAGAGCTTCAAGCCGGAACTGCTGGCCCAGCAGCTCCGGCAGGTCGGGCGCGACGTCGACGGCATCGCCTTCATGGCGCTGGAGCATCCGGCCGTGCGCGAGGCGGTGAACGGCCTCGCCGAGCGCGGCGTGCCGGCCGTGACCCTGATCTCCGACATCGCCAATGCGCGCCGCGCCGCCTATGTCGGGCTCGACAACCGCTCGACCGGGCGCACGGCCGGCTATCTCGTCGCCCGCTTCATCGGCAAGCGCCCGGCCAAGGTCGCGATGATCGCCGGCAGCCTGAGCTACCGCGCGCATGAGGAGCGCGAGATGGGTTTCCTCCATCTCTTCGAGGAGATGTTCCCGCAGATCGAGGTGGTCGGCCTGCGCGAGGGGCTCGACGACGAGGGGCGCAACTATCGCCAGGCCAAGGCGCTGCTCGCCCAGCACCCCGACCTCGCCGGCATCTACAATATCGGCGGCGGGCCGGAGGGTATCGCGAAGGCTTTGAAGGAGGCCGGCCGGCAGCAGGAGGTCGTCTTCGTCGGCCACGGCCTGACCCCGGCGACCCGCGCTCTCCTGCTCGACGGCACGATGGACGCGGTCATCACCCAGCATCCCCATGCGGCGCTGATGAGCTGCATCGCGATCTTCGCCAATCTGCGCGCAGGCCGCCCGGCTCTGGAGGGCACGGCGCCGCCGAGCATCGAGATCATCCTGCGCGAGAACCTGCCTTAGGCCGGTAGTCGAAGCTTGCATTCTGAGAAACAAAGAGGGAACATACACCCATGTCCCTTCCGGATTCCGTTCTCAATCCGCCGCCGGCGCGGCCCGATATCACGCGCATCGTCTGCCGCGGCGCAGCCCGGCATCTGCGCGAGCGCGGCTATGCCATCGTCAAGGAGATGACCTTCGCTAACGGCCGGCGCGGCGACATCGTCGCGCTGTCGCCGTCGGGCGAGCTCTGGGTCGTCGAGGTCAAGTCCGGCATCGCGGATTACCGCGTCGACGGCAAATGGCCGGATTACCTCGACTATTGCGACGGCTTCCTCTTTGCCGTGGCACCGGAGTTCCCGCGCGAGATCCTGCCGGATGATGTCGGCCTGATCGTCGCGGATGCCTATGGCGGCGAATTGCTGCGCGAGCCGCCGCGCCACCCCTTGAGCCCGGCACGCCGCAAGATGCTGACCATCGCGCTGGCGCGGCTGGCTTCGAGCCGGCTCGCCTTGATCGAAGACCCGGTCGGCTCAGACTGAAGCGGCCTCTCGCCAAGGCTCGGCCCCGGCGAACGCCAGCGGCTTCGCGAAAGAGCGCAGGTCGATCTCTTCAACCAGGAAGTCGATGAAGGCGCGCACGCGGGCCGGCAGCCGGCCGCCATGGCCGACATAGACGACATGGATCTCCTCGACGTCGCCGGGATTGAACGCTTCCAGAACCGGGACGAGGCGGCCGGCGGCGATATCGTGGGCGATATGGAAGACGGAAAGCCGCGTCAGGCCTTGACCTGCGAGCGCAAGTTCGCGCGCGCTCTCCCCATCGCCGACCGTGGTGCGTCCGCGGGCGGCGAACTCGCTGCGCTTGCCGTCTATCAGGAACGGCCAGGAATCGCTGTGCCGCGCGAAGTTGAAGGTGACGAGGTCGTGTTGCACGAGGTCGTCGGGATGCGCGGGAGCGGGATGGGCGGCAAGATAGGCGGGCGATGCGACCACGGCCATCCGGCTTTCGCCGAGCTTGCGTGCCACCAGCTGTGAGGAGCGCAGTGGACCGACGCGGATCGCGACGTCGGCGCGTTCATCCACCAGATCGACCACCGCGTCGCTCAAGGTGATGTCGAGCTGTACCCCGGGATGTAGCTCGGAGAAACGCGGCACCAGCCGCAGCAGGAAATGCCGGCCGAACGGCACGTTGGTGTTGACCCGGAGCCGCCCGCGCGGGACCTGGCAGGCGGAGACCGCCCGCTCCGCCTCGTCGAGATCGGCGAGCACGCGCAGTGCCCGTTCATGGAAGGTCGTGCCTTCCTCGGTCAGCATGAATTTGCGCGTCGAGCGCACGATCAGCCGAACGCCGAGCCGGGCCTCCAGCCGCGCGACGAGCTTGCTGACGGCCGAGGGCGTCATCCTCAGCGCCCGCGCCGCCGGCGAGAAGCCGCCGAGTTCGACAACGCGGGTGAAGACTTCCATCTCGCCGGAGCGGTTGATCTCGGTGCGCGGCATCGTGAATTCAACTCACAATTGCTGATCTTTCGCGCAGTCTAATTCACAAGCCTGCGCGGCGCTATCTCCAGGCCCGAACCCGTTCCCGGAGGCATTCCATGCCCATTGCCCTTTATGCCCTTACCGTCGGTGCCTTCGGCATCGGCGTCACCGAATTCGTGATCATGGGCCTGCTGCTGCAGGTCTCCAGCGATCTCGGCATCAGTGTGCCGCTCGCCGGGTTGCTGATGACCGGCTATGCGCTCGGCGTCTTCGTCGGCGCGCCCATCCTGACGATCGCGACGCGCTCCCTGCCGCGCAAGACGACGCTGCTGGTACTGATGGCGATCTTCACCCTCGGCAACCTGGCGGCCGCGCTGGCGCCGAACTTCGCCTGGCTGATGTCGGCCCGCATCGTCACCGCGCTCGCGCATGGCACCTTCTTCGGCGTCGGCTCGCTCGTCGCCACCAGCCTCGTCGCGCCGGAGCGCAAGGCCTCGGCCATCGCCTTGATGTTCACCGGCCTGACGATCGCGACGCTGCTGGGCGTGCCCTTCGGCTCCTGGCTCGGCCTTGCCTTCGGCTGGCGCTCGACCTTCTGGGCGGTAACGGGCATCGGCCTCCTCGCCTTCGTCGTCCTGGCGGTGCTCGTCCCGGCGGATCGCGAGCGCGTCGTCCCCGGCTCGCTCGCCGAGGAATTCAAGGTGCTGACGCGCCCGCAGGTCCAGCTCGGCCTGCTCATGACCGTGCTCGGTTTCGGCGGCATCTTCGCTGTCTTCACCTTCATCCAGCCGATCCTCGTCGAGCTTGCGGGCTTCAGCGAGGCGGCGGTCTCGCCGATCCTGCTCGTCTTCGGCGCCGGGCTCGTCGTCGGCAATCTGCTCGGCGGCCGCTGGGCGGACCGCAACCTCGCCCCAGCCCTCATCGGCACCATCGCGCTGCTGACCGTGGCGATGTTCGCCTCCGGCCTCGCCTTCTACAGCCAGATCGGCGCCGTCGTCGCGGCCTTCGCGCTGGGCGCCGCCGCCTTCGCCACCGTCGCGCCGTTGCAGATGTGGGTGCTGCAGCAGGCCGGTGGAGCCGGGCAGGGGCTGGCATCGAGCCTGAACATCGCCGCCTTCAACCTCGGCAACGCCTTTGGCGCCTGGCTCGGAGGCGCTGTGATCACGCAGGGGCTGGGCTATGGCGCCATCGCGCCGGTCGCAGCCGTCGTTCCGCTCGTGGCGCTCGGCCTCGCTGCTGTCGCGGTTGCGCTCGACCGGCGCACGGCCCGCCTCGCTCCCGCCTGCGCGGCCTGACGCGAAAGCGATTGGACAAGCAAAAGCCCGCCGGACATGTCGCCCGGCGGGCTTTCTTCTGTTGGTCGTCGGATCAGCGCGGGGCGCGCTTGGCGAGAATGCGCTGGAGCGTGCGCCTGTGCATGCCGAGGCGGCGCGCCGTCTCGGAGACGTTGCGGCTGCACAGCTCGTAGACGCGCTGGATATGCTCCCAGCGGACGCGGTCGGCCGACATCGGATTTTCGGGCGGTTGCGGCCGGGCATCGCGCGCGGCGGCGAGCGCGGCATGGATCTCGTCGGCATCGGCCGGCTTGGCGAGGAAGTCGAAGGCGCCGAGTTTCACCGCGCTGACGGCGGTGGCGATGTTGCCGTAGCCGGTGAGGACCACGCCGCGGGCTTCCGGCCGGCGCTCCTTGAGCCGGGCGATCACGTCGAGCCCGTTGCCGTCACCCAGACGGAGATCGATCACAGCGAAGGCCGGGGCGGATTCCTCCACCGCAGCAAGCCCTGCGGCGACGCTGTCTGCAGTGCGGACCACATAGCCGCGGCCTTCCATGGCGCGGGCGAGGCGGGTGAGGAAAGGCTTGTCGTCATCGACCAGCAACAGCGACATGTCCGTGTTGTCGGGCATGCCGGTCTGGCTCGGCGCATCCTGCATTTTGATCTCCTGACCGCTTGTCCATGCGCGCTGCGGTGGCGCGAAGTGAGGTTTCGAAACGCCGGCCGCATGCCCGTTCGGGCTTGCGGTCAGCTAAGCTCATGTAATGCCGATGCTTCCGGCTTGGTACCCCCCATCGCGGGCAGGTCCGCTTCAAAAACGTCACGGGGCCAGACGATGCGGATCGAGGCGCCGCTCGCCGGCGCCGGGCGGTTCGAGAATTCCAGCGTCGCGCCGCCGCGCTCGAGCAGGGTCTTCGCAATGAACAGGCCGAGCCCGAGCCCGCCACCGGCGCGTCCCTCTCCGCTGCCGCGCGAGAGATAGGGCTCGCCCGCCCGCATCAGCACATCGGGCGGAAAGCCCGGGCCGTCGTCGGCGATCGTCAGAACGACGCGGCTCTGCGTCCATTCGGCCGCGATCGTCACGGTCGAGCGTGCGAAATCGACCGCGTTGTCGACGATGTTGCCGAGGCCGTAGATCATGCCGGGGTTGCGCCGGCAGACCGGCTCCGGCTTGTCGCCGGTCATGGTGATCTCGAAGGGCACGCCGAAGGGCCGCTGCGGCCCGGCCGCTTCCTCGATCAGCAGACGCAGCGTCAGCTGATCCAGCGGGCCGGCATCGTCGTCCTGCAGGCTGGAGAGCTTGCCGAGGATGCCGCGGCAGCGTTCGACCTGTTCTCGCAGCAGCGCGATGTCCTCGGCCATCTCGCCGTCCGGCGGGGCAAGGCGCGTGAGCTCGCGGGCGACCAGCGCTATGGTGCCGAGCGGGGTGCCGAGTTCATGGGCGGCGGCGGCGGCGAGCCCATCGAGCTGGGACAAATGCTGTTCGCGCGCCAGCACGAGCTCGGTCGCGGCAAGTGCATCCGAAAGGTCGCGCGCCTCCTTGGCGACGCGCCAGGCATAGATGCCGGTGAAGGCAAGTCCGAGCACGAGCGCGACCCAGTTGCCGAGCTGATAGAATGGCGGCAGCACCGGCCGGTCCTCGCCCGCCCAGGGCAGCGGCAGGTGGAAGCGGCTGAGCAGGGTCGCCAGAATCATTGCCAGCAGGCCGAGCAGCAGGGTGCGTTGCGGCGGCAGCGCCGTCGCCGAGATCATCACCGGCGCCAGGAACAGGATCGCGAACGGGTTCTGAAGCCCGCCGGTCATGAAGAGCAGGGCGGCGAGCTGGGCGATGTCGAAGCCGAGCAGCGCCGTCGCCGGGCCGT
This sequence comes from Allobosea sp. RAF48, assembly GCF_052114025.1. NCBI lineage: Bacteria > Pseudomonadati > Pseudomonadota > Alphaproteobacteria > Hyphomicrobiales > Alloboseaceae > Allobosea > Allobosea sp. RAF48. The sequence continues at coordinate 106,209 of NZ_JBFRDZ010000014.1, forward strand.
CCTGCAGCCGATGGCTGAGCGGAAACCTGATTCGCAGGACGATATTGAGCCAAGCGGAAACGGCGATGACGGTGAAGCACCAGCCGAAGGGCAGGGGAAAACCAAGGCCGAAATGCACGCCGGCGACGGCCGCGCTTTGGCCGGCGATGGCCAGCCAGCGCAGCCGGACCAGCGTGTCGAGCCGCAGATGGCGGCCCGTTCGGGCGAGAAGAGGGGTCGAGAGGTCCGAGGCGCTCACCGTTGATCGGCCTTCTGCGCGGCTCCCGCCGGGAGCGGGAATGACGGCTTCATCCACATGGCAGTAAAATCTTAGCCTTTAGCCGGGTTGAATGAGAACAAAATCAACGTAAGCTGCGTTATTGCGACGCAGCATGCTTGTTGCGCCGCCAGAAGGACACTCGATCGCATGTACGGGGCCACCATGTCGTTTGCCTATCATGCCTACGAAGCAGTTCACATGATGGTGAGCCCGGTGCGCGGCGTCTCCGACGCGATGCACCTCGCCTTCAAGAACCCGGCCAATCCGCTGACCTATACGCCCTTCGGGCGCACCGTCGCGGCTTCCTGCGAATTGTTCGAGCGCGTCACGCGCCGCTACGGCAAGCCCGCCTTCGGTCTCGACGAAACGACGATCAACGGCGTCAAGGTGGCGGTCGAGGAGCGGGTCGTCTGGGAGCGCCCCTTCTGCAAGCTCGTCTATTTCGATCGCAAGATCGCTGGGCGGCGCAAGCCGCAGCCCAAGGTGCTGCTGGTGGCGCCGATGTCGGGCCACTATGCCACGCTGCTGCGCGGCACGGTCGAGGCGTTCCTGCCCGGTCATGAGGTCTACATCACCGACTGGACCGATGCGCGGCTGGTGCCGCTGACCGAGGGCCGCTTCGACCTCGACGACTACATCGACTACGTCATTGCCATGCTGCAGACGCTGGGGCCGGACACGCATGTCATGGCGATCTGTCAGCCTTCCGTCCCGGTTCTCGCGGCGGTCGCGCGCATGGAAGCCGAGGCCGACCCCTGCGCGCCCCGTTCGATGACGCTGATGGGGGGGCCGATCGATACCCGCCGCTCGCCGACCGCCGTGAACCAGCTTGCGATGGAGCGCGGCACCGACTGGTTCCGCCGCAACTGCATCACCGTCGTGCCCTTCCCGCATATGGGTGCGTTCCGGCAGGTTTATCCCGGCTTCATGCAGCTCTCGGGCTTCATGGCGATGAACATGGATCGCCACGTCACCGCCCATTACGACATGTTCAAGCACCTCGTCGGCGGCGACGGCGATTCGGCCGAGAAGCATCGCGACTTCTATGACGAATATCTCGCCGTCATGGACCTGACGGCGGAGTTCTACCTGCAGACGGTCGATACCGTCTTCGTAAAGCACGCCATGCCCAAGGGCGAGATGATGCATCGCGACAAGCCGGTCGACCTGACTGCGGTTCGCCGCGTCGCGCTGATGACCGTCGAGGGCGAGAACGACGATATCTCCGGCGTCGGGCAGACACATGCTGCGCATGATCTCTGCGTCAACATCCCCGCCGGGAAACGGGTTCACTATCTCCAGCCGAAGGTCGGCCATTACGGTGTCTTCAACGGCTCGCGCTTCCGCGCCGAGATCCAGCCGCGCATCTCCGATTTCATGGTGAGTCTCGACATGGAGGCGGCCAAGAGCCGTCGCAGCGAGAGCGCCGGCGAGCAGCGCAAGGCTCTGAAGATCGCCGGCTGACGGGGCATAACAGTCTCTCCCTTCCCCATCGCCCGCGAATCCCGCACAATCGCAGTCGATGCGCATCTCCCTGTTCAGGCGCCAGCCGGACCCCGACCGGATTGAGGTCGTGCATGCCGGCACGCGTTATCCCGTATCGATCAAGCGGCGCGCCAATGCGCGGCGAATGACGCTGCGCGTCTCGCAGGCGACTGGCGAGACCACCCTGACCTTGCCCGAGCGGGTCGACTTCTCTGCCGGGCGTGCCTTTGCCGAGAATCATGGTGGCTGGATCGCCGCGCGCATCGCGAAGCGCCCGCTGGCCGTGCCGTTCGAGCCGGGGCAGAGCATTCCGTTGCGCGGCGTCCCGCACCGTATCGTCCATTGGTCGAAGGCGCGTGGACTGACGCAGGCGACGCAGGACAAGGATGGTGCGCCGATCATCGCGGTTGCGGGCGATGGCGCGCATGTTCCGCGCCGGGTCAAGGATTTCCTCAGGCGGCTCGCGCTAGAGGATCTGGAGAAGGCGGTGCGGCATCACACTGCGACGCTCGGCATCCCCGCCCGCAAGATCACCATCCGCGACACCACGAGCCGGTGGGGCTCGTGCTCCTCGCAGGGGCATTTGAACTTCTCCTGGCGGCTGATTCTCGCACCGGCCTCGGTGCTCGACTATCTCGCGGCCCATGAGGTGGCGCATCTCAAGGAGATGAATCACTCGCATCGTTTCTGGGCGCTGACCCACAAGCTCTGCCCGCATACCGAGGAGGCGGAGGCCTGGCTGAAGCGCCACGGCGCCAGCCTGCACGGTTATGGTTGACGCAGTATCACTGCCGCAATTTTGCCGTTAACCACTTTCTGAAACTTGCGCCCGCACACTGAACGCCGATTCGCCTTCAGTGTGAGTATGCCTATGGGTCAGGTCATCGCGTTCCGTCGCCCGCAACAGCCCCTCGCCGCGCCCGAGCCTGTGCTCGGTCTGCTTTCGGCCGTGGATTTTGCGCTCCGCGATCTCGCGGAAATCATGCCTCACATCACGCTCGACACCGCCCGCGCGCAGGCCGAGGCGTGTCGCGCCATGCTGGCGCAGGCTTTCGATGCTGAAGTCGAGGCCGAGCTCGGCAACTGATTCCGGCCAGCATCGCGCCCGCGCATGCCGCCCCCGGCGGCGGTGCGGGTTGCCGAAGCGGATGAATTGTCGAACCTCTGCGGGAAAGAGCCGGCGCTTGGGCCGGCCACAGCCCCGGGAGGCTCATCCGTGTTCCTGACCAACAGCGATATGGTCGATCTCGTCGATCTCAGGCATCGGCTGCATCGGAGGCCCGAGATTTCGGGCGAGGAACGCGAGACCGCCGCCACCATCGTCGAATTTCTCAAACCGACCCAGCCCGACCGCATCGTCACCGGACTTGGCGGCCACGGCGTTGCGGCGATCTATGAGGGCGCCGAGCCGGGCCCGACGGTGATGATTCGCGCCGAGCTCGATGCGCTGCCGATCGAGGAGCTCTCGACCAGCGATCATCGCTCCGAGATCCCCGGAAAAGGCCATCTCTGCGGCCATGACGGCCACATGACCATCCTCGCTGGACTCGCGCGCGGGCTCCGCCGCAATCCGCCCAAGCGCGGCCGCGCCATCCTGCTGTTCCAGCCGGCGGAAGAGACCGGCGCCGGCGCCGCCGCCGTCATCGCCGATCCGAAATTCGCCGAGATCGCGCCGGACTACGCCTTTTCGCTGCATAACCGCCCGGGCGTTCCGATCGGCCACGCCCGCATCTCGGAAGGCGCCGCGAATTGCGCCTCACGTGGCCTCAGGATCGTGCTCAATGGCGAGACCTCGCATGCCTCGACACCAGAGCATGGCCGCTCGCCAGCCCCAGCCATCGCGCGCCTCATCCCCGAATTGACGGCGCTCGGGCCGGGCGGCGAGCTCGATGCCAATTTCACGCTGGTCACCGTCACCCATGCCGGGATCGGCGAGCCCGCCTTCGGCATCGCACCGGGGCGCGGCGAGCTCTGGGTGACGCTGCGCACCGTCAACGACGCGCAGATGGGAGCGCTCTGCGAGAAGGCCGAGGCGCTGGTGCGTGAAGTCGCGGCGGCCGGCAGCCTCGACGCCGAGATGAGCTATCACGACATCTTCCACCATTGCGAGAACGAGCCTGAGGCCGTCGCCATGCTGCGCCGGGCGATGGATGAGGAGAAGGTGCCGCACGGCCCGACCAAGCCCTCGCGCGGTTCCGAGGATTTCGGCCTGTTCGGCCGCAAGGCCAAATCGGCGATGTTCCTGCTCGGCTCGGGCGATACGGCCCATCTCCACAACCCGGACTTCGACTTCCCCGACGATGCGATCGACACCGGCGCGCGCGTCTTCATGCGGGCGCTGCGCAATCTGGTCGGCGAAGCCCCGCGGGCCTGAGGAAGTGGCGATGGCTCTGGACTGGACGCGCGCTGCTGCGCGGGCGAACGAAATTGCCGCCGGCTGGCAGCGCGAGGCCGGCCCCGGCGGCGCCGTCGTGCTGTTCGATCGCGACGGGGTGCGCGAGGCTTTTGCCGGCGGCCTCGCCAGCATCGACTACCGGGTGCCCTTCACGCCGCAGACGCCGAACCGCTTCGCCTCGATCAGCAAGCATGTGCTGGCGATCGCGCTGCTGCGTGCCGGCGTGTCCCTCGATGCGCCGCTCGGCCGCTGGCTGACCGAGCTGCCTGCGCCGCTGGCCGCGGTCGAACTTGGCCACGCGCTGGACATGACCGGCGGCCTGCCGGACATGATGGAAGCCTTCTGGCAGCAGGGCGTGCCCTTCACGGCGACCCTGAGCGCCGACGAGGTCTTCGCGCTCGCCTGCCGTTTTCCGTCGCTGAGCGCCGAGCCCGGCAGGGAGATGGCCTATTCCAACACCGGCTGGCGTCTCGGGCAGCGCATCCTCGAGCGTGTCACCGGCCGGTCCTACAGCGACATCGTCGCGGAGCTGTCCGGCGAGCTCGGCCTCTCCTTCCGCCTGCCCTATGACGCTGCCGAGATCGTGCCCGGCCTCGCCACGGGCTATTGGGCCGACGGCGCGGCCTGGCGGCGCGGCCATTACGGCTTCCACTTCTCGGCTTCCGGTGGCATCGCCGGCTCGGCTGCCGATCTCGCCGGCTGGGCCTCCGCCCTGCTCGCCGGGCGCGGGCCGCTCGCCGGCATGCTCGAGCGCCTGACGGCACCGCGCCGTTTCGCGGATGGCAGCGAGAGCGTCTACCGGCTCGGACTCGTCTGCAGCCGTCTCGGCGAGACCGGGATCGTCGGACATGGCGGCTCGCTCACCGGCTATCGCAATCACTTCCTGATGGCGCCTGCCCATGGTGTCGGCGTGGTCGTACTGAGCAATCGCGAGGAAGAGGCGCTCTGGCCGGCCATGACCGTGCTGGCCGCGCTGCTCGGGCAGGATCTGCCTGCGGCCGCCCAGGCGCCGGCCGGGCTCTTCGTCACGGAAGAGGGGCCGTTCTGGGCGGAACTCACGCCGGATTCGATCAGCTTCATGGGCGGATACGAGCGCCTTGTCGCGGACGGCGCGGGCGGTTTGCGCAGCCTGCCCGCCTATCTCGACATCCGCCTCCGGCAGGATGGGGTGGACAGCTTGTCCGGCCTGATCGGCGGCGTGCAGCGCTCGCTGCGGCGCGTGCCGGCCGATACGGCGCTCGATGTGCGGCTGGTGGGCCGCTGGCGCGATCCGCATTTCGGCACCGAGATCGAGATCCGGGCCGACGGCGCGGCGCTGATGCCCTGGCCCTCTGGCGGGATGCTCTCGCGACTGACGCCGCTGCCGAACGGCCGGGCGCTGGCCGATCTACTCCATGGCCCCTGGCGCTCGCGGCCCTGCCTCTGGCTCGACGGCGATGGCGGCTTGCGGGTCGCCGGCCACCGGGCAAGGGTCTTGCAAATGAAACGCGTCGGCTGACATCGCCCCGCGTGGGCGATGCAACCGGGTCGATGATGATTGAGGAGGATGTCCCGATGCAACTGCCCCGTTTCGCCGCCGCGCTGGTCCTGACGGCGTCCGCCATGCTGCCTTTGCCGGTGGCCGCCCAGGCTCAGCCCGCCGCGAACCGCGTGCTGCGCGTTGCGCCGCATGCCGATCTCAAGACGCTCGATCCGGTCGCCGCCTCGATCGTCATCACCCGCATGCACGGGCTGATGATCTATGAGACGCTCTTCGCCTGGGATTCGAACCTCCAGCCGAAGCCGCAGATGGTCGAGAGCTTCGAGACCTCGCCGGACAAGCTGAGCTGGAGTTTCACGCTGCGCCCCGGCCTGAAGTTCCATGATGGCCAGCCGGTCACCACGAAGGACGTCATCGCCTCGCTCGCCCGCTGGATGAAGCGCGATACCATCGGCGGCAAGCTCGGCGAATATACCGAGGGCATGGAGGCGGTCGACGACAGGACCTTCAAGCTCAAGCTCAAGCGCCCGCTGGCGCTGGTGCCCTTCGCGCTCGGCTCGGCCGTTGGCCAGATCCCGGTGATCATGCGCGAGGCGGACGCCAAGAGCGATCCGATGAAGCCGATCACCGAGACGGTCGGCTCCGGCCCGTTCAGATTCAACCGCGAGGAATGGCGCAGCGGCTCGAAGATCGTCTACGACCGCAACCTCGACTACGTGCCGCGCTCCGAGCCGGCCGACGGCCTCGCAGGCGGCCGCGTCGTCAAGGTCGACCGCGTCGAATGGCTGATCATGCCCGACGCCGCGACGGCCGCCGCCGCGCTCCAGACCGGCGAGATCGACATCTGGGAGCAGCCCAGCCAGGACCTGATTCCGGTCGTCTCGGCGAACAAGCAGGTGAAGGTCGAACGCTATTCCAATCTTGCCAACCAGGTGATGCTGCGGCCGAACCATCTCTACCCGCCCTTCGACAATCCCAAGGCCCGGCTCGCCTTGGCCTATGCCACTGACCAGGCGGACTTTCTTGCGGCCGGCTTCGGCGACGAGGAATGGTGGAAGCGCTGCAACGCCTATTTCGTCTGCGGCGGGCCGAACGGCATCGAGGCCGGTGCGGAAGGCTATGCCAAGCCCGATCTGGAGAAGGCGCGCCAGCTCCTCAAGGAGAGCGGCTACAAGGGCGAGAAGCTGGTTCTCTCGACCAGCAACGACATCGCCCCGATCGGTCGCATGGCCGAGGTTGCGGCGTCGCAGCTCAAGGCCGTCGGCTTCAATGTCGACGTCCAGTTCGCGGATTGGGGTGCCGTCACCACGCGCCAGCAGAACAAGAACCCGCCGGATCAGGGCGGCTGGAACCTCTTCGTCACCTATGCCTCGGGCGCGACCATGCAGTCGCCGCTCACCAATATCGGCACCAATATGGCATGCGAGCGCGCCTGGGCCGGCTGGCCTTGCGATGCCGAGGCGGAGAAGCTGCGGGGTGCCTTCGTCGACGCCCCCGATGACGCCAGCCGCAAGGTCGCGCTCGAAGCGCTGCACAGGCGCCTTGCCGAGGCGCAGCCCTATCGCGTGCTCGGCCAGTTCGATCAGCCTTATGCCCGCCGCACGAACGTCGCCGGCGTGCTGGCGGCGCCGGTCATGCTGTTCTGGAACATCGAGAAGAAGTGAGGCCGCGGCTGCTCATGCCGGCGAAGCCGTCGGGATGAAATGCGGCGTGGCATGCCAGACGAAATCGCGGCTTTCGCCCGGCGCCAGCGTCAGGATGCCCGGCTTCTCCGCGAATTCGCCCTGCCAGCCGACCGGGCTCGCCATGCTGAACCAGGGTTCGATGCAGAGGAAGGGGGCGCCGGTCGGCTTCGACCAGATGCCGAGGTCCTTGTAGCCCTCCCAGCTCACGGTGAGGGCGCGGACCTCGCGTCCGGCCGCGTCGAGGGCCGCAAACCGCACCGAGTGGTTGGCAACATCCGGGATCACGATCGCGTCGTTGGCGAACAGCGCCTCCGCAAGCGCCAGCTCCGTGCCCTCGAAGGGCAGGGGGATCGGCGCGCCGAGCAGGCCGCCTTCGACGCTGAGGCCAGGGCCGGGTTCGGCTTGAAGGAAGCTGAGGCGGTGGTCCTCCTTGGCGACGCCCTCCGCCAACGGCCAGAGGAAGGCCGGGTGAGCGCCGGCGCCGCAGATCAGTGTCGTCTCGGCCGGGTTGACGACCCGCGTCGTCACCGAAAGCGTGTCGCCTGCGAACTCGTAGATCATCTGCAGCACGAAGCGGAACGGGTAGCGCGCCAGCGTGTCCGTGCTCTCCCGCAGTTCCAGCACGGCGCGTTGGGGCGCCCGCTCGATCCATCGGAACAGGCTGTCGCGGGCGAAGCCGTGCTGCGTGAGATGGTAGGACCGGCCTTCATGGATCAGCGTGTCGTCGGTGAGGCGCCCGACGATCGGGAAGAGCACGGGCGCGTGGCGCGGCCATTCCGGCCCGCCATGCCAGAGCAGCGGCCCATTCGCATCGGACAGCGCGATCAGCTCGCTGCCTTCGGCACGGATCGTCGCACGCAGCCGGCCGGAGGCAATCTCATATGTGTCGGTCATCTTCGTCTCCGCCGGCTGGCCCTGATCTCGCGAGCCGGTCTGTCCTGCATATCACGCAAGCGTGATCCCGCATTCCCCGGAAACCATGCAAAAGCGGCATCGTTCTCCGCCGGCTTCATCCGGCAGGCAATGCATTGTCGAATCCGGTCTTTTTTAGGTTTTTCCTTTCCTTGACCCCTCCTTCGCCCATGCCGATCCTGCCGGGAGCCTCCGCAGGCGCTCCCGCCGTGACGCATCCCGCGCCGGGTTTCGTTCATGCCGTCAGGATTTCCGATGACCAACACTGCCAATAACCGCTCCGCCGAGCACGACATCGACCCGCTTTTCCTGGAGCGTTGGTCGCCGCGCGCCTTCACCGACGAAATTATCTCGGAGGCCGAGCTGAAGGCGCTGTTCGAGGCGGCGCGCTGGGCACCGTCCTCCTACAACTCCCAGCCCTGGCGCTTCATCTATGCCCGTCGCGGCACGGCGCACTGGCAGACGCTGCTCGGCCTGCTCAACGAGTTCAACCAGTCCTGGGCCAAGAATGCGGCGGCTCTCGTCGTCATCGTCTCGAAGGAGACCATGGCGCTGCCCGGCAAGACCGAGGAAGTGCCGTCCTACAGCCATTCCTTCGATGCCGGCGCCGCCTGGGCCAATCTCGCCCTCCAGGCCGTGCGGCTCGGCTGGCAGGCCCACGGCATGGTCGGCTTCGATCGTGGGCGTGCGCTGTCGGAGCTGAAGGTTCCGGCCGGCTATCGCGTCGAGGCGGCCGTCGCCATCGGCAGGCCCGGCGACAAGACGCAGCTGCCGGAAGCCTTGCAGGCGCGCGAGACGCCGAGCCAGCGCAATCCGATCTCGGCCACCGCCTTCGAGGGCGCCTTCCCGGCCTGAGCGGTGTGCCTCTTGCCGCGGGCCGCGATTCGCGCGATCCCGCGGCATGCGCTGAAGGAGGCACGCTCTTGCTGATCACCCGCCGCCAGTTCGCCGCCGGTTCCCTCGCCGCGCCCGCCATCCTGAAGGGCGGGCGGGCCTTCGCCGCCGGCCGGCCGGTCACCGTCGCCTCTCTGCTTGGCGAGGACAAGCCGGAGACGAAGATCTGGCGGCGCGTCGCCGAGATCCTGGCGCGCACCGCGCCCGGGCGCTTCGATCTGCGGATCGTGCCCAATGCCGCGCTCGGCGGCGAGAAGGAGGTCGCCGAGGGCTTGCGTTTGGGCTCGATCCAGGCGGCGCTCTCGACCGTTTCGTCCTTGTCCGGCTGGGTGCCCGAAGGACAGATTCTCGATCTGCCTTTCCTCTTTAGGGATCGCGACCATCTCGGCCGGGTTCTGGCCGGCCCGCTGGGCGCCGAACTCAAGGCGCGCTACGAGGCGCAGGGCTTCGTCGTGCCGGGCTTCATCAACTATGGCGCCCGCCATCTGCTGGCCAAGGAGCCGCTGACGACGCCGGCGTCGGTCAAGGGCAAGCGCATCCGCGTCATCCAGAGCCCGCTCCATACCGCGCTCTGGTCGGGCTTCGGCGCCTATCCCACGCCGATCCCGATCCCCGAGACCTACAACGCCCTGAAGACCGGCGTGGTCGACTGCATGGACCTGACCAAATCCGCCTATGTCGGCTTCCGGCTGCATGAGGTCGTGCCGGTCCTGATCGAGACCGGCCATATCTGGGCGACCGGGGTCGTGATGTTCGCCGCACCGTTCTGGAAGGCTTTGACGCCGGCAGACCGTGAGGCGCTGGCGGCAGCCATGGCCGAGGGAACCGCCTATTTCGACGAATTGATGCTGGCCGACGAGGCGGCCTCGATGGCGAAGGCCGCTTCCGAAGGCGGCAGGACCGTGCCGGCCGAGGACCGTGCCGGCTGGCAGGACGGCGCCCGCAAGGGCTGGGCGAGCTTTGCGCCCCAGCTCGGCGGCATGGCAAAGATCGAAGCCATCGCGCAAAGCGCTTGATCACCGCATCGCAGGACGACAGCCATGCCGCTTTCGATTGACCATATCGTCATCGCCGTCACCGATCTCGATGCTGCCGTACGGGACTATGCCGCGCTCGGCTTCACCGTGCTGCCGGGCGGCGAGCACCCGCGCGGCTCGCGCAACGCGCTCGTCGTGTTCGAGGACGGCGCCTATCTCGAGATCATCGCCTTCCCGCGGCCCGTGCCGGGTTTCCGCTGGTGGCAGGTGCTGGACCGTGCCGGTCCGGGCCTCGTCGACTACGCCGTGCTGCCGGATGATTTCGAGGCCGATCTCGCCCGCGCCCGCGCCGCTGGCATCGTCATGGACGGGCCGATCGAGGGCGGCCGGCTCCAGCCCGATGGCACACGCATCGCCTGGCGCTCGGCGCGCCCGCCCGAGCCGGATATCCCCTTCCTCGTCACCGACGTCACGCCGCGCGATCTGCGCGTCCCGGCCGGTGCGGCACGTCGTCACCGCAACGAGGTCACGGGGGTCGCGGGCGTTACGGTCGCGGTTCAGGATCTCGTGAGCTCGACAGCCCGCTACCGGGCCTTGCTCGGCCGCGAGCCGCTGGCGATCGGTGGCGTTCCCGGACTCGGCTTCGGCCTCGTCCAGTTCCGCTTGGAACGTCAGACCCTCTCGCTGGTGGAACCGCGCGCTTCCGCCGCAGCCGCTCCGGCGGCCCATCTCATCGCCCGGGGCCAGGGCGCATATGCGATCGCCTTCTACGGCCCGGACGACGCCGTGCTCGACGACGGCCTGACCCATGGTGCCCATCTGGAGATCGTCCGCGATCCCTGAGCCGGCGGCGTCATTTTCCGGTCACGCTTGCGGGCGACAGTGGCCCGTTACCTTCGAATAGTTATATTTATGTAGTAATAACAAAGGCTTGCATCGAATCGCCGGTCTGCCTATCTCTCCCTCGCGATCAGTGAATCAACCGACGGAGGGACCGGAATGGGTGGAGTCACGGAGGTCGATGTCGCGGCCGCGATCGGCCGGATCGACGAGATCATCATTCGCGAAATCGTTCGCACGGGTGCGAGCCGGCCGGAGCTGCGCCGGGCGCTCGCCCTTGCGAAAGGGCCGGGCGATCTCGCTGCCGATGCGGCACTGCCGCCGCATATGCAGCGCCTTGTCGATCTGCTTGTCGTCACATTGCCTGAACAGGGGCCGCCGAACCGCCTCCATGCCGCCATGAAGGGCATCGATCGTGCCGCCTGATCAGGGGAGCGCCGAATCGTTGGAGACCGCCCGGGCCGAAATCCGGCAGGCGGTGCTGACGGCTTTTTGCGCGGCGCTCCACGATACTCGGTTGCCGCCTCTCACCCTGATGGAGTTGGCGGCGCAGGCGGTCGGTTCGGTCTACAGAGAGGTGGCGGATGCTCATTGCGGCGATCAGCCATGCCCTTGCGGCTGGCGGCCGCGCCTCCAGGCGGATCTGGAGGCGCTTCAGGCGGCGCTCGCGCTGAGCGCGGTGCCGGGCTCGCAGCCGGACCTCGCCAGCATGGCCGTTCTCGGCCGGGCCTGACCTCGCATTCCGCTGACATGCCATGCTAAGGCGCCGTGGATCGGCGGAGCGGCATGCGCAACATCCTCATCATCGGCATCGGGGCCGGCAATCCCGACCACATGACGATCGAGGCGATCGCGGCGCTGAACCGCGCCGACGTCCTGTTCATCCCCGACAAGGGCGAGGAGAAGGCGGCTCTGCGGGCCCTGCGCGAAGGCATCTGCGCACGCTTCATCCGCAGCCCGGACTACCGCACCGTTCCCGTCGACATCCCGCGCCGCGGCGAGGCCGGCAGCGACTATCACGGAGTGGTCGACGATTGGCATGAGCGCATCGCCACGCGCTACCGCGCCCTGTTCGAGGCGCAGTTGGCCGCGGGGCAGACAGGCGCGCTGCTGGTCTGGGGCGACCCGGCGCTCTACGACAGCACCCTGCGCATCATGGAGCGGGTCGTCGCCTCCGGTCTCCCCATCGACTGGCAGGTCTATCCCGGCATCAGCAGCGTCCAGGTGCTGGCCGCGCGCCACCGCATCCCCCTCAATACGATCGGCGCTCCGATCCTGATCACTACGGGCCGGCGATTGGCGGCGGGCTTCCCGGCCGATCAGGACAGCGTCGTCGTCATGCTCGATGGCGAGCAGGCCTTCGCCAGGCTCGATCCTGATCGTCTCGACATCTACTGGGGCGCCTATCTCGGCACGCCCGACGAGATTCTCCTCGCCGGGCCGCTCTCCGAACTCTCCGCCGAGATCGTGAGCGTGCGTGCTGCGGCCCGCGCCCGCCACGGCTGGATCATGGATACCTATCTGCTGCGCCGGCGCCCTGCGGCTTGACGCACGAGCCCGCATCCGCCATCGCTCCCGCGACCTTCTAAGCGCTGGAGCTGCCCGATGTCCCTCGCCGATCTCGCCGCCACCATCGACGCCGCCTGGGAGAACCGGGCCGAGATCGGCATCTCCACCAAGGGCGCTGTCCGCGAGGCGGTCGAGCAGGCGATCGAGATGCTCGATGCCGGCGAGACCCGCGTCGCCGAGAAGCAGGGCGCGGATTGGATCGTGCATCAGTGGCTGAAGAAAGCCGTGCTGCTCTCCTTCCGCCTGACCGACAACATGATCATCGCCAACGGACCGGGCGAGGGCGTGTTCTGGGACAAGGTGCCGTCGAAGTTCGAGGGCTGGGGCGAGAACCGCTTCCGCGCCGCCGGCTTCCGCGTCGTGCCGCCGGCCGCCGCGCGCAAGGGGTCGTTCATCGCGTCCGGCGTCGTGCTGATGCCGTCATTCGTCAATATCGGCGCCTATGTCGACAGCGGCACCATGGTCGACACCTGGGCGACCGTCGGCTCCTGCGCCCAGATCGGCAAGAACGTGCATCTCTCGGGCGGCGTCGGCATCGGCGGCGTGCTCGAGCCGCTGCAGGCCAACCCGACCATCATCGAGGACAACTGCTTCATCGGCGCCCGCTCCGAGGTCGTCGAGGGCGTGATCGTCGGCGAGGGCTCGGTGCTCTCGATGGGCGTCTTCATCTCGGCCTCGACCAAGATCGTCGATCGCGCCACCGGCCAGGTCCATGTCGGCAAGGTGCCGCCCTATTCGGTGGTCGTGCCGGGGTCGCTGCCGGGCAAGCCCTTCCCGGACGGCACGCCCGGCCCGGCGCTCTCCTGCGCCGTCATCGTCAAGACGGTCGATGCGCAGACGCGCTCCAAGACAGGCATCAACGAGCTGCTCCGTGACTGAGGCAGCGGTCGCCCTGCGTCATGCTCGGGCTTGACCCGAGCATCTCGGAAACCAGTGTCTTCTTGTGACGAGATTCTCAGGTCGAAGTTTGGCTTCGCCTGAGAATGACGCTGCAAGGACCCCTCAACCCACCGGCGAGGGAGCGCCCGTTCCCTGCGGATAGGGCTCGGGCGGCGTGTCGGTCGCTGGCGCCGCGCCATGTGCGTCGGCGAGCGCGTCGCGCAGCTTCTGCTCCTGCGTGTGGTCGAGCGAGGTCTTGAGCACGGTGCCGCCGGTGCCGCGGATCGCCTCCAGCACCTTGTCGCCGGTCACCTTCTTGACCAGCACGAAGAGCGCGGCGTTGCCGGGCCGCAGGCTGCTCGACAGCTCCTTCATGAACTTGTCGTCGACGCCGTAGTCGGTGAGGGCGCCACCGAGCGCGCCGGAGGCCGCGCCGATCGCCGCCCCGAAGATCGGCATCAGGAAGATCGCGCCGATCAGCAGGCCCCAGAACGAACCGGAGACCGCACCCATCGCCGTGGTGTTGAGCAGTTGGTTCAGCTTCACCTTGCCGTCTTCATGCATGACCGCAATGGCGGCATCCCCGATCTCGATCAGATATTCCTTCTGCAGGCCGATGAGCTTCTGGCGCATTTCTTCGGCGCGGGCCTCGGTCGGATACACGATGACGACGAGATCGGACATGGCGGGAACTCCTGCTGCTGATGCTGCATGTTGGCCCGTGCGGATCACAGGCACAAGGCAACGCACAGCTGCGCTGTCGGTTCCCCCGATGCGGCGCTACTCGCCGCCGACGGCCTTGGCCGCTTCGATTGCCCGGCCGCGCAGAGGCCGCTGCTCCATGCGGGCGAGCGAGATCAGGGCGCAGCCGAAACCGAGGCTCGCTGCGCCGAAGACATAGCGAAACAGCGTCACCATCGTCTCGCGATCGACCGTGCCGAGCTTCAGCGCTTCGGGCGAAAGCTGCGCTGCGGGGCCGCCGACGCCGCCGAGCACGATCGCGCCGAAGACCGCGACGATCAGCGCCCCGCCGATCTGGCGGAAGAAATTGGCCACTGCGGTTGCCGTGCCGAGCTGATGCGCGCTCACCGCATTCTGGATCGAGACGGTCGCGACCGGCAGCAGCGTGCCGAAGCCGATGCTGACGACCGCGAGGATCGCGGAGAAGGCCAGCAGCGGGAGCTGGCCCGAGAAGGCGGACAGCACGGCCGTGCCGGCAAGGGCGACGAAGAGACCGGCCAGCGGCACGCGCTTGTAGTTCGTGACATGCGACATCGCCCGGCCGGAGCTCGTCGCGCCGACCACCGTGCCGCAGGTGAGCGGCAGGAGGCCGAGGCCGGAATGGGTCGCGCTCATCCCCATCACCGTCTCGAAATAGAGCGGCAGATAGATCGTCAGGCCGATGAAGGTGCCCATGCCGAAGCCGGCTGCGACGGTGCCGCGCCGCACGACACGGTTGCCGAGCAGATCGAGCGGGATGAGCGGCTCGGACGCGGTCCGCAGCCGCCAGGCGAAGAGTGCCCAGAGCGCCAGGGACATGCCGACCACCCCGGCGATCGGCAGGGAGCGCCAGGGATAGGCGGTGCCGCCCCAGGAAAGCGCCAGCAGCAGCGATACGGTTCCCAGCGTCATCAGCAAGGCGCCGAGCACGTCCAGCTTGTGGGGGCGCTCATGGCGCGGCAGGCGCTTCAGCGCCGAGCTCGTCATCCAGTAGGCCACGAACCCGAGCGGGACATTGATCCAGAAGATCACCGACCAGTGCAGCTGCTCCGCCAACACGCCGCCGAGGACCGGGCCGAGCAGTGAGGACGACATGAAGACGCTGGCGAAATAGACCTGATAGCGTCCGCGCTCCTTGGGCGGCACCATGTCGGCGACGATGGTCTGGGCAAGCGCGATCAGCCCGCCGCCGCCGAGCCCCTGGATGAAGCGTGCCAGCACCAGCAGCCAGAGCGACGGCGCAAGCGCGCAGGCCACCGACCCGACGACGAAGACAGCGATGCCGGAGAGCAGAACCACCCGCCGCCCATGGATATCGGCGAGCTTGCCGTAGAGCGGCGTCACGGCAGTCGAAGCCAGCAGGTAGATTGTGACGACCCAGGACAGATGCGTGACGTCGTTGAGCTCGCGGCCGATCGTCGGCAGCGCGGTCGCGACGATCGTCTGGTCGAGCGCCGCCAGGAACAGCGCCAGCATGACGCCGATCAGGATCGAGCGGATATCGGCAGGGGTCAGCGATGCGGCCTGGGCCGGTGCGTCGAGCCGCTTGTCCATGGAAACCGTGTTTGAACCTGCATTTTCGGAATGACAGAACTTAGTGCCGGCTTGTGCCATGCGCCAGCCGCGTGTTGTCGGGGCGGCCCTGCGATGAGGGCGGAGCGGTTGCTGCGCGCTTCGTCAGGCCAGCTCGCGCAGGGCGGCGCGCAACGTCTCAGGCGCATCCCCGGGCAACGCCGCCTCGATAGCGGCATGGGTGCTCTGCCAGATCGGTACGGCCGCGGCGAGCAGGGCGCGTCCTTCCGGTGTCAGCGACAGAAGCTTGCTGCGACGGTCGGCGGGGTCGGCGGCAACCCGGATGAGGCTGCGCCGTTCGAGCGGTTTGAGCGCCGCCGTCAGCGTCGTGCGGTCCATGGCGAGAAGGTCGGCGACCGGCCTCAGCGATGGCGGGGCCGGACGATTGAGCGCCATCAGCAGCGAGAACTGGCCGTTCGTCAGCCCGACAGGCCGGAGCGCCTCGTCGAAGCGGCGCGCCAGGGTGCGCGCCGCGCGCTGTACATGCAGGCACAGGCAATGGTCGCGCACATGCAGCGTGGTCGCGAAGGGAACGCCGGCATCCTCGTTCATGCCGATTGCATGTGGGGCGCGCCGGAGCGAGTCAAGCGGCTGCACCCGGCGGCTGCTGGCAGGCCGGGTTGACGCCGACAGTGCCAAGGCGCGCTATGACGGGCAACCAAGAAACAGCGCGAGGAGGTTTGCGATGGCGCTGCTGGCCGCCGAGAATGCGATGCTGGTCGTCATCGACTTCCAGGCGCGGTTGATGCCGGCGATCCATGCCGGCGACAGCGTGCTGCTCAATGCGGGCCGCCTCGTCGAGGCCGCGCGCCTGCTCGGCATTCCCGCAGTCCTGACGGAGCAGAATCCGCGCGGCTTGGGCGCGACGGTGCCGGAGCTGGCGGGGGCTGGGCCGGTCGTCGCGAAGATGAGCTTCGACGCCTGTGCCGAGCCGGATTTCCTCGACGCCTTGGCGGGCGACCGCGAGCTGGTGATCTGCGGCTGCGAGGCGCATGTCTGCGTCGGCCAGACCGTGCTCAGCCTGCTCGATCACCGCCGGCGTGTGATCGTCGTTGCCGATGCGATCGGCTCGCGTGCCCCGGAGTCGCGCGAGATCGCCCTGAACCGCATGGCGAGCCATGGTGCCGAGATCGTCACCACCGAAATGGTGCTGTTCGAATGGCTGCGGACGGCCGATCACCCGCAGTTCAGGACGATCTCGAAGTTGATCCGCTAGAGGCGGCCTCTTACAGCGGCTTCCTGATCGCCTTGGCGATGACGCCGACGATGCCCTCGCGGAAGAGCAGGACGCAGACCACGAAGACGATACCCTGGACGACGGTGACCCAGGCGCCGAGGGTGGCGAGATAGTTCTGCATGGCGACGATGACGAGCGCGCCGACGATCGGTCCGAAGACGGTGCCGAGGCCGCCGACCAGTGTCATCAGCACGACCTCGCCCGACATCGACCAGTAGACGTCGGTGAGCGACGCCAGCTGGAACACGATGGCCTTGGTCGCGCCGGCGAGGCCGGCGAGCGTGGCCGAGAGCACGAAGACCATCAGCTTGTACTGGTTGGCGCGGTAGCCGAGCGAGATGGCGCGGGGCTCGTTGTCGCGGATGGCCTTGCAGACCTGGCCGAAGGGCGAGTGGATGATGCGGTAGATCAGCAGCAGGCCCATCATGAAGATCGCCGCCACCAGCCAGTACAGCACCCGGTCGTCGGCGAGGCTGATCAGGCCGAGGAACTTGCCGCGCGGCACGGCCTGGATGCCGTCCTCGCCGCCGGTGAAGCGCGGCGTCTGCAGCGAGAAGAAGAACACCATCTGTGCCAGCGCCAGCGTGATCATCGCGAAATAGATGCCCTGGCGGCGGATGGCGAGCGCGCCGAAGACGGTGCCGAGCACGGCCGCGATTGCCGTGCCGAGCAGGATCGCGAGCTCCGGTGTCAGGCCCCAGTTCTTGGCGGTGTAGGCGCTGACATAGCTCGCCATGCCGAAATAGGCGGCATGGCCGAAGGAGAGCAGGCCGCCATATCCAAGCAGGAGGTTGAAGGCGAGCGCGAACAGCGCGAAGCACAAAACCTTCATCACGAAGACGGGATAGACGACGAAGGGCGCGACCACGAGCACCGCGGCGATGGCGATGAACAGGTTGCGGTGGAGGCGCGCCGTGCTGTCGTCGGTCTCGGTGACGACGGCGGCAGCCGGGGTGTCGGTCGAGGCAAGGTCGGTCATGTGATTGTCCCTCGCTTGCGTCAGTGGGCGCGGCCGAACAGGCCGGCAGGCTTCACCAGCAGCACCAGCACCATGATGATGAAGATCACCGTCGCGGCCGCTTCCGGGTAGAACACCTTGGTCAGGCCTTCGACCAGCCCGAGCGAGAAGCCGGTGACGATGGCGCCCATGATCGAGCCCATGCCGCCGATCACCACCACGGCGAAGACGACGATGATCAGGTCCCCGCCCATGTTCGGGTTGACCGAATAGATCGGCGCGGCCAGCACGCCGGCGAAGGCCGCGAGCGCGACGCCGAAGCCGTAGGTCAGCGTCACCAGCAGCGGCACATTGATGCCGAAGGCCTGGGTCAGGGTCGGATTCTCCGTGGCGGCGCGCAGATAGGCGCCGAGCTTGGTCTTCTCGATCAGGAACCAGGTGCCGAGGCAGACCACGAGCGAGGCGAAGATCACCCAGGCGCGGTAGTTAGGCAGGAACATGAAGCCCAGATTCTGGCCGCCGGCGAGTTGCGGGGGGATGGCATAGGGCAGGCCCGAGGAGCCGTAGTAGTTGCGGAACACGCCCTGGATGATCAGCGCCAGCCCGAAGGTCAGCAGCAGCCCGTAGAGATGGTCGAGATGGGCGATGCGCTTGAGCAGCAGCCGCTCGATCGCGATGCCGGTCGCACCGACGATGATCGGCGCCAGCAGCAGCGCCGCCCAGTAGTTGATGCCGAGATAGTTCAGGCACATCCAGGCGACGAAGGCGCCCATCATGTACTGGGCGCCATGCGTGAAGTTGATGATGTTCAAGAGCCCGAAGATCACCGCCAGCCCGAGGCTGAGGATCGCGTAGAACGAGCCGTTGATCAGGCCGAGAAGGACCTGGCCGAACAGCGCCTGGGGCGGGACGCCAAGAAGTTCGAACATGCGGGACTCAGATCATCTGGACGTCGGAAGGTCTTCATGGAACCTCGTCCGTCATTCCGGGCGGAGCGAAGCGGAGACCCGGAATCCATCGAAAGGCGCAACGGCTCTATGATGGATTCCGGATCGGCACGCTTCGCGGCCGGTCCGGAATGACGCCGGAGGGTTTGAAACCCGGCCGAGCCGGGCTTCAGCAACTCACTTCTTGACGAGCGGGCACTCGCTCTCGGCCAGCGGCTGGAAGGCCTGCTCCGCCGGCAGGACCGCGATCTGCTTGTAGTAGTCCCACGGGCCCTTCGACTCGGACGGCTTCTTGACCTCGTAGAGATACATGTCGTGCATCTTGCGCCCGTTCGGACGGATCGTGCCCTTGCCGAAGAGCGGATCATCCGTCGGCATCTCCTTCATCTTGGCCATGACGGTGGCGCTGTCCTTGCTCTTCGTCGCCTCGACCGCTTTGAGGTAATGCAGCAGCCCCGAATAGACGCCGGCCTGCACCATGGTCGGCTTCTTGCCGCCGTTGAGCTTGGCGAAGCGTTCCGACCAGGCGCGGGTCTGGTCGTCGCGATCCCAGTAGAAGGATTCGGTCAGGACCAGGCCCTGCGCCGCCTGCAGGCCGAGAGCGTTGACGTCGCTGATGAAGACGAGCAGGCCCGCGAGCTTCTGCCCGCCGGCGACGATGCCGAACTCGCCTGCCTGCTTGATCGCGTTGGTGGTGTCGCTGCCGGCATTCGCCAGGCCGATCACCTTGGCCTTGGAGGCCTGCGCCTGCAGCAGGAAGGACGAGAAATCGGTGCCCGGGAACGGCGTCTTCACCGAGCCCACCACCTTGCCGCCGGCCTTCGTGATGGTCGCGGTCGCGTCGCGCTCCAGCGCATGGCCGAAGGCGTAGTCCGCGGTCAGGAAGAACCAGGTGTCGCCGCCGGCCTTCACCATGGCGCCGCCGGTGCCCTGAGCCAGGGCATAGGTGTCGTAAGTCCAGTGGATCGTGTTGGCGTTGCAGGCCTTGCCGGTCAGGTCGGAGCTACCGGCGCCTGAGTTGATGTTGACCTTGTTCTTTTCCTTGGTGATCTGGCTGACCGCCAGCGCCACCGACGATGTCGGTACGTCGAGGATGAGGTCGACGCCGTCCTGGTCGTACCATTGCCGGGCGATGGTCGAGCCGACATCCGGCTTGTTCTGGTGGTCGGCCGAGACGATCTCGACCTTGATACCCTTGTCGGCCGCCTTGAAGTCCTCGACCGCCATGCGCGCGGCGACGACCGAGCCTTCGCCGGCGAGGTCGGCATAGAGGCCGGAGCGGTCGTTCAGCACGCCGGCCTTGACGGAGATTTGCTGGGCTAGCGCCGGGCTCGCCATCAGGGCGGCGAGCGCGGTCGTTGCAAGAATCGTCTTCAGCTTCATCATTGTTCTCCCTGCTGTGGTTGTCGGCATTTCGCCGTGTTCTTGGCCGCGCAATGCCGGCATCCGGGCGAAGCCCGTCAAACCCCGAGATAGCGGTGCAGCTTGTCGATATTGGCGTCGAGGTCGGAATTGAGGATCATGTCGATCACCTTGCCCTGCTCGACGACGTAATGCCGGTCCGCCACGGTCTGCGCGAAGCGGAAATTCTGCTCCACCAGAATGATGGTGAAGCCCTCCTGCTTCAGTTTCGCGATGGTGCGGCCGATTTGCTCGATGATCACCGGCGCAAGGCCTTCGGTGGGTTCGTCGAGCAGGAGCAGATGCGCGCCGGTCCGCAGGATGCGCCCGATCGCCAGCATCTGCTGCTCGCCGCCGGAGAGCTTGGTGCCCTGGCTCTTCAACCGCTCCTTGATGTTGGGGAAGAGCGTGAAGATGGCGTCGAGGGAAAGCCCGCCGGGCCTGACCTGCGGCGGCAGCATCAGGTTCTCCTCGACCGAGAGCGAGGCGTAGATGCCGCGTTCTTCCGGCACGAAGCCGATGCCAAGCCGGGCGATCGCGCGCGATGGCAGCCCGATCGTCTCCTTGCCCTCCAGCACGACCGAGCCCTTGCGCTTGCCGATCACGCCCATGATCGACTTCAGCGTCGTGGTCTTGCCGGCGCCGTTGCGCCCGAGCAGCGTTACGACCTCGCCGGGCGCGACGTCGAGATCGATGCCGTGCAGCACATGTGATTCCCCGTACCAGGCCTCGAGCCCGCGCACCTTCAGCAGCGGCGCGTTGCCGGAAGCGGCCATGGGAGCTTTCACAGCCTCAGTGATGGCCATGGCCGCCTCCCGAACCGATATAGGCCTCGACCACGCGCGGGTCCTTCGAGACGGTGGCGTAATCGCCCTCCGCCAGGACCTGCCCGCGCGCCAGCACGGTGATGCGGTCCGACAGCGAGGCGACAACCGAGAGGTTGTGCTCGACCATCAGGATGGTGCGGTTCTGCGAGATCTTGCGGATCAGCGCAGCGATGCGATCGACATCCTCGCGGCCCATGCCGGCCATAGGCTCGTCGAGCAGCAGCATCTCGGGGTCGAGCGCCAGCGTCGTCGCGATCTCCAGCGCGCGCTTGCGGCCGTAGGAGAGCTCGCCGGCGGTCAGCGACAGGAAGGGCGTCAGGCCGACCGCGTCGACGAGGCTCCTCGCTTCGTCGTCCAGGCTCTTGAGCGTGCGCTCCGAACGCCAGAAATCGAAGGAATCGCCGCGCTTGCGCTGCAGGGCGATGCGGACATTGGTCAGCACCGACAACTGCGGGAACACGGCGGAGATCTGGAACGAGCGCACCAGCCCGAGCCGTGCGATCTCGGCCGGCTTCTCGCGCGTGATGTCCCGGCCGTTGTACGTGATCGTTCCGCGGGTCGGCGGGAGAAACTTGGTCAGCAGGTTGAAGCAGGTCGTTTTGCCGGCGCCGTTGGGGCCGATCAAAGCGTGAATCGAGCCGCGCCGGACATTGAGGTTGACGCCGTTCACAGCTGTAAAGCCGGCAAATTCTTTGGTTAGACCTGAGGTCGAAAGAATATTGTCCTCAGACATGCCGACTGCCAGCCTTCATCAGCTTAGTCTTTCTTTCTTGTGCGGTTCCCCTTGCATGGCATGCTGCACCGCGTCGGGAACATAAGTCAACGTTCGCTGAGCGGCTCGCGGAAGCAGGTTCATATACTTTGGTCTTATTCTGAAGATGTCCTGCAAATGGAGGATGTCGCGCCCGGCCGCGTCGCGCGATGTTGCCTGCTTCGGACGCGAATCCGAAAAATCCATTTGAACCTGGGACAAGGTAGGCGCGACCAAGGGGTATTCTGGTTTACCGTCGGGAAGTGTTGCGGTAAAAATGCCCGTTGGCTTTCACTATTGTTGTCCGTCGACCAATCGTGTGGTGTCCCCTGTCGGGAGCTTCGCGGCCAGAAGGTATGTGCCGCTGAATTCGGAGGAGGTTGTCGTGAGCTTCGCGTCTCTGGTTTCGGTGTTCCAAGCCCGCATGGCTTCGGTCCTTGCGTTGGTGCTCTGGGCCGTTGCGCTGTCTTCGCCCGGCTTCGCCGCCGCGCCGGAGCGGCGCGTTGCGCTGGTGATCGGCAATAGCGCCTACACGGCGGTGCCGCCGCTCGCCAACCCGCAGCGGGACGCCAAGGGCATCTCGGCCGCGTTGAAGCGCCTCGGCTTCGACGTCGTGGAAGGCTACGACCTCAAGATGGACGAAATGACGGGCATCGTGCGCGAATTCGCGCAGAAGCTCGACGGCGCCAAGGCCGGCCTCGTCTACTATGCCGGCCATGGCATCGCCGTCGGCGACGAGAACTATCTCATCCCGGTCGACGCCTCGCTGCGTTCTGAGGCGGATCTCGACTTCAAGGCCGTCAACGTGCAGCTGGTCCTGCGACAGATGCAGCGCGACGAGCGCGTCAACATCGTCATCCTCGATGCCTGCCGCGACAACCCCTTCGCGGCCCAGCTCGCCGCGAAGTCCCGTGCCGTCACGCGCGGCCTCACCGCGATCGAGACCCAGTCGGCCTCCGGCATTCTGATCGCCTTCGCCACCGATCCGCGCGCGACCGCGCTCGATGGCGAGCGTGACGGCAACAGCCCGTTCACCTCCGCCCTGCTCAAGCATATCGAGACGCCCGAGGTCTCCATCACCACGGTGATGGACCGCGTGCGCGCCGATGTCTGGGAAACGACGGGCAAGAAGCAGAAGCCCTGGACGAATTCGTCGATCATCGGCGAGTTCAAGATGAACCCGACGCTGAAGCTCGCCTCGGTCGATGCCTCGGCTGCCGCGACCAAGACCATCGACGCGGCCGTGCCGGTTCCGGCCATGCCGGCTGCGCCCTCGCTGGACCGTGCCCAGCTCGACGTGAAGACCTGGGAAGTCGCCGAGCGCGGCAATTCCCTAGCCGACTATCGCGCTTATCTCGAAGCCTTCCCGTCCGGCCAGTTCGCCACCTTCGCGCGCAATCGCCTTGCCAGCCTTGAAGCGGCGAAGCCCGCTGCGAGCGCCACGGAAATGCCTCCCGGCGTCACTGACGAGGCGCTCAAGAAGGAGGTCGGCACTGTGCAGACCGAGACGGCGATGAAGCTCCAGGCCAAGGATCGCCGCGAGTTGCAGGTCCGCCTTGGCGTCGCCGGCTTCCAGTCCGGCAAGCCCGCCACCACCTTCGGGCCGGGCCAGCGCAAGGCGATCCAGGAATGGCAGAAGTCGCGCAGCATCCCGGAGACCGGCTTCCTGACGGCCATGCAGGCGACGGCGCTGCGCGCCCAGAGCGAGGTCACCTATCGGCAGGTGCTGGCTCAGGAAGAGAAGGCGGCCGCCGAGAAGAAGACCCGCAAGGTCGGCGATGCCCAGCAGGGTAGCCGCAGTGCCCGCAAGACCACCGACGAGGGCGAGGAGATGTACCGGCGCGATCTCGCCCGCGAGCGCGGCACGGCCTATGAAGGCTCGGCTACTCCGGCCCGCGGCACGAGCAGCAGCGGCTATCAGGGCCGCGTCCGGACGCGTGAGAGTGATGCCGGGGACAGCACGGGTGCCGCGATCTTCGGCGGCATCGTCGGCGGCGCTTTGGGCGGGGTGATCGGTGGCGGCTTCCGCCGCTGAGGCACCGTCTCCCGCTTATATCATCCGGAAGGCCGGCCCCTCGGGCCGGCTTTTTTCTTTCTGCTGTAGTATGGCGGCCATGGCCTTGCGCGGCGACATCGTGCGGCTGCGGCAGGGCGGCGTCTGACGGGGGAGTGCCTGAGCCCTCAGCCCTGTTCCCAGCCGGCCCTGACCAGATCCGGCACGTCGCAATCCTGTTCCGGCCAGCCCACGCAGAGATAGGCGATCAGCTTCCAGTCAGGTGATGCGCCGAGAGCCGCCGTGATCTCGGCGGGCTCGAGGATCGAGACCCAGCCGACGCCGAGACCATGAACGCGCGCCGCCAGCCAGAACTGCGTGATGGCCGCGACGACCGAGTAGTCGAGCATCTCCGGCATGGTCCGTCGGCCGAGGCCATGGCCGCGCTCGGTGCCGTGGTCGCAGAACACGGCGAGCTGCACCGGAGCCTCGCGCAGGCCTTCGAGCTTGAGGCGCGCATAGAGCGCGGCGCGCTCGCCCTCATAGGACGCCAGCGCCGCGACATTGCAGCGGCTGAAGCTGGCCTGCGCGGCTTCGCGCTGAGCCGGCTCCTCGACGGCGAGCCAGCGCCAGGGTTGCGAATGCCCGACGGAGGGCGAGAGCTGCGTCTGGGCGATGAGACGTGCGATGAGATCGGCCGGGACGGGATCGCGCCGGAACCGCCGGACATCGCGCCGCCAGCGCAGCAGCTCCTCGAACTGCCGTGCGAAGGCCTCGTCGAAGACGGGGGGCTCGTTCACGCCAGGCCTGCGGTGGCGATGGCATGGAAGAAGGACCCCGTCACCAGCCCGCGCCGGCTCCCGGCCGGGGCAGGCGCCGAGCCATGCGGATCGGTCACCACCGCGAAGGGCGGGTCCTCTCCCTGCGCGACGATGCTGGCATAGTGGAACTCATGCCCGGTCAGCGCGGAACCCGCCGGCCCGAGCGGTCCGCCCGCCTCCAGGACGGCCCGGCGATAGCCGAGATTCATCTTGCGCCTGGCGAAGGAGGTATCGA
Organism: Allobosea sp. RAF48; assembly: GCF_052114025.1. Lineage (NCBI taxonomy): Bacteria > Pseudomonadati > Pseudomonadota > Alphaproteobacteria > Hyphomicrobiales > Alloboseaceae > Allobosea > Allobosea sp. RAF48. The sequence continues at coordinate 131,046 of NZ_JBFRDZ010000014.1, forward strand.
CCGAGAGCAGCCCGGCCATGGCATGAGCGACGCCGTCGGCATCGGTCAGGCTGCGCCCGAGAACCATGTAGCCCCCGCACTCGCCATGCACGGGCCGGGTCCCGGCGAAGCTGCGCAAGCCAGCGAGGAAGCGGCCGGCCGCCGCGATGGTGCCGGCATGGAGCTCGGGATAGCCTCCAGGCAGCCAGCAGGCGTCGCAATCCTGCGGCGGCGCCTCGTCCCTGAGTGGTGAGAACGGCACGAGTTCGGCGCCCGCCGCGCGCCACCCCGCTTCGACATGCGGATAGACGAAGGAGAAGGCGGCATCGCGCGCGATCGCGATCCGCCGTCCCGGTGCGGGCAGCGGTGGGGCATTGCCATCGGCTGCGGCCGTGAGAATGGCGTCGCCGGCCGCTGCGACAATCGCATCGAGCTCGACTGCAGCCGCTACGGCCTCGGCCAATGAATCGAGCCGCGCATGCAGGTCGGCGGTCTCGCCGGCCTGGACCAGCCCGAGATGGCGCTCCGGCAGGATCAGGCTTGCCTCGCGCGGCAGCGCTCCGAGGACGGGCAGGCCGATCCGCTCCATGCCCTGCCGCACCAGCCGCTCATGGCGGGCGCTCGCGACCTTGTTGAGGATGACGCCGGCGACGCGGATGCGCTGATCGTAGACCTTGCAGCCGAGCGCGACCGCCGCCGCCGACTGCGCCTGTCCGGAGACGTCGATGACGAGCACGACCGGCCACCCGGTGAGCGCCGCGATGTCGGCACTGGCGCCGGTATGGCCTGCCGGTCCCGGCACGGCGTCGAACAGCCCCATCGAGCCTTCGGCGATGACGATGTCGGCCGCCTGCATCGCCTCGCCCGCGATCTGCCCGAGCAGGCTGTCCGACATCGCGTAGCTGTCGAGATTGGCACTCGGCGCCCCCGTCGCGGCGGCATGGAAGGCGGGGTCGATATAATCGGGCCCGCATTTCAACCCGCGCACGGTCAGCCCGCGGCGTGTCAGCGCGCGCTGCAGCCCGAGCGTGATCGTGGTCTTGCCCGAGCCGGAGCGCGGCGCGGCGATGAGCAGCCCGCGCGCGCTCATAGCCCGCCCCGCGGCCGGAAGCGGCGGTCGTAGTCGATCGAATAGAGCGCACTTTCGCCGAAGTCATCGGCCGCCAGCGCGGGGCCGACCAGGATCAGCGCGGTGCGTTCGAGTTCGCTGGCGCGGACCTTGACAGCGATGTCGGCGAGCGCCCCTTGCAGCACCGTCTCGTCCGGCCATGTCGCGCGGAACACCACGGCGACGGGACAGTCTGCGCCATAGAACGGGGTCAGTTCCGCCACGACCTGTTCGATGACGTGGATCGAGAGATGGATGGCGAGCGTCGCGCCGGAGGCGGCGAATGTCGCGAGCTTTTCCTTCGGTGGCATGGCCGAGGCGCGGCCGGAAGTGCGCGTCAGTACCAGCGATTGGGCTACGCCTGGCAGGGTGAGCTCGCGCTTCAGCACCGCGGCGGCGGCGGCGAAGGCCGGCACGCCCGGCGTCACCGTGTAGGGAATGCCGAGCCGGTCGAGCCGGCGCATCTGCTCGCCGCAGGCGCTCCAGATCGAGAGATCGCCGGAATGCAGCCGCGCCACGTCCTGCCCGGCGAGATGCGCAGCCTCCATCTCGGCGATGATCGCGTCGAGAGCGAGCGGGGCGGTGTCGACGATGCGGGCGCCCGGAGGACACCAGTCGAGCATCACCTTGGGGATCAGCGATCCCGCGTAGAGGCAGACCGGGCAGGCGGCGATGAGGTCGCGCCCGCGCAGCGTGATGAGATCGGGCGCGCCGGGGCCGGCGCCGATGAAATGGATCGTCACGACACGCTCCTGGCCAGCGCGCAGGTGACGCGCGCGGTCGCGATGCGCGGCTGTACCAGCTGGCCGCCCGGGCCCGCCCCAGCCAGCGCCGCAGCCTCCGCCACCGAGCCGACGCCGTAGAGCGAGGCGATCCGGGTCGAGCGCGTCGCGCAGGCGGCCTCGAAGCCTTTCAGCGCCTCGTCGGGGATGGCGACGAGCTCGGCCGTGCGGTCGGCCGCGGCCGCGACCATGCCGGCTTCCGCGGCTCGGCTCGCGAGCGTGGCGAAGCGCGGTGTCGCGGTGCCGCTGAGCCCCGCGATCGCCAGCGCCTCGTCGAGGCAGGCGAGGATGTCGGCGGCCTCGGTGCCGGGCCGGATGCCGATGCCGGCGACGAGGCGGCCGGCGCTCAAGGCTTCTCGACCCGCCATTGCGTCACCGGCATCGCCGGGCGCCAGCCATGCTTGCCGCCGACGGGTGCGAGCCGGTCGATCGAGATGCGGCGCAGCGAGCCGCCATGTTCGGCGTGGAGCGCCGCGAGCTTCGCCTCGCCCTCGATGGTGACGACATTGGCGACGAGGCGACCGCCGGGCTTCAGAGCCGCCCAGGCGGCGTCGAACAGCCCCTCCTCGGTCAGCCCTCCGCCGATGAAGACGGCGTCCGGCGCCTCGCGCCCGACGAAGCCCTCGGGCGCTGCACCAGCGACAGTTACGTCGAGCCCGCCGAGTTCGAGCTTGTTGCGCGCGATCCGCTCGGCCCGGTCAGCCCGCGCCTCGAACGCGATCGCCCGGTTGCGGACATGGCGCTGGCACCATTCGACGGCGACCGAGCCGGAGCCGGCGCCGACGTCCCAGAGCAGCTCGCCGGCTCGTGGTGCCAGCGCCGAGAGGGTGATGGCGCGGATCTCCGATTTGGTGATCTGCCCGTCATGGGCGAACCACTCCTCGTCGAGCCCGGGCGTCAGCGGCAGGATGCGCGAGTCGTGCGTCGCGGCAACCTCGACCGCGATCAGGTTGAGCGGCACGACATCGTCGAGGGCGAAGGCGTCGGCGCGGGCCTCGCGGATGCGCTCCTGCGGCCCGCCGAGCGATTCCATCACGACGATGCGGCTCGCGCCGAGGCCGCGTGCGGTCATGAGTTCCGCAACGGCGCGCGGCGTGCTCTCATCCCAGGAGAGGGCAAGGATGCGGGCATCGGGCTGGAGATGCGGGACGATGCGGTAGAGCGTGCGGCCGTGCAGCGAAACCAGCGCGCATTCCTCCTGCGGCCAGCGCATCCGCGTGCAGGCCATCGAGAAGGACGAGAGCTGCGGGATGATCCGCATCTCCTCGGCGGGGATCGCGCGGCTCAGGCTGTTGCCGATGCCGTAATGGAACGGGTCGCTGGTCGCGAGCACGCAGACCTTGCGGCCGCGCTCCTTGAGGATCTGCGGCAGCGCGTTGCGGAAGGGCTGCGGCCAGGGCCTGAGCTCGCCCGGCACCGAGCCGACCAGCGCGATATGCCGCTCGCCGCCGAAGACGATCTCGGCCTCGTTCAGTGCCACCAGCGCGTCGCGGCAGAGGCCGGCGGAACCGTCTTCGCCGAGGCCGATCAGCGAGAGCCAGGGCGCGGGCGCCTCGCCGCTCGACAGAACATCCGATTCACGCAAAACTGTCGACATGACCGTCCTCATCCTTGGCGGAACGAGCGAAGCTGCAGCACTCGATCAGCTTCTTGCTGATCAGGCTCCCGATATCCGTGCCATTATCTCGCTGGCGGGCCGCACCGTCGATCCCCGCCCGACCAACCTGCCGGTGCGTGTCGGAGGCTTCGGCGGCATCGAGGGTTTGAGGCGCTATCTGGTCGATGAGGGCATCGTCGCCGTCGTCGACGCGACCCACCCCTTCGCCGCGGTGATGCCCTTCAACGCCGAGCATGCCTGCAAGGCGGAAGGCGTGCCGCTGCTCGCCATTCGCCGCGACTCCTGGAAGCCGCGCGACGGCGATCGCTGGAAATCCGTGCCGGACATCGATGCCGCCGTGCAGGCATTGGGCGATGAGCCGCGGCGCGTCTTCCTCACGGTCGGCCGGCTCGAACTGCCGGCTTTCGCTGATGCCCCGCAGCATCGCTATCTCGTGCGCGCCATCGAGCCGATCGGCGATCGGCTGCCGGTACCGCATGTCGACGTCATCCAGCAGCGCGGCCCCTTTGACACCGACGACGAGGAGGACCTGATGCGGCGCGAGGGCGTCGAGGTCCTGGTCAGCAAGAACTCGGGCGGATCGGCGACGATCGGCAAGCTCGTGGCGGCGCGCCGGCTCTCCCTGCCGGTGATCATGGTGGAGCGGCCGCCCAAGCCCGATGTCGAGACCGTCGATCATATCGATCAGGTCCTGCCCTGGCTGGTGACACAGGGGCTCTTCGTCACCGAACGCGGCGTATAGACGTAAGGTGCCGCGCCCGCGCGTGCGATCAGCCGCGTGCTGGAAGCTCCGATCATCACCAACGTCGCCATGTCGGCCGTGCCTGCGGCCGCGACGGCCTCGGCCAGCGTCAGCACGCGCAAATTCTCGTCCGGGCGCCCGACGGCGCGGGCGAAGACCACGGGCGTTGCCGCGTCGCGCTGCGTTGCCGTCAGTTCCAGCGCCGCTCCGAGCTGCCAGGGCCGCGCTTTCGAGATCGGGTTGTACAGGCAGATCACGAAATCGGCGGCGAGGGCCGCTTCGAGGCGGGTGGTCACGACATCCCACGGCTTGAGGTTGTCCGAGAGCGAGATCGCGCAGAAATCGCCGCCGAGCGGGGCGCCGGCCCGCGCCGCCGCCGCCAGCATCGCGGTGATGCCGGGTTCGACCGTGATCGGGATGACCAGCCACTCCGAAGGCCCGGCTTCCAGCGCCTCGAATACTGCCGCGGCCATGGCGAACACACCGGGATCACCGCCCGAGACGACTGCGACCTTGCGCCCCTCGGCCGCCAGCCTCAGCGCGTGCGCCGCTCGCTCGACCTCGACGCGGTTGTCTGACGCGTGCTTGGTCCGTCCTTCCCGCTCAACTATGCGGTCGACATAGGGGCCGTAGCCCACGAGGTCGCTCGCGGCATCGAGCGCGGCCTGAGCGGCGGGAGTGATCCACTCCGCCGTGCCGGGGCCGAGCCCGACGATGGTGAGCGAGCCCGTCACAGCCGCCGCCCCTCGCCGGGCACCAGCACCATCGCGAAATAGGGCGCCTCGTCATCGGTCTTGTCGGCGAGGCGCGCCACCACCTGCCGCGCCATCGTCGCCCGCTCGACATAGATCGCGCGGCCCTCAAGCCCGGCGGCCATCAGCGCGCGGCGCACCTTCGGCAGGTTGCGGCCGAGCTTCATGATCACGGCGGCGTCGGTATCGGCCAGCCGCCGTGCCAGCTCCGCCTCCGGCAGCGTGCCGGGCAGCACGGTCATGACGTCGTCGCCCCAGGTGATCGGCGCGCCGGCTTCCCCCCAGGCGCCGGTCATGCCGGTGACGCCGGGCACGATTTCGGTCGGGAAGCGCTGGGAGAGCCGCCGCCACAGATGCATGAAGGAGCCGTAGAAGAACGGGTCGCCGTCGCAGAGCACGGCGAGCGTCCGCCCGGCCTGCATCTCCGCCGCCAGACGTTCGGCAGCCTCCTCGTAGAAGGCCGCGATCGGCCCGTCATAGTCGGGCTCGCCGACATTGGCCTCGGTCGTGACGGGGAAGGCGAGCTCGATCTCGCGGGCCGGATCGGGCGCGATGATGGCGTCGGCGGTGCTGCGGGCATTGCCGCGCCGTCCGCGCTTGCAGAAATGCACCAGCCGGTCCGTCGACAGGATGATCTCGCGGGCGCGCACCGTCATCAGATCCGGTGCGCCCGGTCCGAGGCCGACGCCGTAGAGCAGGGTCTTGGCTGTCCCGCTCACCCGCTTATTCCTTGTCCTGCGCCAGCGCATTGACGGCGGCTGCCGCCATGGCTGAGCCGCCACGTCGCCCATGTACGACGACGCAGGGTACGCGCCCGTCCCGGGCCAGCGCTTCCTTCGATTCCGCCGCGCCGACGAAGCCGACGGGGATGCCGATCACCGCGGCAGGCTTCGGCGCGCCTGCATCGAGCATTTCGAGCAGCCGGAACAGCGAGGTCGGGGCGTTGCCGATGACGACGACGGAGCCTGCGAGCCTGGGCTTCCAGAGTTCCATCGCGGCGGCGGAACGCGTCGTGCCCATCTCGGTTGCGAGCGCTGGGACCTGCGGGTCGTCGAGCGTGCAGATGACCTCGTTGCCGGCCGGCAGGCGCGCGCGCGTCACGCCGTTGGCGACCATCTTGGCATCGCAGAGGATCGGTGCGCCGCTCTTGAGCGCAGCCTGCGCGGCGTCCGCGAAACCGGCGGACATCTCGACGTCATCAGGCAGGTCGGTCATGCCGCAAGCATGGATCATGCGCACCACGACGCGCTCGGCCGCGCCGCTGAAGCGGGCGAGATCGGCTTCCGCGCGGATGATCGCGAAGGAGCGCTCATAGATCGCCGCCCCGTCCTGAATATAATCGTATGCCTTGTTCAACCGCGCGGTCCTGTTGAACGCACGGCCTTGGCCAGCTGTGCGTGAATCTCCTGTCCGGGCTGCAATCGCGCCAGGAGCGTCGAAAGGTCAAGCGTCGCGACCGGCTTGTCCCGCGTCGTGCCGCCGAACACGGCGTCGTAGCGCCCCTCGCGCCCGACCAGGGTGAGGTCGGATTCCGCAGGGTGAGCGCAGGCTTTGACGCAGCCGGAAACGTGCAGCGTCACGCCCTGCGTGAGCAGATCGGCGGCAGCCCCGGCGAGCCTGGCCGCGTCCGCCATGGTCGGGGCCTCGGCGCGGGAGCAGGCGGGGCTGCCGGCACAGGCTTGCACGGAAAGGCGCGGATCGTCGTCGCGTGTGATCAGGCCGAGGCCGTTCGCCAGCGCCATCAGCTTGTCGGCCTCGGCACGGCGAAGATTGCGGAAGGCGAGCCCTCGCCATGGCGAGAGCCGGATGTCGGCTGCGCTTGCCTCGATACCGGCGCCGAGCTTGTCGAGGATGGCTGTGTCGCACCGGCCGAAGGGAAGGCCGATGAGCACCGCGAGCCGGCCCTCTCCCAGAGCGAACAGCCCGGCGCGCCGAGGAGCAGGGCGTGGCGCGGGGGCGGGTATTTCGGGCAGGAGGCTCAGCTCGGCCAACGCTTCGGGCGGCAGATCGCGCAGGCGGCGGATGCACTCGGGATCAGCGCTGCGCAGGATCGCGAAACCGCGCAGGACGGCTTCGACCGCTGCGGCGGCCTCCGCTTCGGGGATAGGGCCCCGCCAGAGATGATCCGCAAGACTCAAGGCGGCGCGCCCGGCGCCGATACCGACGAGCCGGATGTCGCCGGGGAAGCTGTCGAGTGCCTGCGGCCCGCCATCGTCGACGACGACGCTGAGCTTGGCCGGCAGGCCAGGGATGTTTCGCGCCCGCTCCTCGATGGCCGCGGACAACGCCACGGCGTCGAGCAAGCCCTTCCCGTCATTCTCGGGCGGCGCGCCGCGCCGACCCGAGAATATCGTCGAAGAGATGTTCGGGCCAGGCCCGAGCATGACGGCCTCGTTGAAGCCGGCGAGCGGCGAGATCAATGTCAGCCGTTGCGGCCCGTCGCCGGCATGTTCGTCGACGAGGCGCTCCGCCAGGAGGCGCTCGACCAGAGCTGGATGGCTTTCGGCCGTCACGCCGCGAATCTGCAGATTGCCACGGGCGGAGATTTCGATCAGCCCGTTGCCATGCCCGGCGGCCAGGGCCGCGATCCTCCGCAATTGCGCTGGAGTCAGCTTCGCGCCCGGTGGATGCAGGCGCACCAGCCAGCCATCGCCGGTCTCCATCGGCTTCAGCGTGCTCGGACACCAGCCGCGTCGCAGCGCTTCCTTGGTCGGCGCGCTCATTCCGCCGCCTCCCGCGCCAGGAAGGCGCCGACCGAATTGCGCCGGCTGCTCCAGAGCCCGCGCCGCGCGGCCTCCGCCAGCCGCGAGCGGATCGAGGCGGCAGCCGGCGCATTGGCACTTTCCAGCGCCGTCCAGACCTGCGGATCGGCGCAATAGGCCTGGAAGACCGCATCGAAGAGCCCGTCCGCGACGGCATCCGTGCTCGCCGCGAAGACGAAGAGCGTGTCGACCGCCTCGGCTAGCTCGGCCGCGCCGCGCCAGCCATGAGCGAGCTGGCCGGCGATCCAGCGCGGATGCGTCAGCCGGCCATGGACGATGCGGGCGATATCCTCCGCCAGCGTGCGGGCTTTCGGCGCTTCCGGGTTCGAGCTGTCGAGGCTGTACAGCGCGGGATCGGCGCCGAGCGCCTTCGCCGCCGCCGCGAGCCCGCCGATGACATCCGCGGCGCTGCTCGCTTCGAGGATGTCGCGCCCGGCGGTGTCGCTGACATGGATGAACGCGTCGGAAGCCTTGATGCGCCCGGCAAAGCCGGCATCGGCTGTGGCCGCGCCTTCCGGGCCGCCATAGGCATGGTCGGAGGCCGCGAGATAGCCGGCGCCGAGCTCTTCGCGGTGCGTCCAGTCGCCGTCGAGCGCGCGGTCGGCCATGGCCGCGCCATAGCGGCCGGGCGCGGCGCCGAAGATGCGGGCGCCATGCTCGCCGCGACGGCGGGCCGCGGCGGCCTCGTTCCAGTCATCCGGCTCGTCCAGCGCGGCCACCGCTCGGGCCGCTTGGTCGATCAAGGCGATCTGGCCGGGAAACGTGTCGCGGAAGGTGCCGGAGATGCGCACGGTAACGTCGAGCCGCGGATAGGTGAGCTTCGGCTGCGGGATGATCGTAAAGCCGGTGACACGCGTCGAGGCATCGTCCCAGAGGGGCTCGATGCCCATCAGCGCCAGCGCATGGGCGATATCCTCGCCGCCGGAGCGCAACGTCGGCGAGGCCCAGAGGTCCATCACGATCCGGCGGGGATAGTCGCCGTGATCCTGGAGATGGCGCGACACCACCGCCTGCGCCGCGAGCTTCCCGAGCCTGGCGGCAGCGCGCGTCGGGATCGCGCGGGGATCGAGCGTCGAGAGGTTGCGCCCGGTCGGCAATACGTCGGGCCGGCCGCGATGCGGCGAGCCTGCGGGGCCGGGCGGGACGAACCGGCCGTCGAGGGCGCGCAGGAGATTTTCGCGTTCGTTGCTGGCTGAGGCTGGATCAGCATCGGACTGTCCGAAGACATGCAGCCCGTCGCGGAAGGGCAGTTCGGCGATGTCGCAGAGATGGGCGTCGAGCCGCGTCAGCGCCTCGTTCATCTCGGTATCGGCAGCGACGCCGCAGGCGGCGGCGAGCCCGCTCGCCTCGGCGCGCGAGCGGATTTCGGCGGCGACGATGTCGGCGCGGCGCGGATCGAGCACCTGCGCCTGCGAGAACTCCTCGACGAGGTCGCGCAGCAAAGCAGTCTCGCCGGCGGCATCCGCTTCGGCCAAGGGAGGCGGCAGATGGCCGAGCGTCACCGCCGAGAGCCGCCGCTTGGCCGGGGCGGCCTCGCCGGGATCGTCGACGACGTAGGGGTAGATCACCGGCAGCCCGCCGACGGCAAGGCGCGGCCAGCAGCCGGCCGAGAGCGCCACCGCCTTGCCCGGCAGCCATTCCATGGTGCCGTGCGTGCCCAGATGGATCAGCGCGTCGATGGCCTCCGTCTCACGCAGCGCGAGGTAGAAGGCGAGATAGCCATGGCCCGGCGGGGCATCGGGGTCGTGATAAACAGCCTTGCGGTCGGGCGTCGCATCGCGTGGAGGCTGCAGGGCCACAGTGAGGCGGCCATAACGCACGGTGCGGAAGTGGAAGGCGCCCTCGCGGCAGGTGGGATCGGCTTCGGGCTCACCATGAGCGGCGAGAAGCGCCCCGCAGGCTGCGGCGGGAATGGTGGCGAGCCAGTTGCGATAGGCCGCGAGCGGCATGGAGAGATTGGTTGGCCCGGCAGTAAGTGCGGCCATGAGGCCTGCGCCTTCGCCTCCCCACTGGCCGTCATCCCGGACAAGCCGCGTCAGCGGCACGGATCCGGGATCCATGCCTGAACCTTCATCGGAGACGCTCAGGTATGGATCCCGGGTCTCCCTCCGGTCGCCCGGGATGACCGGGGAGGGGAGATCGACGGGGTATCCCACCCCCGCAAGCAGTTCCCGGATCGCCAGCACGCTCGCCGGCGTGTCGAGCCCGACGGCGAAGCCGGCCCGGCCGCCGCGCGCGGGGTAGTCCGACATAACCAGCGCCAGCTTTCGCTCGGCCGCGGGTTTCCGGGCCAGCGCGATCCACCCCTCCGTCAAATCGGCAAGCGCAGAGATGCCGTCGCGGTCGGGCACGAGCCGGCGGATGCTGAGCCCGGTCGCCTGGTCGCTCGCTTCCGCCTTGAAGGCCACCGGGATGGCGCCGATGCGTCCGTCGAATTCCGGCAGTGCCACCTGCATGGCGAGATCAGCAGCCGAAAGGCCGCGCGGCGAAGCCTCCCAGGCCTCGCGGGGGCTGCCGACGGGCATGGCCTGCAGAATCGGGCAATCGGCGGCGTCGAGCACGAAATCCGCGCTGTCGCGTGCCGAGAAGGCGGTGGTGGTGAGGATCAGCGCGGGTCTGCACGTCGCGATCAGCGCCGCGAGTTCCGCCGTGGCGGCCGGGTCCTTCAGGCTGGTCAACGCGAGTGGCAGCGCCGCGAGGCCACGTGAGGTCAGGGCGGCCGTCAGTGCCTCGCCCATGGCCGTATCGCCCGCCGCGACGCTGGAGCGATAGAGCAGGATCGGGACCAGCGGGATGTTTGCCGGCAGGGCGGCGAGTGCGTCCCGCCAAGGCAGAGGCATACCGCCTCCGCCCAGTGCGAAGAATGGCGGCAACGGAAGCGGAGCGCGATCGGCAGCGTCGCGCGACCCCTCCAGATAGTCGTCGATCCGCCTCAGCAGCCGCCGCATGTTCTCCGTGCCGCCGCCGGCCTGGAAATAGGCCAGCAGCTCGGCGGCGAACCCGGGTGGCACGGTAGCATGCTCGCCCAATCTTGGATCGTCGCGCTCGTCACCGGGCAGGATCGCGAGCGGAATGCCGCGCGCACGGCAGGCGACGCCGAGCTGCTCGATGCCATAGCGCCAGTAGTCAAGCCCGCCGAGGCAGCGCACCAGCACGAAGCGGCATTGCGCCGCCGTCTTCTCGATCAGGAAATCGACCGAGAGCGGGTGTTTCAGCCGCCGGAGCGGAGCGAGGCGGACAGTGAGGCTCTGCCCGTCATGCTCGCCCTTGCGGCGAGCATCCACGTCTTGGACATGATCTTCGAGCAGCGAAGACGTGGATGGTCGGGGCAAGCCCGACCATGACGACAACGGCTCCACATAAGTACGTGCCGCCACCGCCAGCGCCGAAAGGTCGCTGTCGGTGAAGGACAGGACGAGCACATCTCCCGGCGGCAGGGCGAGATCGACAGCGTCCTCGCCGTCGTCGAGCCTGATCTCGCTGGTCGGGAGCAGGTGCATCGGTTGATGTTACGCCCCCGCGAGGGCCGCTTCCACGGCCTTCAGATCGAAGCCCTTGAGGCCGATCACTGTGAGGCGCCCCTCGCGCGGCTCAGCTGCCGCCCACGGCCGGTCGAAATGATGGCCGACGCGCCGGCCGACGCCCTGCACGACGAGCCGCATCGGCTTGCCCGGCACTGCGGTGAAGCCCTTGAGGCGCAGCACGCCCTCGGCCTCGGCCGCCTTGGCGACGCGCGCCGTGAGCTCCTCCGGCGAAAGGCCCTCGGGCAGCGGCACGGCGACCGAGTCGAAATCGTCATGGTCGTGATCGTGCTCGCCTTCCCCGTGATGCGACGGGCGAGCGGCGAGGTCGCTCTCGGCGGCGGCGCCGAGGCCGACGATCAGCGCGGGCTCGACCTTGCCATGGGCGGTCTCGACGATCTTGATCGCCTTGGGCAGATGCTCGGCGATCTCGGCCTTGACGCGGGCGCGGCCGGCCTCGTCGACGAGGTCGCTCTTGTTGAGCAGGATGAGGTCGGCGCAGAGGATCTGGTCCTCGAACACCTCTTCCAGCGGATTGTCGTGCTCGACCGATGCATCCGCCGCCTTCTGCGCCGCGAGCGCCTCCGGATCATCGGCGAACTGGCCCTCGGCCACCGCCGGGCCGTCGACCACGGCGATGACGCCGTCGACCGTGACACGGGCGCGGATCGCTGGCCAGTTGAAGGCCTGGACCAGCGGCTTGGGCAGGGCGAGGCCGGAGGTCTCGATCAGGATGTGCTCGGGCGGGTTCGGCCGGTTCAGTAGCTTCTCCAGCGCCGGCACGAAATCGTCGGCGACGGTGCAGCAGATGCAGCCATTCGGCAGCTCGACCACGTCCTCGTCGCTGCAGCCGGCGATGCCGCAGCCTTTCAGGAATTCGCCGTCGAAGCCGAGGTCGCCGAACTCGTTGACGAGCACGGCGAGCTTCTTGCCCTCAGCGTTCTCGAGGAGATGGCGCACCAGCGTCGTCTTCCCGGCGCCGAGGAAGCCGGTGATGATCGTGCAGGGAACCTTGCCCAGATTCGTATTCTGCGGAGCGTTCATGATGTCATCCTTGCTGGCGCGCCGGCAAAGGCGGCACGCGCGCGACCACGCCCTTGCGGAAGGACTGCGGCCGCTCTTTCCAGGGAACGATGCCGTTGGCGCTGGCGGCATAGGCCTCCGCCGCGCCGACGATCTCGTCGAGATGGGTTTGCGTGTCGAGGTCGCCGATCAGATAGGTCCATTTGCCGTCGGCGCAGAGCGCGATGGTGCAGGGCCGCTTGCAGACGGCGAGGCATTCTACCGGCAGCACGGGGATCGTGCTGCCCTTGGCGATGAGGCGCTCGGCGAGCGCCTCGGCGAGCGCCAGCCCCGGCTGGTCGTAACCCTCCGGGAGATCGGCGCGCGCGCGTCTGCAGGCTGTGCAGACATGGATGGTGAGGTCGCCCTCGGACATGGCTTGCCTTTCGCGCGGAGCCCGCAGGCTCCGCTGCCTTCAGCGCGCCAGGGCAGCGCGCCGGCTGGCCCAGGGCCAGAGCACGCCGACCATGAAGGCGGTCGCGAGCCAGAGTGCGGCCTGGATTCCGAGGGAGAGGGCCGCGAAATGAGCCGCGACCTCGGCCGGCACCTTGCTCTCCGGCGAGGCCGGATGCGGGGCGCCGACGACATGCGGCAGCAGGATCACGACGGCGGCCAGGAGCTTGAGCCAGGGTTGCTCGAAGCGCAGGAACAGGAAGAGGCCGAGCGCCGTCGCGATAGCGGTCGTGAGCCACCAGAACTGCCTCTGTTCCAGCGCTGCGGACGCCGCGCCCGGCAATTCCGGAGCGAGCCCCATCGCCGGTGCGAGACCGAGCGCGAGGAAGCCGCAGGCTCCCCAGACCAGGGCGCTGCGCTGGTCGATCGTGTCTCCGGCCGCGATCATGCCCGCGAGCAGCAGCGCCGCGAAGCCGATGGCCGTCGCGATCGTCACTGCGCTGGTGAAGAGCGTGCGCTGGAGGCCGTCCTGCGGCTTCCACTCGGCATGCTCGTGGCCGGGCGCATCGCCGGCGGGGCCGTGCGCGAGGATGATCCTGGCTTCGCCGTCGGAAGCGGCGAGCGTCGGCGCCTGCAGGCGCAGCGCCGCCTCATAGGTCTCGGCCTTGAGGATCAGCGGGGTGGTGGTGACATGCTGGAGGGCGGCGACGATCAGCCCAGCCAGAAGCCCGGCCAGAATGCTGACCGTGAGAACACGCGTAACCATGGTTGCTTTCCCTCAGTGGCAGGGAAAGGCGAGGCCGTGACGGGTGTCGTGCGCGGCGTTGTGGACGTCGGTCGAGGCCGCGAAGCCGGTCGTGTAGATCAGCGCGACGCCGATCACGAGCGCGGCGGCGACCGCCTTGACGCGTTCCGAGACGCTGAGCTGGGTAGTGGAAACCGAAGCAGTGTTCATAGGGCTCTCCGTGGCCGCCCCGCCGGCAGCCGGTTGGATCTTTGCGGGTCGACGGCAGGTCTCCTGGCTCGCGGATTTGGCGCCCTGTGCCGCCTTCCCGGAGTGAACGCTCCAGTGGCCGATGGCGAAGGACATCCGCTTACAGTTGCGGGGGCAGCCGCGGCATTGGGCAGAGCAAGCCCGCACCGCGTTCCCTTTTCACCTCCTCGCGGAGGCACCGTCAGCGACGATCATTAGCCTTCGCCGTGCCGCTGTGCAATGCAGAGGCTCTACTCCTTGCGAACCTTCATCTCGGAGAGCCGTTTAGCGGCGTTTCGCGCGATGGGGCTCGTGAACATGGCGAATGTTATGCCCACGGAAATGCGTCATCTCACCCTCGTCCTGGGCGGCGCCCGCTCGGGCAAGAGCCGCTATGCCGAAGGGCTGGTCGAACAGCTGCCCGCGCCCTGGGCCTATATCGCCACTGCTCAGGCCTATGACGACGAGATGCGGGAGCGGATCGCCACCCACCGCGCGCGCAGGCCGTCCGGCTGGGATACGGTCGATGCTCCGCTCGACCTTCCCGAGGCGATCGCCGCGATGCCCGCCGGTCGGCCGGTTCTCGTCGATTGCCTGACGCTCTGGCTGACCAACCTCATCCTGGCCGAGCGCGACACCGTCGCTGCCACGACGGCTCTTATCTCCACCTGCGAGCGGGTTTTTGGCCCGCTCGTGCTGGTCGGCAACGAGGTCGGCCTCGGCATCGTGCCGGATAATGCGCTCGCCCGCCGTTTCCGCGACGAGGCCGGGCGATTGCATCAGGCGCTTGCCGCGCGCGCCGGCCGCGTGGTCTTCATGGTCGCCGGATTGCCGATGCAAGTAAAATGACACGAGCGAAGTGATGACCGATACGGACGAAGCCGCGCGCCACAAGGCGAAGATGGAGAAGCGCAAGGCGGTGCAGGACGCCGAGGTCGCCTCCAAGACGGTCGAGAAGGGGCTGCTCATCGTCAACACCGGCCCCGGCAAGGGTAAGTCGACGGCGGCCTTCGGGCTGATCCTGCGCGCACTCGGCCATGGCTGGCGCATCGGCGTGGTGCAGTTCATCAAGGGCGCCTGGTCGACCGGCGAGCGCCGGGCGTTGGAAGCCTTCGGCGATCAGGTCAGCTGGCACAGCATGGGCGAGGGCTTCACCTGGGAGACGCAGGACAAGGTCCGCGACATTGCCGCCGCCGAACGCGCCTTCGCCAAGGCTGGGGAGCTGATGGCCGATCCTGAGATCCGGCTGCTCGTGCTCGACGAGCTCAACATCGCCCTGCGCTACGACTACTTGCCGCTCGCCGAGGTGGTGGGGGCGCTCAAGGCCCGCCGGCCCGATCTCCACGTCGTCGTCACCGGCCGCAACGCCAAGTCGGAGCTGATCGAGGCTGCGGACCTCGTCACCGAGATGGCACTGGTGAAGCACCATTTCGCCGCCGGCGTGAAGGCACAGGAAGGCATCGAGTTCTAGCCTAGGTAATGGACCGAAAGGATCCCGGTGCACGCGGCTGGTCCTGTCCGGTTTTGTGGGCGGGCTGCCATGCAAGGCTTAGGACCTCGAAAGCCTAGCTTGCAACGGCACGGGGGCGCGCAGCCGCAGCCCGTCCTCGGTGCTAGTGCTGGTCAGATGCCCGCTGCAGCGACGAGGTGCTGCCATCATCGAGGAACGCCGCCTTCAGCAGGCACTCCGCGTACTCACTTTGGGCTTCGGAATCGAAAACCAGCCCTGAGCCCGTGTTGTAGGTCGCTGTGCCCGAGGCGCTCAGCGTCAGCGTCCGGATCGCGACGCTGAGCCGCGCCTCTCCCTGCGGCGAGAACATGCCGATACTGCCGCAGTAGACGCCTCGCGGATGCTCTTCGAGCTCATGGATCACCTGCATTGCCCGGATCTTGGGCGCACCCGTCACCGAACCGCAGGGGAAGAGAGCGCGGAGCAAATCCGGAAATCGGATATCCTGCCGGAGCTGCGCTTCGATTCCGGACGTCATCTGAAACAGGGTGGGGTAGCGCTCGATGGTGAAAAGGTCCGTCACTCCAACCGACCCGACTTCGGAGATCCTGCTTAGATCGTTCCGCAGCAGATCGACGATCATCAGGTTCTCGGCCCGGTTCTTCTCGCTCGATTGCAGTTCGCTCGCTGCGCGCAGATCATCAGCCGGTGAGGCCTGCCGCGGCGCGGTTCCTTTCATGGGGCGGGCGCGTATCGACGAGCCCCGGGCTTCGAAGAAGAGCTCGGGCGACAAGGACACAATGGTGTCCCCACCGAGCGCGACGAGCGCTCCGTAAGGCGCAGGCTGACGAGAGCGCAGCCCCGCAAACAGCGCAACCGGATCACCGGACCACGTCCCGAGCATGGGAAATGTCAGGTTCACTTGATAGACGTCCCCTGACCGGATGTAGGCGATCACGCTCCTGAAGCGGGCTTCGTAGTCGTCGAGCGTCCATACCGGTGACAAATGTCGGAGGCTCCCGGCGCCGCGCATCGCGCCCCAGTCAAAGCGATCAGGCTCGTCAAAGACTCCGAAATGGAGGAGCGGCCCCTTCAGCTCGGGCGCCAGCGCGGCGAGCCGTGGCTCGAAGATATAACCCAGTTCGTATGCGGCATATCCCGCCAGATGGTACCCGGCGTTCTGGGCGTCGAGCATGGCCGCCAGCACGGCCGGGACGTCAGCGAATGTCCGCGCTTCGAGAACGCGGTGGCATCGCGTGAACGAGAGGGTGTCGCCCGATCGCCCGTCCTCGATCAGGACGAGCGGAGCATCGAAATTCCGATCAGGGGCGCTCAATCCAGCCTCTCGCAATCGGGCAATTGCGCACCTTCGCCTGCCCGCATCCAGCTTCCAACATCGAAATCTGCTACCCCGGAGAGACGGGTGCGGGAATAGCCAATGCCATATCCGCCGGGGCCAGGATCGAGAAGCCGTGCCGGCCCAGCGCATCGCTATCGACCGAACGGCTCAGGCGATCGCGGCTGTCGTCGCCCTGGTCGAAGGTGAAGACGCGTGGCTTCAGCGCGGGGTTCTGCTGTTCGTCGACATGGACGGAGTCGCAGATGACAGTCTGGTCGCCGCCCTGGCAGGTACGGGCGGCGCCATCACCGGCATAGTTCCAGATGCGCTACCGCCGGAAGGTCAGCCCAGTATCTCGGTGACTGTCACGTTTCGCCGCTCTGCAAGAGAGCGGGTTGCCGCTTCCGCGAGGACGAGCGAGCGGAAGCCGTCCTCGATGCCCGGAACCGCGGATCTCTCACCAAGCGCGAATTCGACGAAGGCCGCGATCGAGGCCGCGTAGCTCGGCGCCATCCGGAGCATCGGGTCCTTCGGCAGTCCCTCGGTCAGCACCTTGTCATCGAATATCCGCATCACGTTGCCTTCAGTGATGCGCGACGACTCCAGCAGTCCGCCCGTTCCGAACACCTCGATGCGGTCGTCGTAGCCGTAGACGGCACGGCGGGCATTATCGATCAGGCACAGCGCGCCGCTTTCCATCCGCAGGGTCACGAGCGCCGTATCGACGTCACCGAACTCGGCAAAGACCGGATCGGCGATCACCGAACCCAGCGCCGAGACTTCGATCGCCTCCTCGCCGGTCAACCATCGCGCGAGGTCGAAGAAATGCACCATCTTGTCGTAGAAGAGGTTGCCCGAGAGCTTCAGATAGCTTGCCGGCGGAATCGCGTTCGGACCTCTCGACGTCATCTGCACGGTCTGGACACGACCAATCGCTCCGGCCGCGACATCGGCGGCGACACTGGCGTGGTTGCGGTCGAAGCGGCGGTTGAAGCCCAGCATCACCCGTGAGTTCTGGCCGGACAGATCGCGGTGAAGGGAATGAGCCTCGGACAGGCTGCTCGCGAGCGGCTTCTCGCAATAGACTGCCTTCTGCGTCTGCGCGGCATGGCGCAGCACGACCGGATGCGTCTCCGTCGACGACGCGATGACAACTGCGTCGATGTCGTCCGCTTCGACGATGTCACGCCAATCCCGAGCGATCCGTGCGCCGTGCTCGTCCGCGATCCGCTGGGCCCGATCCGCCAGCGGATCGAAAACCGCGACGATTGTTGCCTGGCGGACCGAGGCAAGATGCTTCGCATGGACCGAGCCGATCCTGCCCGCTCCGATGAGGCCGATCCTGAGCATATTCCGTTCCTGTAAGATTGAGGGGCGTCAGCCGATTTCCATTGGCAGATCGTTCTCGCCCGCCCACTCCGAGAGCGAGGCGTCGTAGAGGCGCACGTCGCGGCGGCCGATGAGCGCGAGAGCGAAGGCGTCGGCGCTGGCGGCGATACCGTGGCCGCAATAGAGGATCACGGACCTGTCGGCCGGGAGCTGCGAAAAGCGCTCGCGCAGCGCCTGTTCTTCGAGAAGGCGACGCGGCTGGGATGTGAACAGGGAGGCTGCGGGAATGTTGACGCTCCGCGCGATCCGCCCCGGTCGGCCATAACTGTTGCCGTCAATGCCGGCAAATTGACTCGGCAGCCGAGCGTTGACGAGAGATGCGCCGTGGTCGTCATGAATCGCGCTGAGCACGTCATCCCGGGTGGCCACGAGTTCGGGACGATGCGCCGCCCGGAAGTCACCGCCGGTACGCGGGCGCGCAGGGCCGCTCTCGACCGGACGACCAGCCTGCAGCCAGCCATCCCAGCCACCGTCGAGCACATGCGCGCCGTCGAAGCCGAAGACGCGCAGCATCCACCACACCCGCGTCGCCCACCAGGGATCGCCGGTGCTGTAGAGCACGACGCGGCTGTCCTGCCTCAGGCCGAACCGCCGCATCGCCGCCTGGAACGCGTCCCGCGCGGGCAGCATGAACCGCCAGCGGCTCGCCGAGTCCGAGATATCGGCCTGGACGTCGATGAATTGCGCACCCGGGATATGGGCCGCCTCGAAGCGCGCGCGTTCGGGGACGCTCCGATAGATCGTCTTCTCATCGGGCACGATGCTCGTCGTGCAGTCGAAGACGAGCAGGGAGGCGTCGCCGAGCCGTCCGGCCAGCCATTCGCCATCGACGAGTGGCGAGAGCGAGCCTTGTTCCCGGGTACTGGTCCAAGTCTCAATCATGCGACAGCCGCGGATCGAGCGCCTCGCTGAGGCCGTCGCCGATCAGGTTGAGCGAAAGCACGGTCAGCACGATGCAGAGCCCGGGCAGAGCCGAGACATACCAGGCGGAGCGGAGATACTGCCGCCCCTCGCCGATCATCGATCCCCAGCTCACCGCATTCGGGTCCCCCAGGCCCATGAAGGACAAGGCGCTCTCCGACAGGATAGCGGACGCAACCATGATCGAGGCAGTCAGGATGATCGGCGAAAGCGCGTTCGGGAGGATGTGGCGCAGGATGATCCATGTGTCGCGGACGCCCACCGCCTTGGCCGCGATCACATATTCCCGGGCCTTGATGGACCGGAACTCGGCGCGCACGAGCCGTGCGATCGTCGTCCAGCTCACCAGGCCGATCGCCACGATGATCGTCGCGACCGACGGGCCGATGATCGAGATCATCACGACGAGCAGGATGAAATTGGGGATCGTCTGAAAGATCTCGGTCAGCCGCGTGAGCAGGCTGTCGATCCAGCCTCCGAAATATCCCGAAAGAGCCCCGACGAGCACACCGACGCCGGTGCCGATCACCGTCGCGGAAAATCCGACCAGCAGCGAGACGCGCGCGCCGTACAGCAGGCCGGCCAGCATATCCCGCCCCATCGAGTCCGTCCCAAGCGGGAAATCCCGGTGCTGGCCGGGCCATTGAAGCGGCCGCCCAACTGGCGCGAGGGGATCGCCGGGGGCAAGCAAACCGGCGAAGACAGCCAGGAGCAGCGAGGCAGACAGAATGGCGAGGCCGGCGACGCAGAGCGGATTGGCCGTCAGCACCCAGAAAACCGAGCGCCTGCGCTCGCTGGCGAGCACGGCCAGCCCATCGGACGATGCGGTTCCACCCGGCGACGTGGTTTCGACTAACGCCATCAGCCGATCTCCACACGCGGATCGAGCCAGGCTTGCGTCACGTCGGCCAGGACGTTGGCGAAGGTCACGAGAACCGAGGACAGCACGAGGATGCCCAGCATCACGTTGAAGTCCCGCGCCATGACGGATTCGAAGGCGAGGCGGCCCAGGCCGGGCCATGCATAGATCGTCTCGACCACGACGGCTCCGCCGAGGATTCCACCGAAGTGAACGCCTGCGACGGTCGTCACCGGCAGCAGYGCGTTCCGCAGGGCATGGGTGAACAGGACGGTCCGCTGCGGAACGCCCTTGGCCTGTGCTGTGCGCAGATAGTCCTGTCTCGCCACATCGAGCATCGAGGCCCGCATGAGCCGGGCGTAGATCGCGACATAGAACAGCGACAGCGAGAGGCACGGCATCATCATGTACTTCACGCGGTCGAGGGCGAGGCTCACGCCGGAGAGGCCGGAGGCGATGGTTCGATCCCCCCCGGACGGGAGCCAGCCCAGCTTCACCGAGAACAGCACGATCATCATCAGGCCGATCCAGAAGCTCGGCACGGAGTAGAAGAAGATCGAGATCACCGACAGGACACGATCAGGCCAGCTGCCGCGGCGGGCAGCCATTGCCGAACCCAGCACGACGCCGAGACCGACAGCGATGGCGAGCGAGACTCCCATGAGCGCGAGGGTGCCGGGCAGGCGTTCGAGAATGAGTTCCGAAACGGGAACCCCGAAGCGCGGCGATGTGCCGAGGCTGAACTGCGCGAGATTGCCGAGATAGACCAGGAATTGCGCGAGGAGCGGGAGATCCAGGCCGAATTGCCGTCTCCAGAGCGCCACGCCCTCCTCGGTCGCGGCACCGCTCTCCGCAGTCAGCACGTCCACGAGATCGCCGGGAACCAATTTCAGCAGGAAGAATGACAGGACGACGATCCCCAGCATCGTCGGGGCCGCCCTGATCAGTGCGCGTCCGAAAACGCCGGCTACTCTCATCTCAGATTCCTGTTCGGAATAAAGGACGCGGCTTGCTCCAGCGGCCCGCCTATGGCTTAGCGCCAAAAGAGCATCGGCGAACTAGAATTCTTTTCCTTTCTTTTATCCATCGAGAGGATTCACGTCTGTTGTTCGGAAACTCGCGGCGCTTTCGTCCTGTCTGATGCGGCGAGCGCGGTCGAGCGCCTGTCATAAGTCAGTCACGGTCGAATTTTTATTATCATTTATATGTCAATGACATAATCAGCTCTCACGGTTGCCTGATTTTGGATTTGCCGCGCCGCGTTGCGGCTATCGCAGCTGGTGACAATCCGAGTTCGCGGGAAACTCCGCACGGCAGCCGGTCATTGTCCGCGGCTAATTATATATCTATGAGGTAGATTATATATTTTTCCAGAGACTTGGTATGCCACCCCGCCCATCGCTTGCCCTTAACGTCCATTTCATCCACTCCGGCACCTACAGTTCGGCCTGGCGGACGCCAGAGGCGAAGCCGACGGATTTCTACGACATCGATTTCTATATCAGGGGTGCCCGGACCGCGGAGCGGGGAACCTTCGACTCGTTTTTTTTGGCAGATGTCCCTGCGCTGATCGATCGACCGCAATACCGGCCGAGCTACGCGCTGGAGCCAACGATCGCGCTCGCCGCGATCGCCGCTGCAACCCAGCATATCGGGCTGATCGCCACGCTCTCGACATCCTATAACGAGCCCTACAACGTCGCTCGGCGCATCGCATCGCTCGATCACATCAGCAGAGGCCGCGCCGGCTGGAACATCGTCACGACGTCGAAAGCCGAGGCCTCATCGAATTTCGGCCTGTCCGAGGTCGCCGCGCATGCCGACCGCTACGACAAGGCGCGCGAGTTCACGCAGATCGTCGCCGCGCTGTGGGACAGCTGGGAGCCGGGTGCTCTGGTGGGCGACAAGGAAACGGCGCGCTTCGTCGACCTGTCGCGCGTCCATCCGATCGACCACAAGGGCAAGCATTTCTCGGTGCGCGGCCCCCTCAACCTGCCGCGATCACCGCAGGGCTGGCCCCTCCTCGTCCAGGCAGGCGGCTCGCCGGACGGAATCGACCTCGCGGCCCGCTTCGCCGATGTCGTCTATTCCGTCTCGCATACGCTTGAGGATGCTGCCGTCTATGCGCGCAAGGTTCGGGAGCGGCTGCTTCATTACGGACGTCAGCCCGACGATGTCGTCATCTGCCCCGGTCTGGTGACGATCATCGGCAGCACCGAGGAGGAGGCACGCCGGCGCGAGCGCGATCTCTGGGAGCTGGTTCCGCTCGAATACGGACTTGGTCGGGTCGCCGATCAGCTCGGGATCGACCCCTCGAAACTCGATCTCGACGCACCGCTGCCGGACGGGTTGAAGCTGCCGGTCAACGGCAACCAGACCTTCTTCAACGTCGCCACGCAGACCGCGCAGCGCGGCCGCCTCACCGTGCGCGACCTGATCCGCGTGCAGGGCGGCGGCACGCTGAGCCCCATCGCGATCGGGACCCCCGAGCAGATCGCAGGCCGCATGGAGGAATGGTTTCGTGCGGGCGTCATCGGCGGCTTCAACATCATGCCGGACGTGTTGCCATCGGGCCTCGAGGACTTCGTCGACACCGTGGTGCCGCTCCTGCGCGACAAGGGCATCTTCCGGCGCGAATACGGCGAGGGAACGGTGCGCGAGCGGCTGGGGCTTTCCCATTCGGCCCACCGTGCGATCGACCCCGTCGCGCCCATCGCCGCGAGCGTCGGCTGACCCCATTCCACCGACATTTCATGACGGAGATCGACACCATGTCGAACAATGATGCTTCTTCTTTTGCCGGCGGTCGCGACAAGGGCGCCCCTTCACGTCGCGCGGTCGTCGCCGGGCTGGGAACTCTCGGCGTCATGGGCGTGCTGCTGCCCGAAATCGCGCTCGCCCAGGGCAAGGCCGAACTTCCCGAGAAGGAGCGCTTCGGCGGGACCGTCACCTTCAGCTATGGTCGAAACGACCCGACAATGCTGTCCAACATCGACCGCAGCGGGACCGAGGCCATCACGAACAAGATCTTCGAGGGGCTGATCGGCTTCGATTTCGACCTCAAGCCGATCCCTGCCCTGGCCAAATCCTGGGAGATCTCACCGGACGGCCTGCGCTATACGTTCAAGCTCCATGAGACTGTGAAGTGGCATGACGGCAAGCCCTTCAGTTCCTCCGACGTCGCCTATTCAATCAAGACGCTCAAGGAGCTGCATCCGCGCCGTCGCGCCACCTTCGCCAACATCAGCGAGATCGAGACGCCCGACGACCTGACGGTCACGCTCGTCCTGTCGAAGCCGGCTCCGTATCTGCTCGGCGCGCTCGACGCGACCTCCGCGCCGATCTTCGCCCGCCATCTCTACGAGGGTAAGGACTTCGTCACCAACCCGGCCAATCAGAAACCGGTCGGCACCGGTCCCTTCGTGTTCAAGGAGTGGGTGAAGGGCAGCCACGTCCTGCTGGAGCGCAATCCGGACTACCGTCAAAAAGGCCGGCCTTATGTCGACCGGATCGTTGCCCGCATCATTCCGGACCCGGCGGCGCGCGTCGCCGGTTTCGAGACGGGAGAAATCGATGTCGGCAACGGCAACCCCGTCCCGGCGGCGGATATCGAGCGCCTGAAGGCCATTCCGACGCTGGAATTCGAAGACCGGGGCTACGCACGCGCAGCGCAGCAGAGCCAGATCTTCTTCAATCTGGACAACCCGATCCTCCAGAACCGGCAGGTGCGGTTGGCGATCGCGCATGCACTCGACCCGGTTGCGATCCGCGAGGTCGCCTGGAACGGACAAGCCCGTCTCTCGCCGGCCGCGATCGTGCCCGGCGGCGAATTCAACAATCCGAAGATCGCGTTCTACAAGTACGATCCGGCGCTGGCGCGCAAACTGCTGGACGAGGCCGGCTTCCCCGAGAAGCAGGGAGGCCGCTTCCCGATCCGCATCCTCTGGGCGCCCTGGCTCGACACGCTGAAGCGCGTCGCCGACCAGGTACGCGGCCAGTTGCGCGCCGTCGGCATCGCTGCGGAAGTGCAGACCTACGACTACGCGACCTTCGCCAACAAGGTCTACACGGACCGGGCCTTCGACATCGACGTCGAGGCGTTGCAGAACGGCTACGACCCGCTCGACGGCGTGCACCGCATCTACTGGTCGAAGGCGTTCAAGATCGGCCTGCAGTTCTCGAACCCCTCCCACTACGCGAATCCAGAGGTCGACGCGCTGCTGGAGGCTGCGGCCGGCGAGAACGATTTCGAGAAGCGCCGGCAGCACTATCTCAGGTTCCAGGAGATCGTTCATCACGATCTTCCGGCCGTGAATCTTACGGAGGCGATTACCTACACGGTCGCGAACCGCCGGCTGAAGAACCACACCATCGACGCGGCCGGGGCGACCTACAGCTTCTCGGAAGCCTACCTGCAAAAAGCAGGTTGATGCTCCCGGGCGACGGCCGCCTCACGGCGGCCGTCGCGTCAACATCGATCGACATCATTCCCCTCAGGACGTGTTTCCATGACAGCCTCCGGATCGCAGATGCATCTCGGTGCCTTTCTTCTGGCGACGGGACATCATCAGGCCGGATGGCGCGATCCGGGGGCAGCCGCCGATGCGGGCGCCAACCTGGCCCACTATGTCCAGCTCGCGCGCCTTTGCGAGGAGGCGAGGCTCGACATGGTCTTCCTCGAGGATGTGCTGAGCGTTCGCGATGCCGATCCGACGATCGTCAGCCGGATGGCTCGCGCGACGATCTTCGAGCCGCTGACCCTGCTCTCGGCGCTCGCCATGGCGACGAGCCGGATCGGCCTCGTCGGCACTGCCTCGACGAGCTATCACCACCCGTTCCACGTCGCGCGCCTCTTCGCCTCGCTCGACCTCATCAGCGGCGGCCGGGCGGCCTGGAACCAGGTCACCAGCATCACCGATCTGGAAGCCCGGAACTTCGACCGCGACAAGCATCTCGCCCATGCGGACCGCTACGCCCGCGCCCGCGAATTCGCCCATGTCGTCCGCGGTCTCTGGAACAGCTGGGAACCGGATTCCTTTACCCGGGACAAGGAGAGCGGCTGGTTCATCGACGCCGAGAAGATGCATGTGCTCGACCACAAGGGCGCGCATTTCCAGGTGCGTGGCCCGCTGAACGTGGTCCCGTCCCCACAAGGGCATCCGGTGCTGGTGCAGGCCGGCTCTTCCGATGCCGGACGGGAACTTGCTGCGGAGAGCGCGGAAGTCGTCTTCACGGCCCAGACGACGCTCGCGGACGCACAGGAATTCTACGGAGACCTGAAAGACCGCATGGCCAAATACGGCCGGGCGCGCGATGCCCTCAAGATATTGCCAGGGCTGTCGCCAGTCGTCGCGGCGACGCGGCAGGAGGCACAGGACAAGTTCGATCGCCTGCAAAACCTCGTCATTCCCGAGGTGGGCCTGCGCATCCTCGCCGAAAAGCTCGATATCGACGATCTCGCCGACTATCCGCTCGATGGACCAATCCCCGAGCTGTCGCAAACGGAACGGGCGATCGGCCGGCAGAACCTGCTGCGGGATCTGGCGCGCCGCGAAAACCTCACCATCCGCCAGCTCTATCTGCGTATCGCCGGGGCCCGCGGTCATCTGCAACTGGTGGGCACCGCTCAGGATATCGCCGACGTCATGGAGGAGTGGTTCTCGAAAGGCGGGTCGGACGGCTTCAACATCATGCCGCCGGTGCTGCCGACCAGCCTCGAGGATTTCGTCTCGCTCGTGGTGCCGGAGTTGCAGCGCCGCGGCCTGTTCCGCACCGAGTATTCAGGGACGACACTCCGGGATCACCTCGCGCTGGCCAAGCCGATCCATCCAGCCAAACTGGGTGCCGTGGCGCGCGCGAGCCGCAACTGACCGTTCATGACGGAGCAAAGCCCCATACGCCCGCCCGGCGCCCCGTCCAGCCTCGCGGAACTAGAGGCCCGGATCGCCTATGACCTCGCCTGCGCCGACTATCCCCGTTCGTCGTGGCTCCCGGCCCGCACGGATCGTCGGGGACGCCATGTCCACGACGTCGTCATCATCGGAGCCGGACAGAGCGGACTGGCGGCTGCCTGGGCCCTGAAGCGGCTAAGAGTAGACGACGTCAGGATCTTCGATCGCGCCCCCAAGGGCTTCGAAGGTCCCTGGGACACCTATGCGCGCATGGAGACGTTGCGGACGCCGAAACACGTCACGGCGCTCGAAAGCGGAATGCCATCCCTATCGTTCCGGGCCTGGTATGACGCGAGCGGCTTTCAGCCGGGCTGGGAGGGATTGCAGCGCGCCCCACGCCGGATCTGGATGGAGTATCTGCGCTGGTTCAGACGGGTGCTCGGACTTGCCGTCGAGAACGAGGCGGAGCTGCTTGGGTTCTCCCCGACCGATGACGGCTTCATCGCGATCGATCTGCGGCGCGGAGCCGCCATTGAAACGGTCGTGGCTCGCAAGCTCGTCATGGCCACCGGCCTCGACGGCTGCGGTCGCTACGAGCCACCGCCGGCGCTCGTAAAGGGCCTGCCTGCGCATCTCCATGCCCATGCCTATCATGACATCGACTTTGCCCGGCTGGCGGGAAAGCGCGTCGCGATCCTCGGGATAGGTTCGGCAGCGACCGACAACGCCGCGGCGGCGCTGGAAGCCGGCTGCGCAAGTGCAGACCTCTTCGCGAGACGATCGCATCCGGTCAACCTCGACGCGCGCGACTGGGTGGAGCACGCGGGCTTTCTGGGCTCGTTCGCCGACCTGGGCGACGCACTGAGATGGCGGGTGTCGCATCGCCTGGTCGGCGTGAGCTCCCCCGCTCCGCCCTGGAGCCTCGAACGTTGCGAGGCCTTTCCCAACTGCCGCTTTCATTTCGGTGCGGCCTGGCTGAGGCTCGAATGGACGGGAAAAGACATCGTCATCGACACGGCGAGGGGGGCATTCACCGTCGATTTCGTGATCTTCGCGACCGGAACGGACGTCGACCTGTCCGGGCGGCCGGAATTCACGGCACATGCTCCGTTCATCGCCTTGTGGCGGGACCGCTTCCAGCCTGAACCGGCAGAAGCCGTCGAGGACGCGCTTGCCTATCCCTATCTCGGCCAGGGCTACGAGCTGACCGAGAGGCGTGAAGGCACCGCCCCCTACCTGTCCGATGTCCACGTCTTCAATCACGCGGCCGTGGTCAGCATGGGCGTCGGCGCCGCGACCGTGACCGGATTGGCCTTTGCGGCCAGCCGGCTCTCGACCGCAATCGCCCGCGATCTCTATCGCGCGGTCGCTGCCGAGCATGTCGCAGCCATGCCCTGGCCGCCCTACCACAGACCCACTCCACCTCATTTCCCGCCTCTGGAGGGCAATAACGATGCTGACGATCTGGGGCCGCGCGAATTCGATGAACGTGCGGAAGGTGCTCTGGTGCGCTGAAGAGCTTGGCCTCGCATACGAGCATATTCCGGCGGGCGCTGACTACGGCGTCGTCGACAGCGCCGACTTCCGAGCCCTCAATCCGAACGGCCTCGTACCCTTGATCCGCGACGGCGATGTCGTCCTGTGGGAGTCGAATACGATCGTGCGCTATCTCGGGGCTGCTTACGGCGACGAGGGCTTTGCGCCGACCGACGCCGCGCGCCGCGCCCAGGCCGAGAAATGGATGGACTGGACCTCGATCGCCTTCGCCCGGCCGTTTCGCGACGTGTTCTGGAACCTCGTGAGGGCCTCTCCGGAACAGCGGAACGACGAGGAGATCGCCAGAGGAACGAAGGAGGGAAACAGGCTGCTCGCCACGGTCGACCATGTCCTGGCGACGCAGCCGTTTCTGTCGGGCGATGCTTTCGGGATCGGCGACATCCCTTTGGGCACGCTCTTGCACGGCTGGTTCGGGCTGCCGATCGACCATGCCGAGCTGCCCGCTCTGGCCGCCTGGCGGAAGCGACTGGAGGAGCGTGTCGCCTATGGGCGGATTGCACTGATCCCGCTGGCCTAGATCTTTGATCTCGCCATCTAGCGTGACGTAGCCGTCACTGTTCGATTCACTCGGTCGGCGTTTGGGACGCGGCGAGCTCCGTTGGCTGGATCGGCAATCGGCTGCGCCTGCCGCCGTCAACGAAACGTTGGAGGCGACTTGGGGGCTTGGTCCGGGTATGGTTTACCGGCAAGTGAGCGAGTACCGCCTGTTTCAGCACTGACCGATAGACTATGGGGTGCCGGGCGCTGGGCC
Organism: Allobosea sp. RAF48; assembly: GCF_052114025.1. Lineage (NCBI taxonomy): Bacteria > Pseudomonadati > Pseudomonadota > Alphaproteobacteria > Hyphomicrobiales > Alloboseaceae > Allobosea > Allobosea sp. RAF48. Next base: position 158,895 of record NZ_JBFRDZ010000014.1, read on the forward strand.
ATTTGGTCACCCACCTCTGCCATTTCGCAGCTAGCGAACAGGCCCTTGTTCGGGAGCGAGCCGTGACAGGCGTCAGGCAGCGCTGCTCGCTCTGGGCTGATAGGTCATCGTCCTCGCGACGCCCTGTGCGGGGCGCTTTTCGCCGGCCAGCACCTCGAAATCGAGATGGTTTTCGGGCGGGACCAGCGGGCAGGTGACGAAATTCGTGAAGGCGCATGGCAGCGCCACCGCATAGTTGAAATCGATCCAGTCGATGCGCGTGCAGGCTGCGTCGGCGAACTGCAATTCGATGACCCGGCCGGCGCCGTAGGTGACGGGACCACTGGTCAGATCACGGACATGCGCGACCGGCTGCACACCGTTCGGCGTGTCCTTGCCGATGAGCACGACGGTATGGGTCTTGCCGCCGTGCTCGAAGGTGAAGGTTCCCATGCGCGGCGTGTTCTCGCGGACGCCGGCTTCCACGGTCTCCGCCTCGAAGGCGACGCGCTCGGCGGGCGTATAATGGCCGCGGATGCGCCAGGCGGGATCATAGTCGAAGGCCGTGACGCCGGCATCCTCCAGCCGCGTCGCCTGACGCGGATCGCGCACGCGCACGCCATAGAGCTGCTGTCCGTCATGCTTGGTCCGCACGATGGTCTCGACCTCGTTCACACCGAAATAGACCGGCACGCTGTTGCCGTGACCATAGGTCTGGTTGCGCCCGGGAATGATCTCGACCGGCCCGGCGGGATATTCGCCGTTCACCGACAAGGTCGGCCCGGAAGCCGGCGGGGTGAAGATGACCCGGCCGCTTTCGACCGACCAGTTGCCGGGCAGCAGGTCGAACGTGACGTTCCGATCATTCTCCTCCAGCCAGTACTGCGCGACGAGCGAGGTCCAGCCATAGGGGCGGAACATCGTGGCGACATGGGCATAGCGCCATTCGCGCCACTGGCCTGCCAGGTGCTCGTTCGTGGGCATGTCCGTCTTCCTTTCAAAACCCAGTTGTCTGCTTGCGCGCCAGGGCATGGGCGGGCCGGGCTGGATCAGCGCCCGGCGATCTCGGCCAGGAAGGCGAGGACGCCACGCCAGGAGCCATCATCGGCCCGGGCATTGCCCGAGGGCGTGCCGCCGCTGGTGTAGGGCACCTTCGAGACCGGGTGCTCGCGGCTCAATTGCGTCGTCGGCACGAAGGGCAGGTTGATGGCGTGGCCGGCATCGTCGAAATCGAGATGGCGGACCAGATGCGGATGGCCGTGCCGGCTGAGCGTCGAGACCACCATCCGGGAGTAGAGGCTGGAGGGCCAGGCACGGTCGTCGCGGCCCGATATCAGCAGCACCGGTCCAGAGATCTTCTCGACCGGAATCCGCGCGCGTGCCGCCAGGGCGCGATCCTTCAAGCCCTCGAAGAAGACGGAGTGATGCCGGGTGGGCGGGGCATCGCCGGCCCAGGGGTGCCAGTGCACCGCCTTGTTGTCCTGCCAGAGATGCGGCAGCGGTTCGCCGGCCCTGGTCCAGGTCACGCCCTGCCAGCCGCCGCGTGCGGGGTCGCCGGCGCCTTGGGCGCCATGGACCATCGCGCCGGGCACATAGGCGATCACGGCCGAGACGAGATCGGGGAAGGTCGCGCCGAGCAGCAGAGCGAGTTCGCCGCCACGCGATTGGCCGCTGACCGCAACGAAGCCGTCGCGCGGTTGGAGTTCCTGATGGACCCAGCGCAGCCCTGCCTCGAGATATTCGAGCGGCGTTTCGGTGATGAAGGGTGAGAGGCCCGGCGCCTTGAAATAGCCGAGCGCGAAGGCCTGATAGCCATGAGAGGCGTAGAGCGCGCCGCGCGGCTCGTTGATGCCGCCGCCCGAGCCGTTGAGCACCATGACGATCGGATGCGGCCCTGGCCCAGCCGGCGTGAAGAGCGTGCCGACCAGGCCGTCCTCCCGGATTTCCCGCTGCGTCACGCCCGGCGCGGCGAAGCGCTGGAGGAGCTCCGCCTCGGCGCGGACGCCGCCTGGAGTTTCGGCCGTCAGCGTCGTCGATAGAGGGTGCATGACGTCGTCGGCGAAGAGCTCCTGGCTCGTGCCACCTTCCGGGTGCTGGCTCCAGAGCAGGCCCATCGCCGAGACTTCGGCGTAGTCGCCGCCGACCGGCGCGTCGCGGGTCAGGTCGACCACACCCTGTACGTCGGCCATATAGGTCGCCTGGCTGTCCCAGAGGACGCCGCGCGAGCGCAACGTCCGGGCGGAGATGGCGACGAGTTCGTCGGGCGCGAGGCCGGAGATGGTGATGCGGCGCGGCTCGTCTATCAGGCCATCGGCAGGCGTGACCGAAAGCACGGGCCTGGAAGCGGGGCTTGTCGTCATCATCAATCTCCTCGGCCCGTCATCCGGGCGAGATGGGCGTCGAGGCGCTGTGCGAACGCCGCGTCAAGCACCGCCTCGGCCGGCAATCCGCCGCCGCGCGGCCAGTGACCGCCACCGGCGGTCCAATCGCTCTTCAACCCGGCAAGCCTGGATTGCCAGTCGAGGCGCTCTCCGGCCGCAGCCGGATCGAAAGCGAGGACGAACACGCCTCGCCCTTTCGGATCGCCCCGGCCGCCGCCGGCGACCCCGGCCATGAGCTCCACCACGAGCCCGAGCAACGAGCCGATCTGGCCACCGCGCGGCAGGAGCGCCGCGACCTCGGCGGCGATGCTGGTCGGCATTCCCCCGCCATCCAGCGCGATCCCTTCCGGCAGTTCCCTGCCAGTGGCGCGAGCATTCCGGATATCGGCCATGGTGGCGCTGCTGCTGGCGACGTCGATGACCACGCGCTCCGGGCCCTGGCCCATGGCGATGGCGAGCGGGTTGGTGCCGATCACCGGCTGCGTGCCGCCATGCGGCGCGACGAAAGGCGGCCCTTCGGCTCCGGCCAAGCCGACGAGGCCCGCATCGGCAACGTGGCGGACGAAGGGCGCGAGCCGGCCGAAGCCCCTGACACCGCGCAGGAAGACGGCCGCGATGCCGAATTGCCGGGCGGCGGCTTCCAGATCGAGCGTGGCAGTGGCGACGGCGAGCGGCGCGAAGCAGGAGGAGCAGTCGAGCCAGCGGATGGCCTGTCGTTGCTCGTTCGCCGGCAGGGGCGCGGTACCGGCCGTCCATTCATCGAGCATGCCGACGCCGAAGCGCGGCAACCCGAGCACGTCGGCCTCGACCAGCGCCGAAGCGGCGAGCTTGGCTGCCGGGCTGCCACCGAGGGCGGCCGACAGCCGTGTTATCGCATCGGCGGCCGCGATCATTCGCCTGCACTCCGCGCCGCGCTGCCGATCCGGATCTCGCTTTCCGAGAGATAGCCCAGCGTCATCAGCCGTTCGATCAGGAACTCGCGGGCGCTCCGGATATGGGCGGTCTCGATCGCCGCGGCCCGCTCGCCGTCACCCGCTTCGATCGCATCGACGAGCGCGGTGTGTTCGTCGGAATGCTCGCCAGCCTTCACGGAAAAATCGATGGCGAAACGCAGGAGGCGTTCGAGCTCGTCGAACAGGTTCTCGGACAAGGCGATGACGCGCTTGTTGCGGCTGCAGCGGGCGATGGCGACGTGGAAGCGCCGCGCCACCTGCTGCATGGCGCCGACATCGAGCGGCGCGGCATATTCCCGGACGATCTGGCGCAGTTCGGCGATGTCGGCCGCCGTGGCGTAGCGTGCCGCCTGCCGCGCCGCATGCGGGCCAATCGCCGCGCGCAGGTCGAGGATCTCGTGCACGGCCTGGAAGGTGATGGCGGCGACGCGGTAGCCGCTGCGTGGCAGGATCGTCACCAGCCCGTCGGCGGCGAGCTTTTGCATGGCGTCACGCACCGGCGTCTTCGAGACTTCGTAGCGACGGGCGATGGCGGCGGCGTCGAGCGTCGTCCCCGGAGCGATCTCGCAGCGCATGATCTCTTGCCGGAGCGCAAGATAGATGCGCTCCGAAACGGGTGGGTGGTTGGTGGCGGCCGGGCCTGTGCCTACGGTCATGAGCTTCTGCCCCCGCCGCCGTCAGTGCTTCGCCCAGGGCACAAAGCGCCGTTCCAACGCCTCGAGCGCGAGGATGGTGAGGTAGCCCAAGGCCGAGATCACCACGATGCCGACGAACATCCGCGAGACTGCGAAGGTCTGCCAAGACGCCCAGATGAAGAAGCCGACGCCACTGCGCGCTCCCAGGAACTCTGCCGCGGCGATGATGATGTAGGATGAGCCGGCGGCGAGCTTCAGCCCGGTGAAGATGCTCGGCAGCGCGGCCGGGAAGGCGATACGCCGGAAGGTCTGGAAGCGGCTCGCGCCGGCATTCTTCGCGACATCCATGTAGATCTGCGGCGTCTGCATCACCCCGCTCATGGTGTTGTAGAACATGAGGAAGAAGACGCCGATGGCGATGACGACGAACTTCGAGGCGTCGCCGACGCCGAAGATCAGCAGGATCAGCGGCAGGATGGCGATCTTCGGTACGGGGTAGAGAGCCGAGAAGATCGGTCCGAGTATCCGGCGGGTTGGCCGCGACAGGCCCAGGATGAGCCCCATGACGATGCCGGGAACGGCACCCATGGCGTAGCCGACGCCGACGCGGCGCAGCGTGGCGCCGATATGGTCGAACAGTTCGAAGCTCAGCACCATGCGCCAGGCGGTCTGGGCGATCGCGCTCGGGGCCGGGAAGAAGCGCCGGTCGATCAGATTGAGCTGGCTCGACAGCTCCCAGAGCAGCAACAGCAGGAGCGGGCTGAAATAGGAGGCGAGCCGGAAGAGCCGCTCGCGCCGGGCCGGCGCCTTGAGCCGGCGCAGCTCGTCTTCAGTCAGTGTCACGGGAACGGCGCTCATCTCATGCCCCCGCCCGAGAGGCCAGCAGCCGCCAGACCTCGTAGGTCAAATCCCAGAAGCGCTTGTCGCGCCGCATCTCGACAACGTCGCGCGGCCGCTCGAACGGCACATCGAGGTCGGCGACCAGGGTGCCCGGACGGGGCGACATGACGAGCACGCGGTCGGCCAGCGTCAGCGCCTCGTCGACGCTGTGGGTGATGAAGACCACGGTCTTGCCGGTCGTTTCCCAGATGCGCAGCAACTCCTGCTGCAGGACGAGGCGGGTCTGCTCGTCGAGCGCGCCGAAGGGCTCGTCCATCAGCAGGATATCGCGGTCGTCGACCAGAGCGCGCGCCACCGAGACGCGCTGCTTCATGCCGCCGGAGAGTTGATGGGGGCGAGCCCCGGCAAAGTCGGCGAGCCCGGTGAGTGCCAGGAGGTCCCGGACCCGCGCATCCTGCTCGGCGCGGGAAGCGCCCTTGAGGCTCAGCGGAAAGGCGATGTTCTCCGACACGGTCAGCCAGGGCAGGACCGACGCTTCCTGAAAGACCATGGCCGGCGGGGTCTTGCTATGCAGCGTCACCGTGCCGCTGAGCTTCTGCTCGAGATCCGCCAGGATGCGCAGGACCGTGGTCTTGCCACAGCCGCTGGGCCCGACGATGCAGACGAACTCGCCGCGTGCCACGGTAAAGCTGACATCGGAGACGGCCACGGTCACGCGGTCGCTTTCGCTGTCGTAGAACGCCTTGGTGAGGTGGCCGACCTCGATCGCCGGACGGGCCGTTGCCATCGAGGCCGGACGCGCGATCTCGAGCACCGCCGCCGTCACGGCTTGCTCGCGACGAGCTCGTTGGCGCGCTTCAGGAGATCGACACGATAGACGGCATCGATCTTGGCCGGCCCCTTGTATTCGAGCGCGCCGCGCTTGCGGAAGAACTCTTCCTGCTCGCGCACCGAGGCCATGTCGATGGCACCGTCCTCGGAGCGGACCGTATAGGGGATGCCGCGCAGGGCATCGCGCTCGGTCCCGGTGTATTTGGCGACGATGTCGAGGATCTTGTCGTCCTTCCAGCCACCCTTGTCGAGCAGACGGGCGGCTTTGAGATAGCCCGCCATGAAGCGAACCACCGCATCCTCGTTCTTGGCGACGAAGTCCTGGTTGAAGGCGATCAGGCCGAGCTCGGTGCCGAAGGTGTGGTCCTCGACGAGCCGGCGGCCAAGACCCTGCTTCTCCAGCTGCTGGGCGAAGGGCTCGATGCTCCAGCCCGCCTCGAGCCCGCCATTGGCGAAGGCGGCGGCTGTCGCCGGCGGCGGCAGGTACACCGGCTCGACGTCCTCGATCGTCAATCCGCCCTTCTCCAGGGCCTTGGCGACGGAAAACATGCCGAAGCCGCTCGGTCCGGGAATCCCGACGCGCTTGCCTTTGAGCCCGGCGACGGTCCGGATGCCTGCGTCCCACGCCTTCTGCGAGACCATGAAGGGAGAGGGCGAGGGGACCGTAGACGGCATCCTGGCCGAAGTGGCGATGATCGCAACCGTGGCGCCGCGGTCGAGCGCATTGAAGAGGCCTGCGCCCCAGGTTGCGGCGCCGGCTTCGACATTGCCGGAAGCGAGCAACTGGATGGTCTCCGCCGTGCCGCCCTTCGGAGAGAGCGTCACCTCGACGCCGAAATCCTTGAAGAAACCGAGCTCTTTGGCAACGAAGAACGGCGCGTAATCGGCGAAGGGCGAATAAAGGAATTCGACCTTGGGCAACTTCTGTGCCCGGGCGGCCGGGACGACCGAGGAAGCCAGGGCGGCGGCAGCCGCCGCTGCCATGAGATCACGACGACTGACTGACGGCATGCGCGAGGCTCCTCTTGCGCCGGTAAGGCTTTCCGGCGCCGGTCCCCGACGATCCTCTCGCTCACCTGCAGAGACGAGTATCCCGCCGATGAGCCGATTGTCAGAACCGGAGGCGGTTGCTTACAACTGATGCATCAAACTCGCAATCTGATATTTTCATGGAAGGCCGAACGTCACTGGCGGGGCTGCGGGCTCTCTGGAAGGCATCCCGGCCGCGGATAAGCACGGATTTGCATCTGGTGTTTTCAGCGAGAACAGGCGCATTAACCGCGGACAAGCTGGCGCAGGATTGGGATGCTCCCAGCGTCACAAGGCCGCCCATGAGCCGTTGCCCGCGAGCAGGCCGCCTGGGTCCGCTGCAGGGAGAGCGGCCCACGCGAAGGCCGCGGCCTGATTTGGCCAGAGGCAAGCCAAGACCAGGCCCTGCGGGGACTGACCGAGATCAAGGCACAGGGACCGAGCTTGTGGCACCAGAGGCGCCCATGCACCTGCCGATATTCGCCTTCGCCTGCGCATCGCTGCTTGCGACACCGGGTCCGACCAACACCTTGTTGGCGACCGCTGGCGCGGAAGCTGGATGGCGGTCCGCCAGATATCTGTTGGCTGCTGAGCTCGCCGGCTATCTGCTGGCCGTGACGATCTTGAGGGTCTTATTGGGTCCGATGATCGCGGCGCAGCCGGGGTTCGCGTTGGCGCTGCAAGGCGTCGTCGTCGTGTATGTGCTTCATCTCGCCGTCGCGCTTTGGAGGCGCAGCAATGCGCACGTCCTCTCCGGGCAATCGATCACGTTTCGGCGGGTGTTGCTGACCACGCTGCTCAATCCGAAAGGATTGATCTTCGCGTTCGTTCTGCTTCCGGCGGCGGCCGATGGCATGCTGCTTTGGCTCGCTGTGCTTTCGGTCGAGATCGTTGCGATTGGCTTCGGTTGGATACTCCTCGGGAGCGCCTTCCACGCGAGGCTGCAGAATGCAGCCAACGCGAAGATCGGCTACCGTTTGAGCGCTGGAATGCTGGCCTGTCTCGCGAGCGTGGTCGCCACGCACGTCATTGTGGCACTTTAACCTGTCCCAGCCTCGCCAACCGCAACTCTACGCGCGAATGGCCTCAGCGGCTCGGCAAGATGCGACCTGCCGCCGGGAGCGACGGCCAGTGCTCGCGTCGTAACCGATGGATATGCGATGGGCGGATTACCCGCCTAGCGTATAGGCGGTCTTGACGGTTGTGTAGAACTCCTTGGCGTAGGCGCCCTGCTCGCGCGGGCCGTAGCTGGAGCCCTTCCGGCCACCGAACGGGACATGATAGTCGACGCCCGCCGTCGGGAGGTTGACCATCACCATGCCGGCCTCGCTGTTGCGCTTGAAATGCGTGGCGTGCTTCAGCGAGGTCGTGCAGATGCCCGACGAAAGGCCGAACTCGGTGTCGTTGGCGAGGCTGAGCGCCTCGTCGTAATCCTTGACGCGGACGATATTGGCGACCGGGCCGAAGACCTCCTCGCGCGAGATGCGCATGGCGTTGGTGGTTTCGGTGAACAGCGCCGGCGCGAGGTAGAAGCCGGGGGTGTCGCGCTTCAGCAGCTCGCCGCCGAAGACCAGCTTGCCGCCCTCGTCCTTGGCGATCTGGATGTATTTCAGGTCCTGGTCGAGCTGGCTCTGGTCGACGACCGGGC